>DATDBB010000158.1:0-4718 GCA_036525085.1 Allobosea sp.
TCCTTGCCGCCATCCGCAGGTTGAATGAAACCAAAGCCCTTCTCAGTATTGAACCACTTGACGGTTCCGGTCGCCATCGCCGCATCCCCTAAGCCAACGCGTCTTCGCCGCCAACGGAAGCAAGCGTCCGGAGGCCGCGAAGACTAGAATTGACCGAAAATTCAGGCTTGTCGAGACCAATCAGCAGGCATGCAACAAAGGCGAACGGTCAAGACTTGGTCATGAGCACTTGTGTCATGACAGAGGTTTGCGACGAACCTCCCAGATATATCTCTATCTCGCCCGGCTCGACCTTGTAACGACCGTCGTCGTCATGGAATCCGAGCCGCGCTGCGTTGATTTGGAAGCGAATCGTGCGCGTCTCTCCGGCTTTCAGCATGACCTTTTCGAAGCCCTTCAATTCGCGCAGCGGACGCGAGCGGCTGGCGACCCGCTGGCGGATATAGAGCTGGACGACCTCCTGCCCGTCGCGCGGGCCGGCATTGGTCAGGTCGACCGAAACCTCGACTGTGCCCTTCATCGTCATGCTCGGCTTCGAGACCCGCGCATTCGCGTAAGCAAAGCGGGTATAGGACAGCCCGTGACCAAAGGCGTAGAGCGGCTCGTTGGCCTCGTCCATGAAGATCGATTCATAGCGCTGGCGAATCTTCTGCGGCCGCCCCGTCGGAAGCTGGTCGTAATAGACCGGGATCTGCCCGACCGAACGCGGGAAGCTCATCGGCACCCGGCCCGACGGATTGACCTTGCCGGTCAGGATGTCTGCGATCGCGGTACGGCCTTCGGTGCCGCCATGGAAGGTCTGCAGGATCGCGGCGACGTGGCTGTCGGCCCAGCTCAGGACGAGCGGCCGCCCCGTCGCCAGGACCAGCACCACCGGCTTGCCGGTCGCGACCAGAGCCTCCAGCAGTTCCTGCTGCACGCCCGGCAGGTCGAGCTTGGTGCGTGAGGCAGCCTCGCCCATGAACTCGCAATCCTCGCCGAGCATCGCGACGATGAGGTCGCTTGCGGCGGCCGCACGGATCGCGGCCGCCTTGTCGGCGAATTCGGTGCCGCAGGCCTTGGTGAAGGCAGGCTCGTAGGCGACGCTGACCTCCTTCGGCAGCCGCTCGCGCAGCGCTTCGGGCAAGGGGGTGATGACCCGCCGACCGAGCCCGGCCGGATCGGTCCAGACCCGCTCGTCCTCGGGCACGGCCATGGCGCCGATCACCGCGATCGACTTCACAGAAGGCCCGATCGGCAGCGTGTCGTTGGCGTTCTTGAGCAGCATCGCGCCTTCCTGCGCGGCCTTGAGCGCGACCTCGCGTGCGGCTTGCGTCTGCATCAGGGCCGGAGCGGCAGCAGGATCGACATCGGGGCGATCGAACAGGCCGAGATGGAACTTGACCCGCAGCACCCGCCGCACGGCCTCATCGAGCGCCTTCATCGGCACGCGCCCGGCCTTCACCTCGCCCCCGAGGTGCTTGTGGTAGACGTCGCCCATCATGTCCATGTCGATGCCCGCCAGCAGCGCCTTGCGCGCCGCCTCCGCATCGTCCTTGGCGATGCCATGAAGCCGCAACTCCGTGATCGAGCCGAAATCCGAGGTGACGAAGCCCTTGAAGCCCCACTGGCCGCGCAGCAGATCGGTCAGCATGCCGCGATGGGCGGTGGCCGGCATGCCGTTCAGCGCATTGAATGCCGCCATGGCGGTCATCGACCCCGCCTCGAACGAGGCCTTGAACGGCGGCAGGAAGACGTCGTGGAGCTGGCTCGTCGGGATCCAGGTCGAGTTGTAGTCGCGCCCGGCCTCGGCCGCGCCATAGCCTACGAAATGCTTGACCGAGGCCGCAACCCCGCCGCGCTGATAGCCGCGCGTGCGGGCCGCCGCGACGACCGAACCGAGGAATGCGTCCTCGCCCGCGCCCTCGAGCACCCGGCCCCAACGCGGATCGCGCGAGATGTCGACCATCGGCGCAAACGTCCAGTTGATGCCGGCGGCCGAGGCCTCGCGGCCGGTCCAGTAGGCGGCCTCCTCGATCAGCGCCGGATTCCAGGTCGCGGCCTGGCCGAGCGGCAGCGGGAAATAGGTCGAGAAGCCATGGACCGCATCGAGCCCGATGATCAGCGGGATCTTCAGGCGCGTCTGCCGGACCGCCTTCTGCACCTCCAGGACCTCGGCCGGCACGACGAAGTTCATCACCGCGCCCATGCGGCCGGCCTTGACCTGGTTGATGTCGAAGCCGTCCCCACGCCCCGACAGATGCAACTGTCCGACCTTCTCCTCCAGCGTCATCTGCCCGAGCAGCCCGTCGATGCGCCGCTCGATCGCGGCAGCCTCGCGGCCGGTTTTCCAGCCGACCCCATCCGAAATCGCAACCGAGGCCGCAGCCTGCTTGGCCCAAGCCGCTGGGGCGAGCGTCGAAATGGTGAGGGAGCAGGCAAGAAGCGTGGCGGCGAGCCGCAGGATCATGGATGACATCTTTCGGCAGGACGTGAAGACGGATGCGAGAAGATCAGTGACGGGCGTCGAGCGCCGCCCTACAGGAATGAACCAGCCGGCTCAACCTAGAGGCCGGCCGGGCTGGCTCGCCCGTTGCATCGCAGGCACCGCCTGAACGCCTCCTGAATCGGACCCGCTCGCATGTCGCAGACCACCAGCCCCCTCGCTTCGTCGACGGAGCGGCACCGGCTTTATGAGGACGCACTGGCGATCCTGCTCGGCACGCTGATGGTCTCGATCGGCATCGCGCTTTTCGCCAAGGCGACGATCATGACCGGTGGCGCCGCCGGTCTCGCGCTTCTGCTGCAATATGCGACCGGGCTCGAATTCGGCCTGCTGTTCTCGGTCATCAACCTGCCCTTCTACTGGCTCGCCTTCCGCCGCATGGGCCTGGGCTTCACGCTGCGCACCTTCGTCGCGGTCGGCCTCGTCTCGCTCCTGGTGCAGGCGACGCCGCTCTGGCTCGACATCGCGACCATCCAGCCGGTCTATGCGGCTCTCGCCGGCGGCAGCGCGATGGGGCTGGGGCTGCTCGCGCTCGCCCGCCACTGCACCGCGATCGGCGGCGTCAACATCCTCGCGCTCTATCTGCAGGAGAAGCGGGGCTGGCGCGCCGGCTGGACCCAGCTCGCCATCGACGCCGGCATCTTCGCCGGCGCGATCTTCGTCCTGCCGCTCGACCGGCTGGCGATCTCGCTGATCGGCACGCTCGTGCTCAACGCGGTGCTCGGCATGAACCACAAGCCCGGCCGCTACATGGGTGTGTCTTGACCCTGCGGCCTTGCATGCCGGCACCTGGCATGCGAGTCACCCGGCCGGGTGATCAAACGCATCGAGGCTCGAGACCATGGCCCAGCCCCTGACCATCGAAGATCTGCGCCTGCTGGCGAAGCGCCGCGTGCCGCGCATGTTCTACGACTACGCCGATTCCGGCGCCTGGACGGAAGGCACCTACCGCGCCAACGAGACCGACTTCGCCAAGGTGAAGCTGCGCCAGCGCGTCGCGGTCGACATGACCGACCGCACGCTGGAATCGACCATGATCGGCCAGAAGGTCGCGATGCCGGTCGCCCTCGCCCCGACGGGCATGACCGGCATGCAGCACCCCGACGGCGAGATCCTCGCGGCCAAGGCCGCCGCCAAAGCAGGCGTTCCCTTCACCCTCTCGACGATGAGCATCTGCTCGATCGAGGACATCGCCAACCATGTCGGCCAGCCCTTCTGGTTCCAGCTCTATGTGATGAAGGACCGCGACTTCAGCGCCCGCCTGATCCAGCGTGCCAAGAAGGCCGGCGTCACCGCGCTCGTCCTGACGCTCGATCTGCAGATCCTCGGCCAGCGCCACAAGGACATCAAGAACGGCCTGTCGGCGCCGCCCAAGCCGACTTTGGCCAACATGCTCAACCTGCTGACCAAGCCCGGCTGGGGCCTGGGCATGCTCGGCACCAAGCGGCGGGTCTTCGGCAACATCGTCGGCCACGTCAAGGGGGTCGAGGACATGAGCTCGCTCGGCGTCTGGACCGCCGGCCAGTTCGATCCGCGCCTGAGCTGGGCCGACATCGAGTGGATCAAGAAGCGCTGGGGCGGCAAGCTCATCCTCAAGGGCATCCTCGACGCCGAGGATGCGCAGCTCGCGGTCGACAGCGGCGCCGACGCGATCGTCGTCTCCAACCACGGCGGCCGCCAGCTCGACGGCGCGCCCTCCTCGATCGCCGCCCTGCCGGCGATCGCCGACGCCGTCGGCTCGAAGATCGAGGTCTGGATGGACGGCGGCATCCGCTCCGGGCAGGACCTGCTCAAGGCCTGGGCCCTGGGCGCGCGCGGCACGCTCATCGGCCGGGCCTTCGTCTACGGCCTCGGCGCCATGGGCCAGGCCGGTGTCACCCGTGCCCTCGAAGTGCTGCAGAACGAGGCGAACCTCACCATGGCTTTTTGCGGCCACACCGACATCCACAAGGTCGACCGGCGCATACTTCTGCCCGGCACCTGGTGAGCGTTCAGGGAGGCGCGGGCGCCGTGAAGCTCGAGCAGTTCCACGACTTGAAGGTCTGGCACCAGCGGCATCGACGCGAGCAGCCGCTGGAAAAGCATGTCTGGGACCTGGTGCTCACGTTCTGGCTCGCCGGCTGCGTCGGCGTGGCGGTGGCCTTTCTGGTGTATGCGGGCTGGGCCCTGATGCTTTGCGCCGCGCTCGTGTTCCTGCCCAGCGCCTACGTCGCCCTGCGCCGCCTGCTGCATC
>DATDBB010000159.1:0-4074 GCA_036525085.1 Allobosea sp.
GCGCCGACGCTCCGCCTCTCCGGCGGACAGCGCGCCCGGCTCGCCATGCTGCTGCTGCGCCTGGCCGAACCCAATTTCTACCTGCTGGACGAGCCGACCAACCATCTCGACATCGAGGGGCAGGACATGCTGGAGGCCGAGCTGGTCGCGCACGACACGGCCTGCCTGCTGGTCAGCCATGACCGTGCCTTCGTGCGGGCGGTCGCGACGCGGATCTGGGTCATTTCGGGCAAGCGCCTGATCGAGGTCGATGACCCCGACCCGGTCTTCGACAGGCTGATGGCCGGCTGATCGGGCCGGCCTTGCCGGCGTTCCGCGTCACCGCGGCCAGCGGTGGTCGTCGATCCGCCCCGGCTTCGGCTCGGGTAGCACGCCCTCGCCGAAGATGCGGTCGAGCTGGCTCGCGATCTCGCCGCGTCCGCGCGCGTCCGGAATTGAGATCAGCAGCGCCTGATCGCCCGGCACGGCGCTGCCGGTCAGCGGCAGGATCGGCCCTGCCAGCGGCTTGGCCTGGAGTGCGGCCGGCAGGCTGATCGAGGGCAGGCCGCTGACCATCTGGTCGATCAGGCGCTCGACGCCGCCGGGCTGGAGTTCGGGGTTGGAGGGCGCGCCGGTGTCGGGCGAGACCGGCAGCGCGATGACGTCGCCCTGCGCGCCCGGCTCGAACATCCGGCGCACCAGCACATCGACGAAATGCGCCGCCTTGCGCGCTCCGGCCGCGGTGAAATGGATGCCGTCGCCGAGCCGCAGCCGCATGGTCTGTCCGGAGACGTCCGGGCCCATCGTGGCATAGCGGTTCTCGGCATCGACGAAGGCGCCCCAGAGATCGACATATTGCCCCCCAGTGCGCTCGACCTGCTGGCGATACTGCTCGTTGAAGGTGACCAGATCGGTCGAGAGGCGGGCGTTCTGCACCGGCGGTGCGCCGACCCAGATCAGCGGGACACGCCGGGCGGCGAAGACCTGCGTCACGGCATTGATGCGCTCGCGATAGAGTTCGAGCCAGCGCGGGCTCAGCGGCTCATGGACCGTATCGCCCTCGCGGATCGCCTGCCGGTCGTTCAGGCCGATCATCATGACGCCGAGGCTGGTCTTCTGGTCGCCGGCCAGCAGATCGGCCGCGACCTTGGGCCAGTCGTAGAAGTCGTTGCGGACGAGGCCGGAATCCGGCTTGGCCTTCTGGACCACGGCGAGGTCCGGCCGGTCCTCCAGCGCCTCCTCGAGCCCGTCGGCGAGGAGATGGGCCAGTGAATCCCCGATGACGAGAATGTGGTGGGCGACATCAACCTTGGGGATGACGGGATCGTCCCGGACGACGACGGGGGCGGCCGGGCGGCGGCGCGCGACCGGCGCGACGCGCTGGCGCTGCGGCTGGACGGCGGCCGGCTGCTGCGGTTGCTGCCAGAACCACTGGAAGAAGTTGCGCTGCTGTTGTGGCTGCTGGCGGTATTGCTGGGCGAACGAGGTCGGCCCGCCGGTCAGGAGAAGGAGGCCGGCGGCCGCCAGAAGCATGAGGAGGGAGCGCAAACGCATCGGGCTCTCGATCCCGCGCCGATCACCGGCATCCCGGATATATAGTGCGTAACGGCGCCGGCGTCAGCGGGCCCCGCGCATCTTCGCCAGCAGGGCCGGGGTCGGCCAGCCATCGGCGATTTCACCATGGCGGAGCTGATATTGGCGCACGGCCTCGCGGGTACCGGTGCCGATGCGCCCGTCGGCGTCGTGGTTGTAGAGGCCCAGCGCCTTCAGCCGGCGCTGGACGTCCTGCATGCCTGATTTGTCGAGGCGCGGCGCCTGGACCGGCCAATCGGCCTGGATCGCGGCGCGGCCCATGATCCGGTCGCCGAGATGGCCGACCGCGAGGGCATAGGCGTCGGAGGAGTTGTATTTCTTGATGACGTCGAAATTCTCGGTCAGCAGCATCACCGGGCCGCGATGGCCGGCCGGGTAGAACAGGCGCGCCTCGCCCGAGGACGGGAGGCTGCGGCCGTCGGCGCGGCGCACGCCGGCCGCGGCGAAGCTTGAGAAGCTCGCCTTGTGCAACCTGTGGTCGAAGCCTTCCGGCAAGGTCACTTCGAGGCCCCAGGGCAGGCCCGGCACCCAGCCATAGCCCTTGAGGTAATTGGCCGTCGAGGCCAGGGCGTCGGCGGTCGAGGTCCAGATGTCGGCATGGCCGTCGCCGGTCCAGTCGACCGCGTATTTCATGTAGCTCGACGGCATGAACTGGGTGTGCCCCATGGCGCCGGCCCAGGAGCCGCGCAACTCATTGCGCTCGACATGGCCCTTCTGGATCAGCTCCAGGGCTGTCAGGAGTTCGTCGCGGAAGAAGTCGCCACGATAGCGCAGATGGGCCAGCGTCGCGAGAGAGCGGATCGTGTCCTTGTCGCCCTTGAACGAACCGTAATTGGTCTCCATTCCCCAGACGCCGAGTACGATCTCCTTCGGCACGCCGTAGCGCGCCTCGACCTGCGCCAGCACGCTGGCATTGTCGGCGGCGGCGTCACGGCCGCGCGGGATGCGCGTGCCGCCGACCGCGCTGTTGAGATAGCCCCAGATCGGCGCGGTGAATTCGGACTGCTTCTTCGTCAGCGCGACGATGGAGGGATCGGGTGTCACGCCGCGCAAGGCCGCGTCGAAGGTGGTGCGCGAGATGCCGCGCGCCTGGGCCAGCGGCCAGAGCCGCTGCAGGAAGACGTCGAAGGAGGCGTTGGCCGGGGTCGCCGCCGGCGCCGGTTTGGCGTCCCTGGCGTTGGCCGAGGTGTTGATCGAGCCCGTCGTCTGCGCGAGCGCCGGCGCGAGGCTGATCAGGGCCGTGGCGGCGATGACGGACAGGCGCATGAGGGCTCTCGGGACGGCTGGAGAACGGGGTCGCTTCAGAGCGCCTGAACAAGATTAACCAAAGGTTAAGCGGTGTCGCAATGGCGGTGACGCGACCTGCGTCGCAGTGGCGCGATTTGACAAAGCGGGGCGGTTGGCCGAGCCTTGTCGCCATGGACAGCCATCTCCAGTTCTGCCGCGGTCTCCACCGCTCGGGCAACCTCATCGCGGGCTCCTAGCCCCGCGCCCGCCGCGCCGCGCGCTCCGGGTTCGGGGCCGATGCGGCGCCGTTCGGCGCCTTAACTCTTCACCACTCCACATCTTTCGGACAGTCGCGAACGGCACGGTCGATCGACCTTTGCCGCCGGCTGCCGATCCGTTTTTCAGGATTCGTCATGACCAATTCAACGAAGCGCTCCGTGCGGCCGGCCATCGTGCTCACCGCCGAGGACCATCTCATGCTCAGCCGTGCTGTCGCTGGCGCCGGCGAGCGCCTGGCCGATCTCGCGGCCGAATTGTCCCGCGAACTCGATCGCGCCCGCATCCTGCCAGAGGGGCGCAGCTCCGCCGATCACGTCCGCATCGGCAGCGGCGTCACCTTCCGGGACGAGGCGTCCGGACGGGAAAGCACGATCACGCTGGTCCGGCCGGAAGAGGCGGATGTCGATGCCGGCAGGATCTCGGTGATGACGCCGGTCGGCGTGGCGCTGATCGGCATGGCCGCGGGCAAGTCGATCGACTGGGCGACGCGCTCGGGCGAGATACGCCGCCTGACGGTGACGGAGGTCAGGGATCCGGCCGATCTGGCGGTGGCGGGTTGAGGACGCTCAGCGCGCGTTCCTTGTCCTGAGATTGTCCTCCCAGTCGAGGGCCTGGCGGACGATCTCCTCGAGGTCGTCATGCTCGGGCCGCCAGCCGAGTTCGCTGCGGATGCGGTCGGCCCTGGCAATGAGCGAGGCCGGGTCGCCGGCGCGGCGGCCCGAGAGCCTGACCGGGAAGTCGACGCCCGAGACCTGCTTCACCACTTCGACGACCTCCTTGACCGAATAGCCGCGGCCATAGCCGCAGTTGAGGGTCAGGTTGGCGCCGCCTGCGCGCAGATGGTCGAGCGCGGCAAGATGCGCGCGGGCGAGGTCGGTGACGTGGATATAGTCGCGGATGCAGGTGCCGTCCGGCGTCGGATAATCGGTGCCGAAGACCTCGAGCATCGCGCGCTGGCCGAGCGCCGCCTGGCCGGCGACCTTGATCAGATGGGTG
>DATDBB010000160.1:0-7007 GCA_036525085.1 Allobosea sp.
ATAGGAAGCGGCCGTGGTCGTGGTGATCGCCACCGTCGCATCGTCGATCTTGCGATAGCCGTTCATGATCGATGCGCGAGCCCGGACGATCGCCGAGGCCGGCGCCTCGAATTGCGGCGCATCCTTGTTGAAGTAGCGCTCGAGGTTCCAGATCACGGCATCGGCGTTGAACGGCGTGCCATCATGGAAGGTGACGCCACGCCGCAGGTGGAAGAGCCAGGTCTTGGGATCGCCCGGCGCCTGCTCCCAACGTTCGGCCAGCCCCGGCCGCAGCGGCGCGAGACGATCCGTCGTGGTCAGGTCCCACAGCGAGAGGCTTTCGAACACCGGATAGCCGAGAAAGCGCATGCCCTCGAAGCCATTGTTCGGCAGGCCCGTCGCGGTCGGGATGTCGGAGGCGGTCATCGCGATGCGCAGCGTGCCCTGCGCGTGCAGCGGGCCACTGAGGCCGACGCAGGCCAGGCCTGCGAGCGTTGCGATCGTGAGGCCGGCCCGCAGCCGGCCGACCATAGTCCCCAAGCGATCCCTTTGCACGGTCATGCCCCCTGTCCTCCAATGTCGCCCAGCCCAGTTGCAGCAAGTTGCAGGCCAACGCACAAGCGCGCCATGCTTGCATGCCCGGTTTTCCAGGCGCGAGCGAGCGGCACGGTAAACACATCGTTCCACGCCGGGGCCGTCCCAGAACGCTTTCGCGGCGCTTGCCGTGCATCGCCGCCCCGCCCCTGCGACGCCGCGGCGCCCTTGTGCCACCCTGTCGGGATGCGATAGACCGGGCTCGTGACCCAGCGCCCTTCCACGCCGATCCTCGACCGCATCCATACGCCGGAGGATCTCCGCACATTGCCGGATAGCGACCTGCGGCAAGTCGCCGAAGAGTTGCGCCAGGAAACGATCGACGCCGTCTCCGTCACGGGCGGGCATCTCGGCGCGGGGCTCGGCGTCGTCGAGTTGACGGTTGCGCTGCATCATGTCTTCGACACGCCGCGCGACCGGCTGATCTGGGATGTCGGGCACCAGGCTTATCCCCATAAGATCCTGACCGGACGACGCGACCGGATTCGCACGCTGCGCCAGCCTGGGGGCCTCTCCGGCTTCACGCGCCGCGCCGAGAGCGAATATGATCCGTTCGGGGCGGCGCATTCGTCGACCTCTATATCGGCCGGGCTCGGCATGGCGGTCGCCCGCGACCTCTCCGGCGGCACGAACAACGTCGTAGCGGTGATCGGCGACGGCGCGATGTCGGCGGGCATGGCCTATGAGGCGATGAACAATGCGGGTGCGCTCGGCTCGCGCCTGGTCGTCATACTCAACGACAACGACATGTCGATCGCCCCGCCAGTCGGGGCGATGTCGGCCTATCTGGCGAGGCTCGTCTCGGGCCGGACCTATCGCTCACTCCGCGAGATCGGCAAGCATCTTGCCGAGCGGCTGCCACGCTTCTTCCACGAGAAGGCGAAGCGCACCGAGGAGTTCGCGCGCGGCTTCTTCACCGGCGGCACGCTGTTCGAGGAACTCGGCTTCTACTATGTCGGCCCGATCGACGGGCACAATCTCGACCACCTGCTGCCAGTGCTGCGCAATGTGCGCGATTCCCAGACGGGGCCGATCCTCGTCCATGTCGTGACGCAGAAGGGCAAGGGCTATGCGCCGGCCGAGGCCACGCCCGACAAGTACCATGCAGTCGTCAGGTTCGACCCCGTTACCGGGCTGCAGGCCAAGGCCCCGGCCAACGCGCCGAGCTATACCTCGGTGTTCGGCAATGCTCTGATCAAGGCCGCGCGGGAGGACAGCAGGATCGTCGCCGTTACCGCCGCGATGCCGTCGGGCACCGGGATCGACGCCTTCGGCAAGGAGTTTCCGGGCCGGACCTTCGATGTCGGCATCGCCGAGCAGCATGCGGTGACTTTCGCGGCGGGCATGGCAACCGAGGGCTACAAGCCGTTCTGCGCGATCTACTCGACCTTCCTGCAGCGCGCCTATGACCAGGTCGTCCACGACGTCGCGATCCAGAAGCTGCCCGTGCGCTTCGCGCTCGACCGGGCCGGTCTGGTCGGTGCCGACGGCGCGACCCATGCGGGCGCCTTCGACGTGGCCTATCTCGCCTGCCTGCCCGACATGGTGGTGATGGCGGCGGCCGACGAAGCAGAACTGACCCATATGGTCGCGACCGCCGCAGCCTTCGACGAGGGGCCGATCGCCTTCCGCTATCCGCGCGGCGAGGGCGTCGGCGTCGAGATTCCCGATATCGGCATGCCCCTGGAGATCGGTCGAGGCCGGGTCGTCCGGGAGGGATCGCGCGTCGCGCTGCTCTCGCTCGGCACGCGACTGGCGGAATGTCTGACAGCGGCGGAGCAGCTCGGCCAGCGCGGCCTGTCGACCACCGTCGCCGATGCGCGCTTCGCCAAGCCGCTCGACGAGGCGCTGATCCTGCGGCTTGCCCGCGAGCACGAGATCCTGGTCACGGTCGAGGAAGGCTCGGTCGGCGGCTTCGGCAGCCATGTCCTGCATCTGCTCGCCCGCAGCGGCCTGCTCGATGGCGGGCTGAAGGTCAGGACGCTGACCCTGCCAGACATCTACCAGGACCATGACAAGCCCGAGGCGATGTATGCCAGGGCCGGGCTGGACGCCGCCGGTATCGTCCGCACCGTCGAGGGCGCGCTCGGGGTGCCGAGCGCGATCAAGCGCGCCTGAGAGGGCGAGGGCCGGTGCCATGAAGAGCCGCGCCGACCAGTTGCTCGTCGAGCGGGGGCTGTGCGAAAGCCGCGCCCGCGCCCAGGCCGCGATCGCGGCAGGCCTCGTCACCGCAGATGGCCGCCCCGTCCGCAAGGCTTCCGAGATGCTGGCCAAGGATGCGGCTCTGACTGCGCAGGCGCCGCACCCTTACGTCTCGCGCGGCGGGCTGAAGCTGGCGGAGGCGCTCGATGCATTCGGCTTCGACCCCGCCGGGCGCGTCTGCCTCGATGTCGGCGCCTCGACCGGCGGCTTCACCGATCTGCTGCTGAAGCGCGGCGCCCGCCACGTGATCGCGGTGGATGTCGGCCGCGACCAGCTCCATGCCTCGCTGCGCGGCGACCCGCGCGTCACGAGCCTGGAGGCACGCGACATCCGGACTTTGCAGCTGGGCGAACTGCCAGAGGCGCCCTCGCTGGCTGCAATCGACGTCAGCTTCATCTCGCTGCGGCTGGTCCTGCCAGCCGTCGCCGCATTGCTGGCGCCGGCGGCCCAGATCGCGGCGCTGATCAAGCCGCAGTTCGAGGCGGGTCGCGCCGCACTGAAGAAGGGCATCGTCCGGGACGAGGCGGTGCATGACAGCGTCTGCGCCGAGATCGTGGCCATGCTGGCAGGGCTGGGCTTCGACATCGACGGGCCTGTCCCCTCGCCCATCGAGGGTGGTGACGGCAACCGCGAATTTTTGATCGGCGGCCGACGCGGCTGATCAGCGAGCCAGAAGCGCGTCGATCTCGGCCTGGAGAGAACGGCTTTCGACGCTGCCGATATCGACCTTGCCATTGGCGTTGATGAACTGCGTCGCCCGGCCGATCTGGCGGCGCAGCGCCTCGCCGGCAACCTCGGTGATGGTCATGGTCTCGAGGCCTTGCGGCTTGTCCGCCAGCAGCGCCGTTGCCGTCGTGACGAGCCGGGTCATGGCCTTGCACAGTTCCTCGAAGCCCGCACGGCGCTCCGGCACGACGGATTCATAGGCAGCGATCGCAGAAGGCGCGCAACGCAGGGACGAGGTTTCGAAGTGCTGGCGATAGGTGACGCTGCGCCAGGCCTGCAAATCCTGGACGGCGTCGTCGTCCTCGGCGGCCATCTCGATCAGCATCAGGGCTTCGCTGTAGCGGTTGAGGAAATCGGTCGAGAGGCGCGGCAATCTGGACGTTTCCGCCTTGCCGTCCTCCTCATCAGCCAGCGATTTGATCGCGGAGACGGTCATCATCAACCCCAAGCCGGGCGCGACTATGCTCGGGCAAACCCAAAGAAAGTGTTGATCGCAAAGGGACTCGTCGTCACAGCTGCCGGGTCATGTGTGGTCGCTACGCCATAACCCTGCCGCCGGCAGCGATGCGGACGCTGTTCCGTTATCAGGAGCAGCCCAACTTCCCGCCGCGCTACAACATCGCGCCGACGCAGCCCGTGCCGGTCGTGCGGCTGCATGAGGGTACCAGGCAGTTCGTGCTGATGCGTTGGGGCTTCATCCCCGGCTGGGTCAAGGACCCCAAAGAATTCCCGCTGGTCATCAACATCCGAGGCGAAAGCGCTGCGACGAAGCCCTCGTTCCGCGCCGCGCTGACGAGGCGGCGCTGCCTGATGCCGGCCGACGCGTTCTACGAGTGGCATCGGCTCGGTCAGGGGCGGCAGGCCGAGAGCCGCGCCTATCTGTTCCGGCGCCCTGATCGCGGGATGTTCGCCTTCGCCGCGCTGTGGGAGACATGGCATTCGCCCGATGGCTCGGAGATCGACACGGTCGCGCTGGTCAACGGGCCAGCCAACGGCCTGATGGCTGCGATCCACGACCGCTGCCCGGTCATCATCGAGCCCCGGGATTTCGACGGCTGGCTCGATCCGATGGCCGAAGCCCGCGATGCCGGAAGCCTGCTGCAGCCGCCACCGGACGATCTGCTGGAGATGGTCCGGATCAGCAACGCCGTGAACAAGGTCGCCAATGACGGGCCGGAGGTGCAGGAGCCGTTCGACCCGGCGGCGGACAAGGCTGCCAAGCCAGCGTTGAAACCACCTCCCCGTGCGGCGCGCCCGAAGGACGATCCCCAGGGCAGCCTGTTCTGAGTCACAGCACCCAGTTCCAACAGTTCGAGCCATTTCCCGCCCGAACTGTTGGAACTCACATCGCCAGGACCGCGCCGGGATTCAGGATGCCCTGCGGGTCGAGCGTCGTCTTCAGCGTCTTCATCAGGGCCAGTTCGACCGGGTCCTTGACGCCCGGCAGAAGGTCGCGCTTGAGGCGGCCGATGCCGTGCTCCGCCGAGATCGAGCCGTGCATCTCGCTGACGATGGCGTGGACCGCCTCGTTCATCGCGCTCCAGCCCGCGATAAAGGCCGCCTTGTCGCCGCCGACGGGCTGGCTGACGTTGAAGTGGATATTGCCGTCGCCCATATGGCCGAAGGGCAGCGGCCGGCAGCCCGGCACCATCTGCATCACCACCTCCGACGCCTTGGCGATGAAGGCCGGCACCGCATGCAGCGGCACCGAGACGTCGTGCTTGATCGAACCGCCCTCATAGGTCTGCACCTCGGAGAGCATCTCGCGCAGCTTCCAGAAATCGGCGCGCTGGGCCAGCGATCCCGCCAGCGCCGCATCGGTCACGAGGCCCTGCTCCAGCGCCTCGCCAAGGAAGGCCTCGACCGCCTCGTCGAGCCCGGTCGCGGACTGGGCGGAGACCTCCATCAGCACATACCAGGGCGAGGGACCCGAGAGCGGATCGCGCGCGCCCGAGGCATGCTTCAGGACGAAATCGAGCCCAGTTCGCGGCAGGATCTCGAAGGTGGTGAGCGTGCCGCCGGCGCCGGCCTTGGCCGTGTTCAGTAGCGCGAGCGCCTCTTCCGGCCCGGGCACGGCAAGGAAGGCGGTGGCGCGGGCGGCCGGCTGCGGGAAGAGCTTGAGCACGGCGGCGGTGATGATGCCGAGCGTGCCTTCGGCGCCGATGAAGAGGTTCTTCAGATCGTAGCCGGTGTTGTCCTTGCGGAGCTGGCGCAGCCCGTTCCAGATCCGGCCATCCGCCAGCACCACCTCCAGCCCCATGCAGAGTTCGCGCGCGTTGCCATAGGCGAGGACAGCCGTGCCGCCGGCATTGGTCGAGAGATTGCCGCCGATGGTGCACGACCCTTCGGATGCCAGCGAGAGCGGGAACAGGCGCCCTGCCCTCTCGGCCGCTTCCTGCGCCTTCTGCAGCGTCAGCCCCGCCTCGACCGTCATCGTATCGCTCTGCGCATCGATCGCGCGGATCTTGTCCATGCGCTGGAGCGACAGGATGATCTCGCGCCCCTCGGCGATGGGGATCTGGCCGCCGACGAGGCCGGTATTGCCGCCCTGCGGCACAAGCTTCGTGCCCGTCCTGGCGGCCAGCTTGACGAGTTCCGAGACCTCGGCGGTCGAGCCCGGCCGGACGATCGCCTGCGCCTTGCCGCGGAACAGGTCCCGCCACTCCTTCAGATAAGGCACCATCGCGTCGGCATCGGTGACGATGTTCTTTGCGCCGACGATTCCCGCCATGTCGTCCAGGATGGGTGCGCTCAAGGATGCCTCCGGATCTTACGTCTTCTTCGCTCGGCGGAAGACGCCGACGAGCTCGATATGAGCGGAATAGCGGAACTGGTCGACGGGCGTGACACCCTCCAGCGGATAACCGCCCGCGATCAGGATCGCGGCGTCGCGCGCGAAGGTCGCCGCATCGCAGGAGACGTAGACGACCGTGCCGGTATTCGCCGCCGCGAGCCGCCTTACTTGCGCTTCCGCTCCGGCGCGCGGTGGATCGAGCACGACGGCATCAAAAGCGTTGAGCTCATGCTCCAGCAGCGGGCGCCGGAACAGGTCGCGGACCTCGCTCGTGATCGGCTTCAGCCCTTGCGTCGCGCCGGCGGCGCGCGTCAGCGCCAGCACCGCGGCCTTGTCGCTCTCAACAGCATGAACCTGTGCGCGTTCCGCCAGGCGGAAGCTGAACGGACCGCAGCCGGCGAAAAGATCGGCCACGCGCTTGACCTTCGGCAGGCCCGCAAGGACGAGATCGGCGATTGTCTCCTCTCCCGCGCTGGTCGCCTGCAGGAAACCGCCGGGAGCCGGTGCGACCATCGCCTTGCCCATGCGCTGCTGCGGCGGGCGGCGCTCGACGACGATCTCGCCATGCATGGAGAGCCGCGCCAGATCGAGCCGTTCGGCGGCTTCGGTCAGGGAGAGCCTGAGCTTGTCACCGGCCGGACCGTGGCCGCGAATGTCGATGTCGAGCCCGGCTTCCGAGGCGGTGATCTGGATATCGAGCGGCTTGTTCGAG
>DATDBB010000161.1:0-5153 GCA_036525085.1 Allobosea sp.
GTCTTGGACATGGGCAGTGCTGAGCCACCTCGGCCGTGGAGATTCGATCCCGGGACACCTACTAAAGTAGGTGGGCGCCGTGTGTCCGGGTCCAGGGACCCGGTCAGGGACAGCTCCCTAGGGAGTCGTATGGGCCCGGGAATACATGACTCGCACGCACCAGGCAGCCCAGCCCGGCCAATGTAGGGAATGCGCCGGCAAAGCGCCAGTGGCATTGCCACCGTCATTGCGAGGAGCGCAGCAACGAAGCAATCCAGAGCGGCAGCGCTCGACGCCCCCCTGGATTGCTTCGCTACGCTCGCAATGACGGAAACACTCACGCCTCGCCCACAACCTTGCCCGCCTTGGCCCGTGCCAGCCCGTGCTGGATCACCCGGTCGATCAGGTCCGGATAGGCGATGCCGCTCGCCGCCAGCGCCTTCGGATACATGCTGATGTCGGTGAAGCCCGGGATCGTGTTGATCTCGTTGACCACGGCGCTCATGTCCGGCCGCACGAAGAAATCGACGCGGGCCATGCCGTCGCAGCCGAGCGCGTGGAAGGCCTGCAGCGCCAGCCCCCTGATCCGCTCCGCCACCGCCTCGGGCAAATCGGCGGGGATGCTGATCGCCGCGCCGTCGGCATCGAGATATTTGGCCTCATAAGTGTAGAAGCCGTGGCTGGCCGCCGCCGCGATCTCGCCGGGAACCGAGACGATGGTCTCAGCCCCGGCCTGTTCGAGAACGCTGCACTCGATCTCGCGCCCCTGGATGAACTCCTCGACCAGCAGCTTCTGGTCGTACTTGAACGCCTCGGCCAGCGCGGCACGGAATTCCTCCGCCGTCCTGGCCTTGCTGACGCCGACCGACGAGCCCTGCCGTGCGGGCTTGACGAAGAGCGGCAGGCCGAGCGCCGCGCTGACCTCCTCAAAAGACGGCGTCTCACCGCGCCGCACGGTGATCGAGCGCGCCACCAGAAGCCCGGCCTCGCGCAGCAGGCGCTTGGCGATATCCTTGTCGATCGCCGTCGCCGAGCCGAGGATGCCGCAGCCGGCCAGGGGCACGCCCGCGATCTGGGCCAGCCCCTGGATCGAGCCATCCTCGCCATTCAGCCCGTGCAGGACCGGGAACAGGACATCGACCGCCGGCAATTCTTGAGGCGTGCCGCCTTTCGGCAGGCAGAGCAGCCGGCCACGGCCGCCCGGCAGCAGGCAGATCTCGGCGCCATCCTCGGGAATCGGATCGGGCAATACGCCGTTCTGAAGCTCGAGCAGGCTCCATTCCCCGCTCCGGCTGATCAGGATCGGCACGACCTCGTATTTCGCCTTGTCGATCGCCCGCACCACATTGCCGGCGGAGAGGATGGAGACGTCATACTCGGCGGATTGCCCGCCCAGGAGAACAGCAACCCGCAATCTGGTCGTCATGAACTGGATATCTCGCGTCGATCTGGATGAAAGGTTTCAGCCCACGGGGCCGGGAATCAGACTGCGTGCCACGCCTTCGATCCGCTCAGCGGCGGCCACCAGTGCCTCGGCCGCGCGGTCCTCCACCTCGCCGAGGCGCCGGTCGGCCGCCCCCGCATCGCCCTGGATCAAGGCGAGGTCGGCTTCGAGCCTTGCGACCTTCCGCTGCAATTCGGAGACCTCGTCGGCCACCATCAGCGCGGCCATGACATGCAGCCGCATGTCGCCGATCTCGCCGAAGGCTTCGCGCATCTCCTGGATCTTTCCGTCGTAGATCCGGGCGAGGCCTTCCAGATGCGGTTCCTCGCCCTCTCCGCAGGCCATGCGATAGGCCTTGCCGGCGATGGTGACATTGACCTGCGGCATGGCTCTCCCCGCTCAATGCTCCCGGATGCCGGGGCCGGCTTCGGCCGGCTCCGGATAGGCTGCTTCGGTTTCGTCCGCTTCCTCGCCGGCCCCGCCCTGCGGCTCGGTCGCGGCTTCGGCACGCGCGATCACGGCGCCGATGACGTTCATCGCGCGCTGCAGGCGCTGGTCTACATCGGCCGCCGCGGTCTCGACATCGCCGAGGCGGGCCGTCGCCCCGTCGAGTTCGGCCGCGAGCCTCGCCCGGTCGTCCTGCATCAGCGCCAGCTCCGTCTCCAGATTGGCCCGCCCGCGCTCGGCTTCGACACGCCGCCGCGCCGCGGCCTCGAGTTGCGCCAGCGCGCCGTCGAGGCGCATCAGGGCATTCTCCAGCATCAGGCTCGCCACGTTCGCTCTCCCTTCAGATCGAAGCCGGCTCACACGATTCGTGACCCTAGACCAAGTCGTGGGAAAACGGGAATCGGCCCCGCGAAGTTGAGGCCCGATCCCAAGGGCTTGGCCCCTCTTGCTGACTTCGCGGTTGCAACAAGGCGAAAGCGAGGCACGCCTTTGCCTGTCGGGACTGCGCCGGGGCGAATTGACTCGAAGCGAACCGGCAGCCTAATCGAGCCACCATTCGACACGACCAGACGACATCGGAATTTCGGACCGTCCCGGCCTGCCGCCTGCGCAGGATTTGGCCGCGGCCTCGTCCTCCCGCCAGACGGAGCCTGAGATACTCATGACTACGATCGACCGTGCCCAGCACGACAAGCTCGCCAACGCCATCCGCTCGCTCGCGATGGACGGCGTCGAGCAGGCGAAATCCGGCCATCCCGGCCTGCCGATGGGCGCAGCCGACGTCGCCACCGTGCTCTTCACCCGCGTGATGAAGTATGACGCGGCAGATCCGCGCTGGCCCGACCGCGACCGCTTCGTGCTCTCGGCCGGCCACGGCTCGATGCTGCTCTACGCCCTGCTCTATCTCACCGGCGTGCCCGGCATGGAGCTCGCCGACCTCAAGAAGTTCCGCCAGCTCGAATCGAAGACGCCGGGCCACCCCGAGAACTTCATGACTTCGGGCGTCGAGACCACCACCGGCCCGCTCGGCCAGGGCCTCGCCACCGCCGTCGGCATGGCGATGGCCGAACGCATGCTCGCCGCCGAATTCGGCAAGAAGGTCGTCGACCACCACACCTATGTGCTGGCCTCCGACGGCGACCTGATGGAAGGCATCAGCCATGAGGCGATCGCGCTCGCCGGCCACCAGAAGCTGAACAAGCTGATCGTGCTCTGGGACGACAACGGCATCTCGATCGACGGCCCGCTCTCGATCTCCGACAATGTCGACCAGGTCGCCCGCTTCAAGGCCTGCGGCTGGCGCGCCGAGCGCGTCGACGGGCATGACCCCGAGGCCATCGAGGCCGCGATCCGCCGCGCCCAGAAGTCCAGCAAGCCGACCATGATCGCCTGCAAGACCGTGATCGGCTTCGGCGCGCCGAAGAAAGCCGGCACCTCCAAGGCCCATGGCGAGCCGCTCGGTGCCGAGGAACTCGCCGCCGCCAAGAAGGCGCTCGGCATCACCGGCGGCGCCTTCGAGGTCGCGGCCGACATCCTGAAGGCCTGGCGCGGCCATGGCGCGGCCGGCGCCAACGCCCATGCCAACTGGAAGAGCCATTTCGGCGCCCTCTCCGAGCGCAAGCGCGTCGAATTCGACCGCCGCCTCGCCCATGGCGTGCCGGCGAAGCTGGCCAAGGCCATCCTTGCCCACAAGAAGGCGCTGGTCGCAGCCCCGCAGGCTGTCGCCACCCGCAAGGCCTCCGAGCTGGCTCTGGAAGTGATCACCCCGATCATGCCGGAGCTGGTGATGGGCTCGGCCGACCTGACGCCTTCCAACAACACCCGCACCAAGGCCGCCCTGGACTTCACGCCGAAGACCCCGAAGGGCCGCTATGTCCGCTACGGCATCCGCGAGCACGGCATGGCCGCCGCGATGAACGGCATCACCCTGCATGGCGGCTTCCGCACCGGCGGCGGCACCTTCCTCGTCTTCGCCGACTATGCCCGCCCCTCGATGCGGCTCGCCGCCCTGATGGGCCTGCCGGTCGTCTACGTCATGACCCATGATTCGATCGGCCTCGGTGAGGACGGCCCGACGCATCAGCCGATCGAGCAGGTCGCCTCGCTCCGCGCCATGCCGAACATGCATGTCTTCCGCCCCGCCGACACGATCGAGACCGCCGAGGCCTGGCAGTTCGCGCTCGAGAACACCAAGGGTCCGACCGTCCTGGCGCTGTCCCGCCAGAACCTGCCGCAGCTCCGCACCGACGCGACGGCGACCAACCGCTCGGCCAAGGGCGGCTACGAACTGCTGGCGGCCGAAGGCGGCAAGGCGCAGGTCTCGCTCTTCGCCTCGGGCTCCGAGGTCGAGATCGCGGTCGCTGCCCGCAAGCTCCTGGCCGAGAAGGGCATCAAGGCGCGCGTCGTCTCCGTGCCCTCGCTCGAACTGCTGCTGGCACAGGACGAGGCCACCCAGGCCGCCATCATCGGCACCGCCCCGGTCAAGATCGCGATCGAGGCCGGCGTCCGCTTCGGCTGGGACGCCGTGATCGGCCATGACGGCATCTTCGTCGGTATGTCCTCCTTCGGGGCGAGCGCCCCCTACAAGGACGTCTACAAGCATTTCGGCATCACGCCGGAGGCGGTGGCCGAGGCGGCAATCAAGCGCCACAACGCCTGACGATCACGCGATCCATGAGAGAATCCGGCAGCGCCCGTGATTTTCTCATCGAAACACTTGCGTTCGGCCACGCTTTGGCCGAATTGCCCGCATGAATGGCGTGCGAGCGCCGTGGCTAGAGCATCGCGCGAAAAAGTGGGCACCGGTTTTTCGCAGAAGCGATGCTCTCAATGGTCGACGCTGAAGGAGAGGTTTGAGATGACGGTCAAGGTGGCGATCAACGGCTTCGGCCGCATCGGACGCAACGTGCTGCGCGCGATCATCGAGTCGAAGCGCAAGGACATCGAGGTCGTCGCGATCAACGATCTCGGCCCGGTCGAGACCAACGCCCATCTCTTCCGCTTCGACTCCGTTCATGGCCGCTTCCCCGGCACGGTGACGGTCTCCGGCGACACGATCGATGTCGGCCGCGGCCCGATCAAGGTGACCGCCGTGCGCGATCCCAAGGACCTGCCGCACAAGGCGCTCGGTGTCGACATCGCGCTGGAATGCACCGGCATCTTCACCACCAAGGAGAAGGCCTCGGCCCATCTCGCCGCCGGCGCCAAGCGCGTCCTGGTCTCCGCCCCCTGCGACGGCGCCGACCTGACCGTCGTCTTCGGCGTCAACAACGGCGCGCTCACC
>DATDBB010000162.1:0-4969 GCA_036525085.1 Allobosea sp.
GCTCTCAATGAAGGCCGCATCCAGGAGCTCGAATCGCTGATCGGCCGTGCCGACATCATCGACGTCGCCAAGCTGGCCGGCGGCGACACGATCAAGTTCGGCGCGACCGTCCAGCTGATCGACGACGATACCGAGGAGGAGAAGTCCTACCAGATTGTCGGCGAGCCGGAATCGGATGTGAAATCCGGCAAGGTCTCGATCGGATCCCCGATCGCGCGCGCGCTGATCGGCAAGAAGGTCGGCGATTCCGTGCAGGTCAACACGCCCGGCGGTGGCAAGTCCTACGAAGTCGTCAGCGTCGTCTTCCGCTGATCACAGGGCGTCATGGTCGGGCTTGACCCGACCATCTCGTAAACCAGCGCCCCATCGTCATAAGCTTCTCGGGTCTGCGCTTCGCTCCGCCCGAGAACGACGCCGCCTGCCAGGCCTTCTCCCCTACCCCGCGATCACCGTCCGCATCGCCTTGACGATGCCGTCGACCGCGACGCTCGCCAGAATGAGCCCCATCACCCGGCTGATGACGCTGGCGCCGGCATTGCCGATCAGCGCGATGATGCGGGACGCTCCGAGCATCAGGACCAGGGTAATCGCCAGGATGCCTGCGACCTGAAGCACCGTTTCGGCCTGCTCGCGGATGCTGAAGCGGGAATTGTCCGTTACGGTCATCACCGTCAGCATCGCGCCGGGGCTGGCGATGCTCGGGATCGCCAGCGGATAGACGGCGCGCTCCAGATCGGAGGTCCGCATCAGCTTCTCGTCCTCCTCCAGCTTCGATTCGCCGAAGATCATCGTCAGCGCGAACAGGAAGAGCACGATGTTGCCGGCGATCTCGAAGGAGGTCAGCGCGATCTCCATCGCGGTCAGCAAGACCTGCCCGCCGACGACGAAGAACACCAGCACGCCGAAAGCCACCAGCGTCCCGCGGATGGCCACGGCACGGGCCGCCGCCGCGCTCAGGCCGGCCGTGACGGCGAGGAAGACCGGCAGCGTGCCGATCGGATCGATCACGACCCAGAGCTTGACGATCTCGGTAAACATGATTCCCCCCGGCTGGCCCGCGTCCATTAAGCATGCCTGTGGCGACCACCAAAGCGGCAGGCCTCGTCTCCCTTGGACAAAGGCCAAGCGAGGACTACATTTTCGGCATGGTCGCTGGAGCAAGCCGATGACGACGCGTCGAAACATCCTCTCGCTCGGATTGATGGGCGCAGCCTTCGCCCTTGCTCCGCTGTCCGCCGCCCACGCGCAGGCGCGCACGATCGGCAAGATCAGCGTCGACACCTCGCGCATCGCCCTCCAGGGCTGGGGGCACAATGCCGATCGCATCCGCCTCGCCATGGAGCGTCAGCTCGCCGCGACGCTGGGCCCGATGTACCGCCGCGGCGCCGGCGCCACCCTGCACGTCACCGTCAAGGGCGTCTGGCTGGCGAGCTTCGCCGGCACCAGCGGCGGCGGCAAGCCGACGGGCGGCGGCAGCAGCAACGACAATTTCGACAGCGAGATCTTCGTGCTCGGCCCGCGCGGCGAGGTGCTGCAGACCTTCCCGATTCTCTCGGTGCTCGATTCGGGTTCGGGCGGCGCCTGGTATCTGCCTGATGTCGACCAGCGTCGCGTCGCGGCCCTGATCGAGAACAACGCCCTCTGGATCCGGCGTTATCTCGGCGGCTGAGCCGGCTGCCTGATCTGGAACGCCGTCTTGCCGCGCTCGAAGCCGCAGGCCTCATAGAAGCCGAGCACGGCCGGATCGCTGCGTCCGGTCATCAGCATCACCTTGTAGCAGCCTTGCGCAAAGGCGTTCGCGACGGCCGCCCGGACAACGTTCTTGCCGAGACCGCGGCCACGCAGCGCCGCGTCGCTGACCACGTTCTCGATCAGCGCGAACGGGCGCTGGCCGCGCGTCAGATTGGGCACGACGATCAGCACGCAGGTCGCGGCCACGACACCGTCGAACTCGGCGACGTGCACGCTCATCATCTCGTTGGCGAGGATGGGGCGCCAGGTCTCGCCGGCCGCCGACGCGTCCGGAAGAAGGTCGCCGGGGCTCAACTGGGCATAGAGCGCCAGGATCGCGGGAAGGTCCTCGGCGCATGCCAAGCGAACGAGGCTCATGCTGTCAGGCGAACGGCACGATCGGCTCGTCCTTCACCCGGTCGAGCGCCAGCGCAGTGCGGACATTGCGGACATTGGGCAGGGCCGTCAGCTCGCCGACGAAATCCTGGAAGGCTTTGAGATCGGGAGCGACGCATTTCAGCACGAAATCGATGTCGCCGGAGAGCTTCCAGCATTCGCGCACCGCGGCCCAGGCCCGGATTCGCGCCTGGAACGCCTCGAGATCGGCCTCGGCCTGGCTGGCCAGATGCACGAAGGCGAAGCAGACGACATCGAATCCGAGCTTGCTTTCGTCGAGCTGGGCCCGGTAGCCGGTGATCAGCCCCGCCTCCTCCAGCGCCCGCACCCGCCGCAGGCAGGGGGGCGGCGAGATGCCCACGCGGCTCGCCAACTCGACATTGGTCATGCGCCCATCCGCCTGCAGCTCGCGCAGGATGCGCGCGTCGATATCGTCGAGTTTGGATCGCACAAGGGGCCCCGGAGAAAGGTCGCGCTGGTGTAGACGCAGCGTCGGGGCGATACAAGGCATTGTCCGTGCCAGAGGAGACGCCGCCAGCCGGCGTCACCATCGAGGAGCCTGCAGGTGTCCACCGAACCTTCTCCCAGCATCTGGGTCCTGACCGACGGCAAGGCCGGCGACGAGGTGCAATGCCTCGGCGTCGCCGAGCGGCTCGGCATCACTGCCGATGTCAGGCGAATCGCGCCGCGAAAACCCTTCGCCTGGCTGATGCCGCGCGGCCCGATCGACCCCCGCGAGAGCCCGGACCGTCCCGGCAGCCCGATCCGCCCACCCTTTCCCGACATCCTGATCGCTTCGGGACGGCGCGCCGTCCCTTACGTGCGAGCCGTCAGGAAGGCTTCGAACGGCGCGACCTTCACGGTGTTCCTGAAGGACCCGCGCACCGGCGCAGGCAGCGCCGACCTGATCTGGGTCGCGGGCCATGACCGCCTGCGCGGCGACAATGTGCTGGTGACGACGACCTCGCCGCATCGGCTCGCCCCGGAGCGGCTGGCGCAGGCGCGTCAGGTCCCGCCGGCGGCCATCGCAGCCCTGCCCTCGCCCCGCGCCGCGGTGCTGGTCGGCGGAGACAGCCGCCACCACCGCTTTCGGCCCGAGGACATCGCCCGCTTCGCTGATGGGCTCGACGCGCTGGCCCGTTCCGGCGTCGCGCTGATGGGCTCGCGCTCGCGGCGCACCACGCCCGATCTCGACAAGGCCGTCGGCGCCGTCTTCGCCCGGCATGGCGGCTGGTGGTGGGACGGCGCGGGCGAGAACCCCTATGTCGCGCTGCTCGCCAATGCCGACGCCATCGTCACCACGGCCGATTCGACCAATATGATCGGCGAGGCCACCGCGACCGGTGCGCCGATCCTCGTCTTCGAGCCGCATGGCGGCCATGGCAAGCTGGCGAAATTCCTCGAGGCGCTGAAGCGCGAAGGCGCAGTGCATCATTTCGAGGGGCGGCTCGAGGGCGTCCGCTACGAGCCGGTCGATTCGACACAGGCGATCGCCGATGCCGTGCGCCGGGGCTGGCTTATGCACAGGCAGCAGCTCGGCATCGCCCGATCTTGAGCGGTTGTGCGCTTGCATCGGCGACAAGGCGTCGTATGTGACGAAAGCTGCAGTAACAGGAAACCAGCCCATGGCCCACACCCATGCCCGTGTGATGATCGTCGGTTCGGGCCCGGCCGGCTACACCGCCGCGATCTACGCCGCCCGCGCCATGCTGGAGCCGGTGCTGATCTCCGGCATGCAGGCCGGCGGCCAGCTGATGATCACGACCGATGTCGAGAACTACCCCGGCTTCGCCGACGTCATCCAGGGTCCGTGGCTGATGGAGCAGATGCGCGCCCAGGCCGAGCACATGGGCACGCGCATGGTCTCCGACCACATCGCCCGCGTCGATCTCTCGCAGCGGCCGTTTCGGCTCTGGGGCGACGGGGCCGAGACCTATTCCTGCGATTCGCTGATCATCGCCACCGGCGCCCAGGCCAAGTGGCTTGGCCTGCCCTCGGAGCAGACTTTCCAGGGCTTCGGCGTCTCGGCCTGCGCCACCTGCGACGGCTTCTTCTTCCGCAACAAGCAGGTCGTGGTCGTCGGCGGCGGCAACACCGCGGTCGAGGAGGCGCTCTATCTCGCCAACCTCGCCGCCAAGGTGACGCTGGTCCATCGCCGCGACAGCCTGCGCGCCGAGAAGGTGATGCAGGACCGGCTGTTCAAGCACCCGAAGATCGACGTCGTCTGGGACAGCGAGATCGCGGAGATCTGCGGCGGCACCCAGCCTCCCAACGTGACCCATCTGCGCCTGCGCAACCTCAAGACCGGCGCCGAGAGCGAACTGAAGACCGATGGCGTCTTCATCGCGATCGGCCACAAGCCGGCGACCGAGCTCTTCGTCGGCCAGCTCGACATGAACGAGAGCGGCTATCTCGATGTCGCTCCCGGCACGAGCAACACCAATGTCGAGGGCGTCTTCGCTGCCGGCGACGTCACCGACGAGCACTATCGCCAGGCGGTCACCGCCGCCGGGATGGGCTGCATGGCGGCTCTCGATGCAGAGCGCTGGTTGCAGGCCAACGAGCTGGAACAACTCAAGGCAGCCGAATAACGTACAAAGCGGCAACTCATCACAGAAATTGATTGCTTTCGTAACCAGATTCAGTGTGAAAACGACGCCGTAATGCGATGCAGGCGTTGACGTTCAAGGATTTTAGCCCCCAACATGCATCAAACGCATAACGGGGGAACCGCGGTGGATTGGGACCGCATCAGGATCTTTTATACCGTCGCCGAGTCCGGCAGCTTCACCAAAGCTGGCGATGTTCTCGGCCTCAGTCAATCCGCCGTCAGCCGCCAGAT
>DATDBB010000163.1:0-2740 GCA_036525085.1 Allobosea sp.
GCGAGGCCAGGACGGCGGAGACGTCGGTCTTCGACTTGCCGGTCTCGTCGGCGATGGCGGCGATCAGTTCGTTCTTGGTCATCGGATCCTCCTTGGGAGAGTGTTGTGGGTCGTCACGCGTAGGGTCGGCTGTTCGTGGCAATCTCGTCTCACGAAGCACCAGTGCCGCAGATCGCATGGCGCGACTGCGGCAGTTGCCACGGTCGCCGTCAAAAGGCGATGGCCGCGGTTGAGGATACGCACAGAAATCGCGTTCGTTCCCGCGTGCAAGAGCTAAGATGCAACCGTTTGGTGCCATTTCGCAGCACGATTGACAAAGCGAACCCGATTATTTCAAGCTTGAAATAATAAGTCTGCGCTGGGGGTCGGCATGAAGGTCATCATCGTCGGAGGCGGGATCGGGGGGCTGACGCTCGCGCTCATGCTGCATGCGCACGGGATCGCCGCCACCGTCTACGAGCAGTCCGGGGAGATTCGCGAGGTCGGCGTCGGCATCAACACGCTGCCCCACGCCATTCGCGAACTGGCCGATCTCGGATTGCTTTCGGCGCTGGATGCGGTCGCGATCAGGACGCGCGAACTCATCTACATGAACCGCTTCGGCCAGACCGTCTGGCGCGAGCCGCGCGGCCTGCATGCCGGATCGCCGACGCCGCAGTTCTCGATTCATCGCGGGCGCCTGCAAGGCGTGATCCGGGATGCCGTCGTCGCGCGGATGGGCGAGGGCGCGCTACGCACCGGCCGCAGGCTGCAGGGCTTCGTGCAGGACGAAGGCGGCGTCACCGCCCATTTCGCCGATTCCCGCCGCGGCGAAGCCGGCGAAACGGCGCGCGCCGACATTCTGATCGCGGCCGACGGCATCCATTCTATGGTGCGCTCGCACTATTTCCCCGATCAGGGACCACCGCGCTGGAACGGCGTGCAGATGTGGCGCGGCGCCTGCGACTGGCCGGCCTTCCTCGACGGCGAGAGCATGATCATCGCCGGCGGCATGGCCGGAAAGCTCGTGCTCTATCCGATCGCGCAGGGCGCGACGCCGCAGACGCGGCTGACCAACTGGGTCGTCAACATCCGCACCGGCGATCCGGCCAAGCCTCCGCCGAAGGAAGCCTGGTCGAAGCCGGGCCGTCTCGAGGACGTGCTGCCCTTCGCCAAGCGCTTCACCGTTCCGGGTGTCGACATCCTCGCGCTGATCCAGGCCAGCCCCGGCTTCTGGGACTATCCGATGTGCGACCGCGATCCGCTGCCGCGCTGGACCCATGGCCGCGTGACGTTGCTCGGCGATGCTGCCCATCCGATGTATCCGGTCGGCTCGAACGGCGCCTCGCAAGCGATCCTCGATGCGCGCTGCCTCGCCGATCTGTTGGTGCGCTCCGAGCATCCGCGCCATGCGCTCAGCGCCTATGAAGCGCAGCGTCTTCCGGCGACGGCGGAGATCGTCGCGCTCAACCGGAATGGCGGGCCGGAGCGCGTCATCGATGCGGTCGAACAACTCGCTCCCAACGGCTTCGACGATGTCGAGCGCGTGCTGAGCTATGCCAGGCGCGAGGCGATCGTGAAGTCCTATGCCGGCAAGGCCGGCTTTTCCCAGGAACAACTCGCAAGGCGCCGTTGAGCGGGCCTCGTCGTCGGCCGGCCGTCAGCCTGCCTCGGTCAATTGCGAGATGCGTGCCTTGAGCCGGGCGTTGGTCTGCTCGCAATGCTTGAGGCGGCGCGCCAGATCGAGCGGCACAACCTCGGCCGCTCCCGGCTCCGCCGCGAAGGTGACGCCGATGCGCTCGCCCGCGCGCCAGCGGATGTGGGCGCTGTAGGATCGCTGGTGCTTGGCGATTTCGAGGTCGAAGCTGCTCGGCAATGCAACCGTGTCGGAGAGTTGCAACTGGGCCCCGTTCTCCGACAGGTTGCGAACCAGGCAGTCCAGCGTCGAATTCTGGCGGTTGAAGGTCACGTGAGCGCCCAGGAAAGCGCGCTGGCGAGGGGTTTTACGGCGCTCCGTCGTCATATCCTGTAGGCCCGTCATAGTCATGCGCCTGCGCGCGTTGCAA
Source organism: Allobosea sp. (assembly GCA_036525085.1). GTDB lineage: Bacteria > Pseudomonadota > Alphaproteobacteria > Rhizobiales > Beijerinckiaceae > Allobosea. The sequence continues at coordinate 2,046 of DATDBB010000163.1, forward strand.
CCTGAACGCGATAATGGCCGATATTTACGAGAGGGGAAGTCTTAACCCTTGGTTAACCTTAACATCCAGCGCGACGCCGTGAACGCCGTCGACCTTCCGAAGGTGGGGAGATTTCAGCGTTCAGCAATGGCTACTTTTACGCCCGCCGTGCCCGCATGTCCGCAAGCGAGATGGGCTCGTTGGGCCGAATGTCTTCAGGTGTCAGGAACGCGACGCCGACATCGTCGCCGCGCCGCCAGCATTGGCGCACGCGAACGCCGCCCTCCTGGTTGGCGATGTCGAGTTCGAAGGTCTCGGGCAGGGCGATCCAGTCGCTCATGCGGACCATCGCGCCGGTATCCGACCAGTTGCGGATGGTGCAGGCCAGGACCGATTGACGGCCGTTGAACACCACGCTCGCGCCCTGGAAGGTCCGGCTGCGCTGGGCATGGCGACGATTGGCGATCATGGTCCGCTCCCTGGCGGGCGGCGTCCGGATGGCCCGGTTCGCAGCCCTTTCCAGAGAAAATGCCGGAAACGAGGCTCCGGCGCAGCTTCCGCGTCGGTTTAACCTTAACCCGGGGCGCTCAGGCGCCTTCGGGCGGGGGCGGCAGGAAGTCGACCTCGTGCTTGGCCGACAGGGCCACGACATCCGCCGGGTTCTGCTCCGCCATCGAATGGATGCCCCAGAACAGGTCGTAGAGGCGGGCGGTCGG
>DATDBB010000164.1:0-17390 GCA_036525085.1 Allobosea sp.
GGCCTTGGCCTCGAGCCTGTCGATCTCGTCGGAAAGCGCGTAGCCGTCGCCCTTGGCGTCCAGGGCCCGCAATTCATCCGCCTTCGCCTCCAGTTCGGCGACCGGTTTTTCGAAATCCAGATAGCTACGCATCGTGATCCAATTCAGGTTCCGCGCCGGGCTGGTCCTTAGCGCTGAGAGCGTCGTGCGGAACCGGGCTTGCGAAAAGCGGCGGACCTTGGTCGCGACCCGACTTTTTTGTCAACCCGGAGGTGTGCGGCTGCGGGCGGTGTCGGTCCGCTGCGTCGGGGTCGGCTCGGGCAGCAGGATCGGCCGGAAGGCGAAGCTGCGGCGCGTGGCCCGCAGCGGAATGCGCCGATAGACCTGCTTGGTTGCATCGATCACATGCACGCCAGCGAAGGGCAAGGCGAGCCCGGCCCCGGCGCGCTCCCAGGCGGCGGCCGAGCGCATCACCAGGCGGCGGCGCAGCGGCGGCACGTAGAGTGCCTCGGCCCAGTTCTCGGGCGCGAATTCGCCGGCGCGCATCAGCGCCTCGAGCTGCGAGCGGCTGAAGGGCCGGCCCTGGCCGAAGGGCGTGCCATCCATCCGGGCCCAGAGCCCGCGCCGGTTCGGCACCACGAGGATCATGCGGCCTCCGGGCGAGAGCACGCGCCCGACCTCCTCGATCAGGTCGTCGGGGCTTTCGGTCTCCTCCAGCGCGTGGACGAGCACGACGCGGTCGATCGAGGCGGTCGGCAGGGGCAAAAGCGTCGGTTCGACCAGGGCCGAGGCCGAAAGCCCGTCCGGGGGCCAGTTCACCACGCCCTGCGCCGCCGGCATGAAGGCGATCACCCGCTCGGCATTGACGCCGAGGACGGAGAGATAGGGCGTCGAGAAGCCGAGGCCAAGCACACGCTGGCGCGCGCAGTCGGGCCAGAAACGCAGCATCGCCGTGCCGATGAAGCGCCGCGCCACATGGCCGAGAGGGCTGGCATAGAAGGCTCGCAGATCGGCGACGTCGAGGGACATGGAGCGGGAAGATGTGGTGCCGCGTCGATGGGCGCAAGGGCCAAGAAAGGGGCAAGGATGGCGGAACTGCCCTGTGCAAGGCTGGCCTCCGCCCGCGCCATTCGCTATGCGCGAGGGAACAGCCGCGTTCCGGAGCTTCCCATGCCGCTCGATCTCCATGTCTTCCGCACGCTCAGCGACAATGCAGGCGCGCTGCTCCATGACCCTGCGACCGGGGCCTGCGCCGCCGTCGACGTGCCCGATGCCGGGCAGGTCCAGGCCGCCGCGAAGGCGAAGGGCTGGACGATCACCGACATCTTCGTCACCCATGCCCATCACGACCACACGCAAGGCGTGGCCGCAGTGAAACGGGCGACGGGCGCGAAGGTCTGCGGCCTGGCGGATGCTGCGGCCTCGGCGCCGCTCGACCGCATCGTCGGGGAGGGCGATACGGTGTCGCTCGGGGGCGAGAGCTTCGAGATCTGGCACACGCCGGGGCATTCGGACGGGCATCTCAGCTTCGTCTCGCGCGCGGCGAAGCTCGCCCTGGTTGGCGACGTCGTCTTCGTGATGGGCTGCGGGCGCGTGCAGCCCGGCCAGATGGCGGCGATGTGGACGTCGCTGTCGCGGCTGATGGCGCTGCCCGGCGATACCCGCCTGCTCGGCGGCCATGACTACACCCTCTCCAATGCCCGCTTCGCCGTCTCGGTGGAGCCGGCGAATGCGGCCCTGGCCGCCAGGCTGGCGGAGGCGGAGGCGGCCAAGGCCGAGGGGCGCTTCTGGGCGCTGACCACCGTGGCCGAGGAGGCTGCGACCAATCCGTTCTTCCGAGCCGGAGAGGGCGCGCTGGCGGCTGCCGTCGGGCTCGTCGGGGCGCCGGCGGGCGATGTCTTCGCTGCGCTGCGCGAAGCCAAGAACCGCTTCTGAGAGGCGCCATGACACCGTCGCTGAACGGCCCGACCGCTGCCGAGGTGATCCGGCTGCTCGATCTCCAGCCCCATCCCGAGGGCGGGCACTACCGCGAGACCTTCAGGGATCCGCGCGAAACCGACGGGCGCAGCGTGTCGACCGCAATCTACTATCTGCTCGACACCGGCGAGACCTCGGAGTGGCACCGCGTCGATGCGGCCGAGATCTGGCACCACTATGCCGGGGCGCCGCTCGTCATCAGCGTCTCGCCGAATGGGCACGACGCCTCGGCGCATCATCTGGGCACCGATCTTGCTGCGGGGCAGCGGCCGCAATTCGTCGTGCCGGCGGGCTGGTGGCAGAGCGCGACCTCGCTCGGCGCCTGGACGCTGGTCGGCTGCACGGTGGCGCCGGGCTTCGTCTTCGAGGCCTTCGAGATGGCGCAGCCGAACTGGCGGCCGACGCCGCGCAAGCCGGGGGGAGCGGCCTGATGGCAGAGGTGCAAAAGGGACTAGGCCAGGATGCCGTCGACCAGGATGGTCTCGGTCTGGTGCTCGATTGCGAGCGGCGTATCGTCAATGCCTGGCCGTCGCCGGCGACGCTCCTGATCGGCGATTGGGTGGTGCGCTTCGCCAGCGGCTATTCGGGCCGTGCGAACTCCGCCTCGCCGCTGAGGCAGGACGCCGCGCTGGACGAGGCGACGCTGGCGCTGATCGAGGAACTCTACCGGGCCGACGGGCTGCCGCCCTGCATCCGCCTGACGCCGCTCGTCGCCGCCGCGACGCGCGAGATGGTTCTGGCACGCGGCTACCGGGTCAAGGACGCCTCGTTCGGGCTGATCCGGTCGCTGGCCGATGTCGAGCCGGAGCTCGAGCCCGATCTCCAGATCGAGGCGCGCCCGAGCAGTGAGTGGATCGCGGGTGTCGCGGCGCGCCAGACCGGGATCAAGGCCGATCCACACAAGCTCGCGGCCATCGTCGATGCGGTGCGCCTGCCGGCGGCCTTCGCGACCTGGCTGGTCGCGGGCGAGCCGGTCGCCTTCGGCATGAGCGTGGCCGAGCGCGGCATGGCCGAGATCGGCAGCGTCGTGGTCGATCCGGCCCATCGCGGCCATGGCTTCGGCCGGCGTCTTATCATCGGGTTGATGGGCTGGGCCCGGGCGATGGAGTGCGACAGCGCCTATCTGCAGGTCGACCAGACGAATGAGGTTGCGATCGGGCTCTATCGCAGTCTCGGCTTCCGCCAACTCTACGCCTATGAGACGCGGGTGCTCGATCTGGCGGGGTGAGCGCCTCCGACACGGGATTTTGCTTTCGAAACACGCCGTCGTCCCGGACGCAGCGAAGCGGAGATCCGGGATCCATGCCGGAACGGCTCAGGCATGGATCCCGGGTCTCCCTACGGTCGCCCGGGATGACCCGCGTTTTTCCGGTGACGAACCTATCAACCCAGGCTGGCGCGCTTCATGAAGGCGCCGCCCTTCATGATCAGCGGCATGTGCTTGCCCTGGCGGGTCAGCAGCGAGAGGTCATTGAGGGGGTCGCCGTCGACGACGATGAGGTCGGCATGGGCGCCGGCTGCGACCGTGCCGATCTTGCCTTCCAGTTTCAGCAGCTTGGCCGCGACATGGGTGGCGGAACCGATCACCTCATGAGCCGGCAGGGCGCGGCCGCGGATGACGAACTCCTCCGACTGGTAGCGGTGCATCTCGCCGAGCAGGTCGCTGCCATAGGCCATGGCGAGCCCAGCCTTCTTCATGATGGCGAGCGAATTCATGCCGGCCGAGCGCACGACATCGACCTTGGCGACAGAATCCGGCGGGAAGCCGAGCTTGGGGCCGTCCGAGACGAGCTTGTCATAGGTGACGAGGGTGGGGACCGCGACGGCGCCCTTGCTGGCGGCGAATTTCGCCGTCTCGGCTTCGATCAGGTTGCAGTGCTCGAGCGAGTGGACGCCGGCCTCGACGCAGCGGCGGATCGCCTCGTCGGTGTAGACATGGGCGGAGACGTAGGTTCCGGCCATCCGCGCTTCCTCGACGATCGCCTCCAGCTCGCTGACGGAGAAGCCGAGGAAATGGATCGGGTCGGTCGGCGAGGCGCAGCCGCCATTGGCCATGATCTTGATGAAGTCGGCGCCGCCCTTCATTTCCTCGCGCGCGGCGCGGCGGACCTGGTCGAGCCCGTCGCAGACGCGGCCTAACGCACCGAGCCGGTGGCGGATGATCGGCGTGGTCGCGTCGTCATAGCGGCCGCGGAAATCGGCATGGCCGCCGGTCTGGCTCAGCGCCTTGCCGGAGATGACGAGGCGCGGCGTCGGGAAATGGCCTTCCTCCGTCGCCTGCTTCAGGCCGAAATCGGCGCCGCCGACGTCGCGTACCGTGGTGAAGCCGCGCATCAGCATCTCGCGCATGATCACGAAGGAGCGCGCCGTCACCAGCGAATCCGGCAGGGTCGCGTTCTTGCCGAGGTCGGCGACGCCGGCGACGACATGGACATGCGCATCGATCAGGCCCGGCATCAGGGTCTTGCCCTTGAGATCGATGACCTTGGCCTTGGCGGAGGCGACGGACTTGCCGACCTCGCGGATCGTGCCGCCCTCGACGAGGACGCTGACGGGCGCGCCGGCTTCGGGCGCGGTGCCGTCGACGATGCGGGCATTGATGAAGAGCGTGCTGGCCATGGGACTTGTCTCGACAGGAGTTTTTGAAAAAGGACTTAGCGGGTGAGCAACGCGGTGCCGTAGAGGCCGATCGCGAAGACGGTGTGGCTGATGATGTTCATCAGGCGCAAGCTGTTGGCGTTGGGGCGCTTCGAGGCGGCGATGCCGGCGCCCATGCCGGGCTGCAGGATGAACCAGCCGCAACCGACCGTGGCGAGACCGACGATCAGGGCCGGCAGGAAGGTCGGGTTGTGGGCCCAGGAGACGCCCCAGATCGCCAGCACGATGCCGGCGAACAGGATGCCGACGAGATAATGCGCGATCCAGCCGATGGCGAGCTCGTTGGCGACGGGCTCGGCCTTCGCGATGTCGTCATGGATGAAGCGGCCGCGCGGGAGATGGGCGAACCAGCGCCCGACCATCGCCCAGTTCGGCGCCGGCAGGCCAAAGGCGCGCTTGAGCAACTGCGCCCAGAGATCGAGCAGCACGGTCGCGCCGACGCCGATCAGCACCGCCCGAACAATGAAATCCATGATGTCATTCCCCCCGGGAGCGCGGATCGCCGGCTCCTTCCTGCGCCGGTTCACGGCGTCCTTTGCAGTCATAACTCGCAACTTGGCCCATGGAGCGGTGATCCGGCGGGTTGGTCAACCGGCGAGGCTGCCGAAAGCGCCGCGACGGGCGCAGGCGCGCCATGCGTCAGGCGCTGCTGCGGGCCTTCGCCGCCAGGCTGAGCCGGGTCGTCGCGGGAACCTCGCGGGGCATCCGGGGGTTGCCCCCGGTCAACGCAGTTCGGGGAGGACGGGATGGGCACGGCCACGGCAGGGACGATACGCGGCGGCGAGGCGCGCCCGCACGGATTCCATGGTGCGCAGGACCTGCCCTCGGTCAGCATCACCAGCTACAATCTCGAAATCCGCGACGAGGACGGCTTCGTCGGCGACAAAGCCAGCCGGAGCGCCTTCGTCGAGCATCTCGACGCGCTGCGCCAGCACCTGCGCGAGCAGGGCGGCGATCCGCTGAAGGGCGACACCGCCGCAGTCAGCAAGAAGGAGCTGGACGCGCTGCTGAAGGATGGCGACCCGCATGAGGCGGCGCTCGTGCTCAGCGCGATAGAGCGTTTCGCGCAGTCGCTCGCCTTCGTGATCCGGCGCTTCGTGCGGCTGAAGAGCTGGGCTCCGGTCGAGCGCATCGTCGTCGGCGGCGGCTTCCGCGAGAGCCGCGTCGGCGAACTCGCGATCGGCCGCGCCGGCATCATCCTGAGCACCGACGGGCACAAGATCGACCTCGTTCCGGTGAGCCATCATCCCGACGAGGCCGGGTTGGTCGGCAGTGCCCATCTCGCGCCGAAATGGATCTTCGAGGCCTATGACAGCCTCGTCGCCGTGGATATCGGCGGCTCGAACATCCGGGCCGGCATCGTCGATCTGCGGCAGGACAAGGCGCCTGATCTCAGCAAGGCGCGAGTCTCGTCCTCCGAACTCTGGCGGCATGCCGATGACGCGCCGAGCCGGGACGAGGCGATCAAGCGGCTGGGCGAGATGCTGAAGGCGCAGATCAAGCAGGCGAAAAAGGACGGGTTGCGCGTCGCGCCCTTTATCGGGGTCGGTTGTCCAGGGCTGATCGAGCCGGACGGCGCTATCGATCGCGGCGCGCAGAACCTGCCGGGCAACTGGGAGAGCAGCCGCTTCAACCTGGTCGACAGCATCCGCGCGCTCGTGCCCGAGATCGGCGATCACGAGACCCAGGTGACGATGCACAACGACGCCGTGATCCAGGGCCTGAGCGAAATGCCGGCGATGCAGGATGTCGAGAACTGGGCGGTGCTGACGATCGGCACCGGGCTCGGCAATGCGAGCTATCGCAACCGGAATGCGCCGAAGGGCAAGACGAACGGCAAGGAGCAGAGTTCCGCCAAGGCGAAAGCGAAGGACTGACGTCGCGCGCCCCGGGCAGGCAGCTTTGTCGTTGCAATGCCTTGATGCTGTCCCGTTTGCGAGGGAATGAGGGCCGGCCCGCATGCCGTTTCGGCAGCGCGGGGCGCCAGCCCGCATCTCCAACCCTGCAGACAGGTCCTGCCCTTGCCCCTCGATCGTTCGCGCCACGCTTGCCTTGGGAACGGAGCTGTGGCGACGGTCGAGCCAGCACCGAATCACCATCCTGAGCGAGGCCGGACCGGAATGGCTGCGTGCATGGGGCAAGCGCCCTCACCGAGGTTCCGCCTTCAAGGCCTCGTCTTTGCCTTGGCGCTGCTGCTTGCGGCCCTCCTCGGCGCGGGGCAGGCTTTCGCACAGCAACCGGCCGCCGAGCCTGCGCCCGCCCGTGCCCGGCTGGATGCGATTCGGCTCGAGCTGACCCAGATCGAATCGACGCTGGCTGCTCCGACCGCGACGGAGGCCGAGCTCCAGCGCCAACGCGTCCGGCTGCAGCCTTCGCTCGACCAGCTTCGCCAACTCATCGAGGAACAGGCGCCACGCGTCGAACAGGCGAAGCTGCGCCTCGACCAACTCGGCGCAAAGCCCGACGCGGCGGCGCCGCCCGAGAGCGCCGAGGTGACGCGCGAGCGCGAAGGACGCCTCAAGGCCTTCGCCGATGCCGACGAGACCATGAAGATCGCGCGCGCGGCGTTCCTTCAGGCCGAGCAGCTCCAGACCGCGATCGGTGACCGCCGCCGTGAACTGTTCGCCAAGGCTCTGTTTGCGGCCGGCCCGACCGTCTTCAGCCCGGATATGTGGGGCAGCGCGATCTCCACGGTGCCGGAAGATCTGCGCGCCTCGGGCTACATCTTCGGCGGTTGGTTGTCCGGCGTGGCAGATTCGATGTCGGGCGCCCGGGGCGGGCTGGTCGCGCTCGCCTTCATCGGAGCGCTGCTGCTCTATCTTGCTCGAAGCCGCTATCTGCCGCGCTTCAAGGCGCGCTTCAGCAACACGCAGGATCGCGACAGCCTTCATTCCCTCTATATCGCGCTCGCGCATGTCGTCGCGGGCGCGGCGCCGCCGGCGCTGGCGAGCTGGCTGATCTATGCCGCGCTCAACACCGCCGGGCTGCTGCCGCTGCGAATCCAGCCGGTGATCGCGGCGATCGTCGCGGGCCTGGCGATCGTGGCTTTCGTCCAGGCGCTGCTCGATGCGCTGTTCGCGCCGAGCCAGCCGCAGCGGCGGCTGGTCAGCGTGATGGATTCGACCGCGCGCATCGTGGTCTGGATGGGCACCTCGCTGGCGCTGGTCCTGTCGATCAGCAAGGTGCTGGAAGCCTGGCTGACGGCGATCGCGGCGGGTCTTGCGGTCTCGATCATCCTGCGCAGCATCCTCGTCATCATCTTCGCGCTGACGCTGGTGGCCGGCCTCTACCGCCTGCGCGACGACGAGGAGGTCGAGGAGGAGGCGTGTCTCGGGCCCTATGTCGCGGTCGATGGCGCGAGCCTGGGGCCGATCCGCATCTTCGGCTGGATCGTGGGGCTGCTCATCTCGCTCTCCGTCCTCAGCGGCTACATCATCTTCGCCTCGTTTCTGACCGAGCAGGTGCTCTGGGTCGGCATCGTCGCCTGCCTCTTCGTGCTGATCTATCAACTCGTCGATCTCGGCATCCCGCAGGTCCTGACAGGCAAGGGCAGGCTGGCGCTGACGCTGAAAGCCGGGCTCGGCATCCGCACCGGCACGCTCGACAAGATCGCGGTCATTGCCGCCGGCGCGCTCAAGCTCATCCTGGTCGTCATCACCCTCATGCTGGTGCTGGCGCCCTGGGGGCTGGAATCGGCGGATTTCCTGACCTCGCTGCGGGCGGCCTTTTTCGGCTTCCAGGTCGGCGGCGTCACCATCTCGCTGTCCTCGATCTTCATCGCCGGGCTCTTGTTCGCGGCCGGGCTCGGGGCCACGCGCTCGGTGCAGGGCTGGCTCGAGACCAAGTTCCTGCCGACGACGCAGCTCGACACGGGGCTGAGAAACTCGATCACCACGGCAGCAGGCTATGTCGGCTATGTCGGCGCGGTTGCTCTCGCGGTCTCGGCGCTCGGCCTGAGCCTGGAGCGGCTGACGCTGGTCGCCTCGGCGCTCTCGGTCGGTATCGGCTTCGGCCTGCAATCGGTGGTGTCGAACTTCGTCTCGGGGCTGATCCTGCTCTGGGAGCGGCCGATTCGCGTCGGCGACCAGGTCGTGGTCGGCGACGCCGAGGGCATCGTCAAGAAGATCAATGTCCGCTCGACCGAGATCGCGACCTTCGACCGGGCCTCGGTGATCGTGCCGAACTCGAACCTCGTCTCGGGCGTGGTGCGCAACCGCGTCCGCAACGACCGGACGGGGCGCATCCTGATCGCGCTCTCCGTGCCGCGAACCCTCGATGCGGGCGAGGTCCGCAGCATGCTGAGCGAGGTTGCCAGCGGCCATGGCGACGTGATGCAGAAGCCGCCGCCGGCGGTCATGTTCAAGAAGATCGGCACCACGACGATGGATTTCGAGCTGGTCTGTGTCGTCGCCGATGTCGATATCGTCGGCCGTGTCACCAGCGACCTGAATTTCGCTATCCACAAGCGGCTGACCGAGATGGAGCCTGCCGCCGCGACGCCGGAGCTTCTGGTCAAGGGGCTTGAGGGCGTCGAGCAATCCCTGGGCAGCATCGCCGCCGCCGTCACCCGCGAGAGCAACGCACCTGCGATCGCGCAGGCCAAGGCTGTGAAGCCGGTTGCGCCGGCACGCGCCGGGCGCCGGTCGCCCGCGAAGCCTGTCGCAGAAGACGACGAGACCGAGGCGGGCCAGCCGCCGGAACCTGCTCCCGCGTCGCCGGAGCCGGCCAAGGACGACAGCAAGGAATGATGCGATGTTCAGCCTGGAACGCGGCGCGGCGAGAGCCCGCCCGATGACCTGTCCCGTCCTCGTCGCGGGCGCGCTCGCGCTCCTGGGCGTCGCCGGCTGCACCGAGCCGGCGCGCCAGAGCCAGCCGGCCTTCTATCGCGATCTCGGCTCGCCCTCGGCGCAGGTCGATGCGAACGAGGCCCGGGCGATGATCTCGGCCTATCGGATGAATGCCGGGCTGAACACGCTGACGCTCGACCCGGCCCTGGTCGCGGCCGCGCAGCAGGAGGCGAGCGCGATGGCGGCAGCCGACAAGCCGGTGCAGGCCGAGGCGGTTAAGGCGCGGCTGGCGCGCAGCGGGCAGGCGGGGGCCGAGGCCAATCTCTCGGCGGGCTACCGGCGGCTGGCGGAGGCCTTCTCGGGCTGGCGCGATTCGCCGCAGCACGACCGGGTCATGAAGACGCCGGGTGTGACCCGGATGGGCATCGCGACCGCCTATGCGCCGGGCTCGAAATATCAGGTCTACTGGGCGCTGATCCTGGCGCCGTGACTCTCGCGCCGTAACGCGCTGCGGTCAGGGCGTCAGCCCGGTCGGCAGCGGCGGCGCGTCGGCTTTCAAGACGATGCCGACACGGCGGTTATAGGGCAGGTAGGGGTTGTCCTTGACCAGCGGCTCGGTGTCGCCCTTGCCCGAGACGGAGGCGAAGCGGTCGCTCGGCACCCCCGCATTGGCGAGGATCTCGCGCACGGCGCTGGCGCGGCCGACGGAGAGCTCCCATGGGTCGCCTTCGGGCGAGGCGCCGGGCCGCGGCGTCGCGGTATGGCCGGTGATCGCGATCTTGTTGGGCATGCGCCGCAGCGTCGGCGCCAGCGCCGCCAGCAGCTTGCGCATGCGTTCATTGGGCTGGCTCCTGCCCTCCGCGAACATGGCGCGGCCTTCCTGATCGACGAGCTGGATGTCGATGCCGGTCTCGCTGACCTCGACCAGGACATTTCGAGAGACCTCGGCGATCTCCGGCATGTCGCGCAGCGCCTGGCGCAGCGATGCTGCGGCCAACGCGAAACCACGGTCCTGCTGCGGCTGGTTCAGGCCGTCGTCATGGGGCGCGTTCTTGATCGGGCCGGGCATGTCGGTCGCGTCGTCCAGGGGCATGATGCGGGAGTTCTTGACGTGCTTTCCGGTGGGAACGCCGTCGGCCTCGACGATGCCAGCGAGCCGCATATCCCGCTGGGAGCCGAAGGCGTCGCGCATGGATCCGGCGACGATCTGCATCTTCGCCTTGTCCTGGCTCGAATAGGCCGCCACCATGACGAAGAACGCCATCAGCAGCGCCATCAGGTCCGCGAAGGTCACGAACCAGCCGTGACCGCCATGGCCGCCGCGCTTCTTCTTCGCCATGGCTCAGATCCCGGCCATCGCTCAGGTCGCGTCCGCCATCTCGGCCCGGTGATGATCGGGCAGATAGGCGAGCAGCATTTCGCGAACGAGCGTCGGCGACTTCGCGTCACGCATCTGCAGGACGCCATCGATGATCAGGGTGCGCGAGATTTCCTCTTCCTCGAGCTTGATATGCAGTTTGTCGGCGAGCGGCAGGGTGATCATGTTGGCGATGACGGCTCCGTACAGGGTTGCCAGCAGCGCGGTCGCCATGGCCGGGCCGAGCCTCGACGGGTCGGACATGTTGGCGAACATCGTCACCATGCCGAGAATCGTCCCGATCATGCCCCAGGCGGGGGCGCAGTCGCCGATCGCGCGGTAGACCTTGGACCCTTCGTCGAGCCGCTGCAGGAAGTTGTCGCGGTCGCGTTCCATCGTGTCGCGGATGAATTCCTTGTCGTAGCCGTCGGCGATGTAGCGCAGGCCCTGGGCGAGGAAGGTGTCCGAGACCTCGGCTGTCTCGAGCGCGACGGGCCCGCTCTTGCGGGCGAGGTCGGCGACGCGGGTGATCTCGTCGATCAGTTCGCGTGGATGGATCGAACGCATGGTGAAGGCAAAGCGGATGCCCATCGGGAGACCATGCGCGATGACCGAAAACGGAAAGCGGATCATGGTCGCCGCTGTCGCGCCGCCAAAGATGATGATGACCGCATGAACATCGTAGAACGCGGCGAAGTTGCCGCCGTCGATGATGATGATCGCGCAGATCGTCGCGATGCCGCCGAGAATGCCGACGCCGGTGGCAAAATCCATGAATCCTGGTCCCGATCCGGCCGTTGATCTCACTCTGGCAAGAGCGCAGTCTCCGCGTTGCGAAAAGCCTAGGCCTCGCCCCTTGAAGGAAGCGTTAAGGTTGGGAGCTTGCCCGGGCCGCCATGTCAGCTAAAGCTGGCGTCCATGTCGCTCTTCTCGATCTATATGCGCGTCCTCGGCGAGCTCGGCCCCGAAAAGCGGCTCGGGGTCATCCTGGCACTGGCGAACGTCCTGCTGGCGGCTGCCTCCTTCGCCGAGCCGATGCTGTTCGGCGCGCTGATCGACAAGCTGTCGAGCGTGCAGGGCGCCGGGCAGAAGCTGTCCTGGGGCGACATCAGCCCGTTGATCCTGGCCTGGGTCGGCTTCGGCCTGTTCACAATCGGCGCCAGCGTCTTCGTCTCGCTGCATTCGGACCGGCTGGCGCATCGGCGCCGGCTCGCGGTGATGGCGAACTATTTCGAGCACGCGCTGACGCTGCCGCTGGCCTATCACACCCAGACCCATTCCGGCCGCGTGCTCAAGGTGATGCTCGACGGCACCAGCGGCATGTGGGCGCTGTGGCTCTCCTTCTTCCGCGAGCATTGCGCCAGCCTCGTCGCGCTGTTCATCCTGCTGCCCTTCACGCTCTGGAAGAACTGGCAGCTCGGCCTGCTGCTGATCAGCCTCGTCGTGCTGTTCGGCACATTGACGGCCTATGTGCTGCGCAAGACCGACAAGCTGCAGAGCAATGTCGAATCCTATCACTCGAACCTCGCCGAGCGCGCCTCCGATGCGCTCGGAAACGTCCCGGTGATCCAGAGCTTCACCCGCATCGAGGCGGAGGTCCGCGGCCTGCGCTCGACCATCGCCAGCCTGCTCGATGCGCAGCTCCCGGTGCTGTCCTGGTGGGCGATCGCCACGGTCGCAACCCGCGCCTCGGCGACGCTGACCGTTCTCTCGATCTTCGTCGTCGGCGCCTGGCTCCTGATGCAGGGGCTGACCACGGTCGGCGAGATCGTCACCTTCATGGGCTTCGCCACCATGCTGGTCGGGCGGCTCGAGCAGATCGTCGCGTTCGTGAACTTCATCTTCATGCAGGCGCCGAAGATGCGCGAGTTCTTCGAGGTGATCGACACGCTGCCGGCCGTGCGCGATCTGCCGAGCGCGCTCGATGCCGGGCGGCTTTCCGGCGCGGTCGCCTTCGAGGATGTCTCCTTCTCCTATGACGGCAAGCGCGCGGCGGTGCAGGACGTCTCCTTTGCAGTCGCGCCGGGCGAGACGATCGCCATCGTCGGTTCCACCGGCTCGGGCAAATCGACCACGCTCGGCCTGCTGCACCGCGCCTTCGATCCGCAATCGGGGGCGATCACGGTCGATGGCAAGGACATCCGCGAGATCTCGCTCCTGTCGCTGCGCCGGAATATCGGCGTCGTCTTCCAGGAGCCGATGCTGTTCGCGCGCTCGATCCGCGAGAACCTGACCGTCGGCAAGCCCGACGCGACCGATGAAGAGATGATGCAGGCGCTCGACCGGGCCCAGGCGAGCGAGGTGATGGCGCGCCAGACCGACGGGCTCGACACGCTCGTCGGCGAACGTGGCCGCACGCTCTCGGGCGGCGAGCGCCAGCGCCTCTCGATTGCGCGGGCGCTGCTGAAGAATCCGCCGATCCTGATCCTCGACGAGGCGACCTCGGCGCTCGATGCGGCGACCGAGGTCAAGCTGCAGAAGGCGCTGGAGGAGGTGATGAAGGGCCGCACGACCTTCGTCATCGCCCACCGCCTCGCCACCATCCGCAATGCCGACCGCATCCTGGTGTTCGAGCAGGGCCGGGTCATCGAGATGGGGTCCTTCGAGGAGCTCGTCGCCAAGGGCGGGCGCTTCGCCGCGCTGGCGCGGGCGCAGTATCTCGTCAGCGACAAGGCCGCGGTGCTGGCGGAGGAGGCGGCGAGCCCGCTGGCGAGGACGATCGCGCTGGACTGAGGCGGGCGGCTCGCCCCGTTCTTGCCTCGCCCCGTTCTTGCATGGTGTCCGCAGCGGAGCTGTGCCGGCGATCGGGCGTGCCTGCCCGTCATCACGGAAGGACATGACCATGCGCTCGTTCATCGCAGGCTTCCTGCTCTCGGCGGTCTCGCTGACAATCGCCGCCCCTGTGGGCGCCCAGACAACCTGGGAGATGCCGACTGAATATCCGGCGACCGCGATTCCCGGTGAAGGCGTCGCGACTTTTGCCGGCATTGTGAACGAGAAGTCGGGCGGGCGGCTGACGATCAAGCCGAGCTTCGACGCGGCGCGCGGCATCAAGTCGGCCGCGATGATCGCGGCGGTGCAGAAGGGGGAGGTCGCCGCGGGGGACGCCTTTGCCGGCGCGCTCGGTGCAGTCGATCCGCTGTTCGGGCTGTCGTCGCTGCCCTTCCTGGCGACCTCGATCGCGGATGCGCGCAAGCTCACCGATCTGGCCCGTCCGGCTTATGACAGGAAGCTCGCCTCCTTCGGCCAGAAGATACTCTACACCACGCCCTGGCCGGCTTCCGGCGTCTGGTCGAAGGAGCCGTTGAGCGCGCCGACGGCGCTCGTCGGCTTGGCCGTCCGCACCTATGATGCGACGTCGACTGCCGTGATGAACGCGGCTGGCGCCAAGGCGAGCAACCTCTCCTTCGCCGACGCCATGCCGAAGGTGAAGGACGGCAGCGTCACCGCAGTGCTGTCCTCGGGCGACGGCGGAGCCGGACGCAATCTCTGGGATTTCCTGCCGAACTTCGCCGAGGTCAATTACGCGCTGCCGATCTCGATCGCGACCGTCAACCTCGCGGTCTATGAGGCACTGCCGGCCGATCTGCGCAAGGTTGTGGACCACGCGGCCGAGGCGACGGAGCAGCGGCAATGGATCGCCATCCGCACGCGGCTCGACGAGAACTACGCCCGCATGCGCGCCAACAAGGTCGCGATCCTGACGGATGTGCCGTCGGCGGTGGCCAAGGCGCTCGCGGATGCCGGCAAGGGTGTGGTCGACGACTGGCGCCAGAAGGCGGGCGTGGAGGGCGCCGCGGTACTGGACGCCTACCGCAAGCCTTGAGGCATTGCGCATATTGTCTGGACTGGAAACCGCGCCGTCGTCCTGGACAAGCGGCGAAAGCCGCGCAGCTCCGGGATCCATCATAGGGCACGACGGAGCGCTATGATGGATCCCGGGTCGACCTATGGTCGCCCAGGATGACGGCGTGTTTCCATGCAAAATCATCAAGCTCCGACAAGCGAACAAAACGCCATCCGAATGCGTTAGGCTTAAGACAGGCTGCTTCGGCGGTCTGTTTTCGTACGCCCTTTTCACGCCACGCCGTTTCGGGGATGGACCATTGAGCGCCATGATCCTGCGCCTCGCCTGCGCCTGGGCGACCGTCGCCGCTTTCCTCTCGTTCGGGGACGGACTTCTCGGCCAGCTCGGCGCGCCCCTGATCTCGGCGGTGATCTTCGTCTGGCTGCTCGGCATCATCATCTGGGCGGCGTTCGGGGTGGTGCACGAGGCGGAGATCCTGGCCGGACGGCTCGGCGAGCCCTTCGGCACGCTGATCCTGACGCTCTCGATCGTGATCATCGAGGTGGCGCTTATTTCTGCGGTGATGCTCGGGGCCAAGGGCGCGCCGACGCTGGGGCGCGACACCATGTTCGCGGTGCTGATGATCGTGCTCAACGGCGTCGTCGGCATCGGGCTCATCGTCGGCGGCCGGCGCCATTTCGCCCAAAGCTACAACCTCAAGGGCGCCTCCTCCTATCTCGCCGTCATCATTCCCCTGACGGTGATCCCGCTGGTGCTGCCGAATTTCACGACCTCGACCAGCAACGGCACGCTGACGACGTTGCAGTCGGTCTCCTTCTCGCTGTTCACGCTTGCGCTCTACGGCGCCTTCCTCGTGCTCCAGACCGGACGGCACCGCTCCTTTTTCCTGGAGCCGACGCGCGAGCAGGGGCCGTTGCCGCGCACCGCCTTGCCTGTCGACGAAGCCGCGGAAGACGATCACGGCCATGAAGACCCTGGAGGCGCGACCGCTGGCCATGTCGCGCTGCTGCTCGCCAACATCCTGCCCATCGTCATCCTGTCGAAGAGCCTCGCGGCTGTGCTCGATTTCGGCATCATCAAGCTCGGCGCGCCGGTAGCGCTCGGCGGCATCCTGATCGCGATGGTGGTGTTCACGCCGGAATGCATCGCGGCGCTGCGGGCGATCAGCGCCAACCAGCTCCAGCGCGCGATCAATCTCTGCCTCGGCGCCGCCGCCTCGACGCTCGGCCTCACCGTGCCGGCCGTGCTGGCGATCGGATTGTTCACCGGGCAGGAAATCGTGCTCGGCCTGTCCGGTGCCAACATGATCATCCTGGCGATGACGCTGCTGCTCTCGACCCTGACCTTCACCGGCACGCGCACGACGATGCTGGAGGGGGCCGTGCATCTCTCGGTGTTCTTCGTGTTCCTGGTGCTGGTGTTCAGCCCGTAGGAAAGATTGGCGGTGCTTCCTGCCCATTGCGGACAGAACGAGCAGCCGTCCTTATGTTGCGGTCAAATTTCTGGGAAGGGAGGCGAGGCCCGTGGGAAAGTGACTGCGAATTGCCTTGAGTGACTTGATGAAAACTGCAGGGGGGCGGAGGGTGCAAAACGAGAATGGCGGAAATGAGCGGTTGCGGAGCTATGTCGAGAATTCGCTCTCAAGGGTAATAAATGTAATAATTCTTCTAATTCTGTATTTCAAGCTTGATGTATTGGGCGTTTTTTCAATCATGATCTTTATTGTTCTGGGGTTGATGTTTACAATTATATTCTCGGTTCTGGATTATAAATTTCGCTGGACTTCTATAAAATGAGCGAAGATGTCCACGGTCAGGCATGGAGGGATGCCAACCATTTTGTAGTTCAGAGTCTAGCATGGAGCTTCTTCCGACCCCCTGCCGCGACTCTGCTATGCCTTTGCTTCCCACCCAAAGCACCCGCCCACGGTGCCGCGCTCCGGCTGAATCCGCACTCGACCCAACTTGTCAGTGAGCCCGCCCGTTGCCCGCCAACTCGGTCTCGACAAACGCCTGAACCTCCTCCGCCGCGACGCCATGGGCGATGAAGCTCTTGCCGATGCCGCGGGCGAGGATGAAGGTCAGCACGCCGCGCCGGACCTTCTTGTCCTGACCCATCGCCGTGACGATCTCTTCGGCGGTTCCGGTCCCGCCCGGCACTTGCTGGAGCGTGCTCGGCAGGCCGACGGCGTCGAGATGGCGCGAGACGCGGATGGCATCCTGCCCGGAGCAGAGCCCCATGCGCTGTGAGAAGCGGAAGGCCAGCGCCAGCCCGATCGCGACCGCCTCGCCATGGACGAGCCGGGCGGAGTCGTATTTCGTCAGCCGCTCGAGCGCATGGGCGAAGGTGTGGCCGAGATTGAGCAGGGCCCGGTCGCCCTCCTCGCGCTCGTCGCGGGCGACGATGGCAGCCTTGGCCTTGCAGGCGACGGCGACGGCATGGTCGCGCTCGGGGCCGCCGGCGATGATCCGGCTCCAGTTGGCCTCGCACCAGTCGAAGAAGACTGCGTCGTCGATCAGCCCGTATTTCACCACCTCGGCATAGCCGGCCTTGAACTCGCGCTCGCTCAGCGTGTCGAGCAGCGCGGTGTCGGCGATGACCAGCGCCGGCTGGTGGAAGGCGCCGACCAGGTTCTTGCCATGGCTGGAATTGATGCCGGTCTTGCCGCCGACGGAGGAATCGACCTGCGCCAGCAGCGTCGTCGGCATCTGCACGAAGCGCACGCCCCGGCGCAGCACGGCGGCCGCAAATCCTGTGAGGTCGCCGACGACGCCGCCACCCAGCGCGATGACGAGGTCGTCACGCTCGATCTTCGCCGCCAGCA
>DATDBB010000165.1:0-4635 GCA_036525085.1 Allobosea sp.
GGCGGAGGGAACCACGCCCGTCGCCAGCAGCAGGACCATCGCGAACAGGATCACGACCGCCTGCTTGGCGCCCGGCCCCATCGGCACAGCCTGGCGCCTGACGAGGTCCGGCGAGCTGACGACCAGCACGTCGGGATCGTCAAGATGCGTGTCGAGCGCCTTCCAGGTGCCCTGCAGCAGCATGGTGTCGCCTGCCTGCAAGACGATGCCGCCCGCATCCTTCGTGGCATTGGCGGCCGCGATCTCGTTGCCGGCGCGCTGCACGGCCAGCACGATCAGGTCGCCGCTCTGCGTGACCATGCCAGGAAACACGCTCTGGCCGATCAGGCCGGAGCGCGGCGGGATGACGACCTCGGCGAGGCCGGAGCGGCGGTTGAACAACGTCTCCTCGCCCGTGCCGGCGGCTGCACTCTCGTCCCGGAAGGCGAGATGCAGGGCCGCTGCGAAATTGGCCGCGGCCTCGGCATCGCCACGCAGCAGGATATGGTCGCCCTCGGCGATGGTGCCGCGACGCAGCGGCCCCGCGCTCTCGCCCTCCTGGATCGCGACGAACTGCAGCCCGGGATAAGCCGAAAGGTCGACGGCGGATGCCGGCTGGCCGATATAGGGGCAGGTGGTGCGGACGCGCATCTGGTAGACGCCGCTGGCGAGGCCATATTGCTCGACGAGCGTCCTGGCATGGCGGCTGAAATCGGTCGGCATCGTCGCGCCGTTGCGCTGCGGCAGCAGCTTCTCGCCGAAAAGGACGATGATCGCCATCGTGCCGGCCAGCAGCGGAATGCCGGCGAGCGCGAACTCGAAGAAGCCGAAGCCGGCCTTGCCGGCATCGATTGCGGCCTCCGAGACCAGCACGTTCACGGGCGTGCCGGTGAGGGCCAGCATCGACCCGGCATGGCCGGCGAAGACCAGCGGCATCAGCAACTGCGAGGAATTGCGCCTGAGCCGGACGGCGATGACGACGACGACAGGCAGCAGCGCCGCGACGGCGCCATTGAGGCTGATCAGCGCGACCAGAAGCGCGACGAGTCCCATCATCAGCAGCAGGAGCCGCGCCCGGCTTTCCTCGCCCGCGCCCTTGATCAGGAGTTGGCCCGCCCAGGCCGTGACGCCGGTCACCTCCAGGCCCGAACTGACGACGAAGAGCGAGGCGATGAAGATGACGGCCGGATCGCCGAAGCCGCTCAGGGCCTGCGGCAGGGTCAGCACACCCGTCGCCCAGAGCGCCAGCGAAACGCCCATCGCGACGAGCACGACGGGCACCTTGTTGGTGACGAACAGAACGACGGCAATGGCGATGATGATGCCGGTATAGGCGATCGGGCTCACTCGTCGGCTCCTTGTTGGGCCCTCTCGGCCACCCCCGGATCAGTGAACCGAATATCCTATTCGGTTCACTGATCCGGCTTTCGGTTTGCATCGGCTTCTTCCGAAAACCGCATCCCACTTTTTGGGCCGATGCTCTCCCCGAGAACTCAGTCCTCGAGCGTCGCCATCAGGATGCCGAGCCGGCAGCCCTTTTCATATTCGTCGAGCTTGACGAATTCCTTGATGGTGTGGATTTCGGCTTGGCCCGCGCCGATCGTGATCGTCGGGACACCGGCCTTGTCGAGCCAGTTGGCATCAAGCCCGCCATTGGAAAAGATATAGGTCGGCTCGAGGCCGAGCAGCCCGAGCGCCTTGGTGGCGCGCTTCACCACCTGCGTATCCTCGCCGAGCCTGAAGGGGGGGTAGGCTGCCGCGCGGCGGAACGTGACCTCGGCGGTGTCGCCTTCATGGTCGGTCACCGCGGCCTTGGCCTTGGCGAAGGCCGCCTCGTAGCCGTCGACGATCTTGGTGGCGAAGCTCAGCTCGGGGCTGCGCGCCTCGCCCTTGAGGAAGGCGTAGTCGGTAACGACATTGGTCGCGTCGCCGGCCGGCTTGCCGCCCTTGCCGCCGAAGATGCCGATATTGCTGGTGCCGAACTCGTCGCCCTTGACGACCTTGCCGAACCAGCCGGCAGCCTTGGCCTCGGCGAGGCCGATCGCGCCGACCAGCGTCGCCGAGATGCCCTTGTCGGGCGCGACGCCGGCATGGGAGGCGCGCCCCTTGATCTCGACTTCCCAATTCTCCTGCCCGACCGCGCCGATGATCAGCTCGGAAGCGAGCTGGCCGTCGACATTGATGCACATGGCCGGCGCCTTGAGCTCCTTGGGATCGAGCTCGCGGGCGCCGTGCAGGCCGCTCTCCTCGCGGACCGTGAACAGCAGCGTGATCGGCGGATGGGGCAGCTTGTTCTTGATGAGCGTCTCGGCGAGCACGACCAGCAGCGCCACGCCGGTGCGGGCATCGCCGCCGAGCGCGGTCGTGCCGTCGGAGACGATGCGGTTGCCCTCGCGCTTCGGCTTGGCGCCAGCGCAGAGCGGGACGGTGTCGAGATGGGTCGAGAACAGCAGGCGCGGGCCGGGCTTGGTACCCGGCAGCTCGACGATCAGGTTGCCGGTCTGGGTCGGCAGCGGGATGCGCTTATTGGCGTCGTCGAAGCGGATCGCGGAAGCCGGCACGCCGATCTTCTTCAGCGCCTCGCTGACTGCCGCTGCGATCGCGGCCTCCTCGCCGGTGACGCCCTCGACCGAGAGGAAGTTCATCAGGTGGTCGATCGCCGCTTCGACATCGAGCGGGACATTGGCAGTGCTCATGACATCCATCCGAAGTTGGCTTGCATCCGAAGTTGGCTTGCATCCGAGATCGGGCCCTTGCCCGTAGGCGAAGGCCCTGGCTTGTCTTTAGGGTCGGCGCGACCGGTCACAGTCCCCAGGGGAGGCCGAGCATCTTCCAGACGGCGAAGAGCGCGGTCCACAGCACGAACATCCAGACGACATACGGCAGCATCAGCGAGACGATGGTGCCGACGCCGGCGTTGCGGTCGTATTTCTGGGCGAAGCCGACCACGAGCGCGAAATAGGCGTTGAGCGGGGTGATCGCGTTCATCGGGGAATCGCCGACGCGATAGGCCGCCAGCACGGCTTCCGGCTCGACGCCGAGCTTCATCAGCAGCGGCACGAAGACGGGGGCGAAGATCGCCCATTTCGCGATGGCGCCGGTCAGCAAGAGGTCGATGATGGCGACGACGACGATGAAGCCCAGCAGCAGCGGCAGCGCGCCGATATTGGCCGATTGCAGCACGCCGGACAGGCTGAGCGCCATCACGGTGCCCATATTGGTATAGGTGAAATAGGCGACGAACTGGCTGAGCACGAAGAAGAGGAAGATCGTGCCGCCGAGATTCTTGATCGATTTCTCGATCGCAGCGATGACCTCGGTCAACGTCCTGAGCGTGCCGGCGCCGATGCCGTAGCACCAGCCGGTGGTCAGGAACATCAGCATGATCAGCGCGATCAGGCCATTCATGAAGGGTGAATTGCCGATCAGTTCCCCCGACACGGGATTGCGTAGCGGTGCGCCAGACGGAAGGGTCAGCAACAGGAAGACAGCGATGAGGCCCAGCAAACCGAAGCCGGCGAAGCGCAGGCCGCGCGTTTCCTGATCCGACAGAACCGTGCTCTGCTCCGTCGTCGTGCCCTCGGCGGCGAGCTTGGGATCGTACGGGCCGAGCCGTGGCGCGATCATCTTGTCGGTGATGAAGGCGATGATCACCGTCAGGAAAAGAACAGAGGCGATCGAGAACCAGACATTCGAGGCCAGGCCGATCGAGCGGTTGGGATCGACGAGATGGGCGGCATCGTTGGTGAATTCGACCAGCACCGCATCGAGCGGCTTGATCAGCATGTTGACCGTGAAGGCGCCGGCCACCGCCGCGAAGCCGAGCGCGAGTCCCGCCAGCGGATTGCGGCCGACCGCGAGGTAGGCGATGCCGGCCAACGGAATCAGCACGAGATAGCCGGCATCCGCCGCGATGCTCGCGAGGATGCCGACGAAGGCGAGGATGTAGGTCAGCGCCCAATGCGGCGAGACGATCACCAGCTTGCGGATCAGCGCCGTGACCAGTCCGGACTCTTCGGCGACGCCGGCGCCGATCATCGCGACGATCATCAGCCCGACCGCCGTGAAGCTCATGAAGTTCGGAATCAGCGACGAATAGATGAAGCGGATGCCCTCGACATTAAGCAGGCTGCGGATCGCCGTCGTCGCGGTCTCGACCTTGTGGGTGTCGGCGTTGATGCGCTCGAAGGTGACAGCGGCGCCGGCAAGGCTGAGCACGGCCGAAAGCACGATCACGATGCCGATCAGGATCAGGAAGATCACGACGGGGTGCGGCACCATGTTGCCGACCTTCTCGACACCGTCGAGAAATCGCTGCATCGCCGTCTTCGGTGCGGTGCTTTCGGTTGCCATTTCGGCTTTCCCCCCTCTGGCCGGGACAGGCCCGGTGCGGAAACGGTCATACCGCCGGAGCGTGGCCCCAGCGGAGACGTTTGCCGAACCTTAGTTCGCCGCACGCGGAGAGCATCTGCACAGAATCCCAAAGCTTGGGCCGGCTGTCCCAAACTTGGTGGGAGTGCGCGAGGTCGGGCTCGACCGCCAAAGCGTTGAGCTTGCTGCCTGTCTGCTTGCTGCCGACACGGCGCTTCACTATCCTGCCCGTATCTTCGGAGGGGGCTCCGATCTGGCTGTCCCATCCGGGACGACTTCGGAGCT
>DATDBB010000166.1:0-2432 GCA_036525085.1 Allobosea sp.
GCCGATGACCACGAGCAGGAAGGCGCTGCGCCAGGCCGGCGACATCCGGTTCAGGATATAGGCCTCGGGCACGCCGACCAGGATCGTCGCCAGCGTCACCAGCACGGAGATGCGGAAGGTCCGCATGAAGATCTCGAAGAAGTAGGAATCGGTCGCGATCTCCCACCAGTTCTTCAGCGTGAACTCCGGCACGATGCCCTTGTATTGCCCCCAATCGTAGAAGGAGAGCAGCACGGTCATGCCGAGCGGGATGATGACGAGCCCGAGGAAGACGGCGAGCGCCGGCCCGGTCAGCGCATAGGGCGTGGCTCGCTGCGGGATGACGAACGTCATCGCGCCGCCTCTTGAGACTGATCTTGGGGCAGCACGGCGACATCGCCGGCAGCGAAGGCGAGGCGCACGCTCTCGCCCTCGGCCGGCACGGCAGCACCGTCATTGTTGCGGATGATGGTGAGCGCCCCGGCCGCGCTCTGCGCGCCGAGCAACCAATGTGCGCCCTGGAAGACGCGCGTGGTGATCTTCGCCTCGAAGCCCGGCGCATCTTGAGCTGCGAAGACGAGCCGCTCCGGCCGCACCGCGATGCGGATCGGGCCACGCGGTGCTTTCGCCAGAGGCAGCGAGAGCGACTCGATTGCGATCGCGCCGGCGCCGTCCCCGTTCGCGGTCAGGACATTGGTCTTGCCGAGGAAATGCGCGACGAAGGAGGTCGAGGGCGCGCCATAGACGGCGTCCGGCGCTCCGATCTGCTCGACGCGGCCATGGTTCATCAGGACGATGCGATCGGACAGCGCCATCGCCTCGTGCTGGTCATGGGTGACGAGGATGGTGGTGGTGCCGACCGAGCGCTGTATCTGGCGCAGCTCGCCCTGCATCTCCTCGCGCAGCTTGGCGTCAAGATTGGAGAGCGGCTCGTCGAGCAGGAGCAGCGCCGGCTTGATGACGAGTGCACGGGCCAGGGCGACGCGCTGCTGCTGTCCGCCGGACATGCGGCGCGGATAGCGATCGGAGAAGCCCTTGAGGCCGACCAGCGCCATCGCCTCCAGCGTGCGCTTCTCGCGCTCGGCCTTGTCGATTCCGCGCATCTCGAGGCCGAAGGCGATGTTCTCGGCCACCGTCATATGCGGAAACAGCGCATAGCTCTGGAAGACGATGCCGAGGCCGCGCTTGCTCGGCGGCACATGACCGAGGTCCTGCCCGTCGAGCAGGATGCGGCCGCGATCAACAGCGACGAAGCCGGCGATCATCTGCAGTGTCGTCGTCTTGCCGCAGCCGGAGGGGCCGAGCAGCGAGACGAACTCGCCGCGCTCCACCGAAAGGTCGAGCCCGTCGACGGCGACGGCGCTGCCATAGGTCTTGCCGAGGCCTTCGAGAACGAGATGGGACATGGGTGCTTTACTGGCTTCGTCAATGAGGGCGCGGACACTCGACCGTCATCCCGGGCTTGACCCGGGATCCATGCCGGAACGGTTCAGGCATGGATCCCGGATCTTCGCTTCGCTACGTCCGGGATGACGGAGAGGTTCGAAAGGAGAGCGTGCTACCGCTCGACCTCGCGGTTCCAGCGCCTCGTCCATTCCTCGCGCTTGGCGTTGACGATGTCCCAGTCGACCGCCTTGAGGTTCTTCACGGCCTCGCCATAAGGCAGGCCCTTCTGCTCGTCGGGCGTGAGCGTCACCGTCGTGTTGGCGGGGCCGAAGCCGGCGCCGGTCGCCATCACCTTCTGGATCGCGGGCGAGAGCATAAACTGGATGAAGGCGTTGGCCTCGGCCGCGTTCTTCGCGCCCTCGACCGGGCAGGCGGCGACGCCGAGCGCGAAACCGCCCTCCTTCGGATAGACGAATTCGACCGGGAAGCCGGTATCGGCGAAGGCCTTGACGCGGCCCGAGCCCCAGACGCCGAGCACGGCCTGACCGTTCTGGAACAGCTCCGTCATCTTGGCGGGCGAGGGCTCATAGGCGACGATGTTCGGGTTGATGTCCTTCTTGAAGGCCTCGAAGCCGGGCTCGATGTTGTTCTCGCCGCCGCCACCCATCTGCGCGAAGGCGATCAGCGCATGCAGCCCATAGGTGTTGTTGATCGGCGGGGTGACGATCTTCTTGCCATAGGTCTTGGACTTGAGGTCGTTCCAGGAGGTCGGGGCCGGCCACTTGTTCTCCTCGAAGACCTTCTTGTTGTAGAACAGCCCGGTGCCGACGAGGCCGAGGCCGACGCCCTTGTTGGACTTGAACCTCATCACCGGCGCTACGTCCTTGTAGACGGGGCCGTCGGTCAGCGTGCCGCAGAAGCCGAGCGCGACCGCCTGATAGGCCGGGCCGTCATCGACGATGGCGACGTCGATCTGCTGGTTGCCCTTCTGGGCCTGGAGCTTGGCGAGCGTGTCGGTCGAGTTGCCGGCGACGTATTCGATCTTGACGTTGGCCTGCTTCTCGAAG
>DATDBB010000167.1:0-13453 GCA_036525085.1 Allobosea sp.
TTAATCATGGCAGCCGAATGCGCGGCTTTCATCTCCGTCATCCACCCAGGCTTAGGATTTATCGGCGAGTAAGGCAGGGGCCAGAACGGCTCATTGTCGCAAGACGCTCGCCCGGAGCATGTCCTCGGACCCCGGACGCAACAACGGCGCAAGGGAAGAAGAGACAAGGACATGCCTTTGACTGCGATGATCAGGGCGATGCGTCCGCATCACTGGCTCAAGAATGGGCTCGTGTTCGTTCCGATCTTGCTCAACCATGACGTCTTCGACATTGCCGCGATCGGCCATGGCGTCGTTGCCTTCCTCGCCTTCAGCCTGATGGCGTCCTCGATCTATCTCCTCAACGACATCGTCGATGTCGAGGCAGACAGGCGGCACCCGACCAAATGCAAGCGCCCGCTGGCCGCCGGCGAGATCACCGAGCGCCAAGCCTATGCTGCGGTCCCGCTTCTGCTCGCCACCTCCTTCGCTCTCTCCTGGCTGCTGCCAAAGCCCAGGCTCTTCCTGCTGGTGCTCGGCGCCTATCTCGTGCTGGCTCTGGCCTATCTCTTCGTCCTCAAGCGCAAGCTGCTGGTCGATGTCTTGTCTCTCGCGGCGCTGCACACGCTGCGCATCATCGCCGGCAACATGGCCGCCGACATCCCCGTCTCCTCCTGGCTCCTCGGCTTCTCGATCTTCCTCTTCTTCAGCCTGGCGCTGGTGAAGCGCTATGCCGAGCTGCGCATCACCCAGGACCAATCGGGGCTGAAGAAGGCGGGGCGCGGCTATCAGGCCGAGGACATCGAGGCGCTGTCGCAGCTCGGCATGGCCTCGGGCTGTACCTGCGCATTGATCATGGCGCTCTATGTCGACAGCGCCGCGGTCAAGGAACTCTATCGTCATCCGGAGGTGATCTGGCTGGTTTGCCCGATCATCCTCTACCAGATGGCGCGGATCTGGTTCCTGGCTCGGCGCGGGGCCATGCCGGATGATCCCCTCGTCTTCATGATCCGCGACTGGCGCAGCCAGCTCACCGGCGCGACAGTGCTCGTGATCATGGTCGCGGCGACGCTGCTGCCGTGAGCGAGATGTCTTCGGACATACGCTCCTGGGGCGGGTTGACGGCGCAGGACAGCGAGGTGCTCACCCCCGAGGCCTGGCTGGCGGACCCCTCGCCGCAGCGTGGCCCCGTCCTGGCCCATGGCAATGGCCGTTCCTACGGCGATTCCTGCCTGAACGATGGCGGGCGGTTGATCACCGCGCGCAGCCTCTGCCGCATCCTCGCCTTCGATCGCATCAGCGGGCTCGTCACCTGCGAGGCCGGCGTCCTGCTCGACGATCTGCTGAAGCTCGTGGTGCCGGCGGGCTGGTTTCCCGCGGTGACGCCCGGAACTTGCCTCGTCACCATCGGCGGCGCGCTGGCCAATGACGTCCACGGCAAGAACCATCACCGCGCCGGCACCTTCGGCCGCCATGTCCGCGCCTTCGAGCTGGTGCGCTCGGACGGGCGTCGGCTGACCTGCGCGCCCGATCTGAACGGCGCGCTGTTCGCCGCCACCATCGGCGGCATGGGCCTCACCGGCCTGATCACCCAGGTCACGCTGCAGCTCATGCCGGTGGCTTCCGCCGAAATGCAGCAGGAAACCATCCATTTCGACGGGCTTGACCGCTTCTTCGCCATCGCGGCGGAATCCGATGCGACGCATGACTACACCGTCGCCTGGATCGACGCGCTCGCAAGCGGCGCCGGCTTCGGCCGCGGCGTGTTCTTCCGCGCCAACCACGCGCCGGCCTCGCTCCAGCCGCCGGCCCGCCCCCGGCGCAGCCTGCCCTTCCCGCTCAAACCGCCGGTACCGCTGATCAACAGCCTGACGCTGCGCGCCTTCAACATGCTCTACCGCGCGGCGCAACCGCGCTCACCACGGCCCAGGCGTATCGCCTATCGCCCGTTCTTCTATCCGCTCGACCGGGTCAGCAACTGGAACCGCGCCTATGGGCCGGACGGCCTCCGCCAGTTCCAATGCGCGGTGCCGATGGCGCATGCGCGCGATGCGGTCGAGGAGATGCTCAGGCGGACGCTCGCCGCCGGCGAAGCCTCCTTCCTGACCGTTCTCAAGCTCTTCGGCGACGTGCCCTCACCCGGCATGATGTCCTTCCCCATCGCCGGCGCGACATTGACGCTCGACTTCCCCAATCGCGGCGAGCGTACGGAAAGGCTGCTCGACGAGCTCGACCGCGTCACGCTTGCGGCCGGGGGCCGCGTCAACCCCTACAAGGACGCCCGCATGTCGCCGGCGACCTTCGAGGCCTCCTTCCCGCACTGGCGCGACTTCGCCGGGCATATCGACCCGGGCTTCTCTTCCAGCTTCTGGCGGCGGGTGACGGGTGGCTGAGGTTGGCAGAGTCTGATGGGCTCTGTCGGTCATCATTAAACGCGCGTCATCCCGGACACAGCGAAGCGGAGATCCGGAATCCATTCCGGAGCGTTGGCCGGAGATGTTCCGGAATGGGTCCCGGGTCTCCCTGCGGTCGCCCGGGACGACAGCGCGTGGCGTCGGATCGACCAGTCGCAAAAAATATCACATCGCCTTGAACCTCACCGCCGCTCGCCGCGACCAACGGTCATGGAGGGCGAATGGTTCGCCCCGAACGAATTCAGGGAGACCGAGACGATGACCCGCTTCAAGAAGATCGCGACCGCCACCCTTGCCGCTCTCGCGCTGGCCTCCACCTTGACCGCGACCTCCGCCGAAGCCGGGTACTGGGGCCGCCGTGGATACGGCTGGGGCGTCGGAGCCGGTGTCGTCGGCGCGCTCGCCGCGGGCGCCATCATCGCCGGTGCCACCCGCCCGGCCTATGGCGGCTACTACGCCTACGGCCCCGTTCGCCGCTGCGACATGGTCGAGCGCATCAACCGCTACGGCGAGATCGTCGGCTACCGCCGCGTCTGCGGCTACTACTGAGAACCATGGTGCAGGCGGCCCGGGGCCAGGAACCCGCAGGGCCGCCGCCAAGCACCGACGAATGTCGCAGACCCTGTTCGCAAGCGGCTTCCCGATCCTCCCGGGGAGCCGCTTTGCTGTTGGCCCCAACGAAAAAGGGCCGGCGAACCGGCTCTTTCCATAAAAGCTTCGATCGAAACGCCTCAACCCTTCGAAACCGCGACCTTGCGCAGATAGTCCGTCACGATGCGGGTGATGCCGCGCGAGAGCAGATCGTCCAGCGCGTTGATGAAAACATCGCAATCCTCGCGCGTCGCGATCAGCGGCGGCTCGAGCCGAATGACGTTGCGGTTGTACTCGGTGAAAGCGACGAGCACGTCGTAGTCCTTCAGGAGCAGCGCCCCGACGAAGCCGCAGAGCGAGCCCTTCAGCTTGTCGTCGAGCAGCGCGACCATGTGCTTCAGCCCGAAGGGCATGGTCTCGCTGATGTCCTGGAACTCGACGCCGATCATCAGGCCGCGCCCGCGGATCTCCTTGAGCAGGCTCGGATGCTTGACCCGCAGTTCGTTCAGCCGCGCAATCAGGTAGTCGCCCTGGCGCTGCGCATTGCCCATGAGGTCTTCCTCATAGAGCACGTTCAGCCCCTCGATCGCCGAGATGCAGGCCTCGCCCATGCCGCCGAAGGTCGCCTGGGCATGGATCAGCGCCGCTTTCGGCTTGCCATAGGCCTTCATGTAGAGCTCGCGCCGGGCGATCATCGCGCCGACCGCGGCCTTGGAGCCGCCGAGCGCCTTGGCGAGCGCGGTCACGTCCGGCACCACGCCATCGCGCTCGAAGGCAAAGAACTGGCCGGTGCGCCCGAGGCCGCACTGCACTTCGTCGGCGACCCAGAGCACGCCATGCTTGTCGCAGAGCGCGCGCAATTCGCGCCAGAATCCAACAGGCGCCTCGACGATGCCGCCGCCGCCCTGGATCGTCTCCATCACCACGATGCCAATCGAAGGATCGCTCTCCAGCGCCTGCCGAACGGCCTCGATGTCGCCGAAGGGCACCTTGACCCGGTTCTCGACCAGCTTGAACTGCGACTGGTAGAGGGTCGAATCCGTGACAGAGAGCACGCCCTTGGTCTTGCCGTGGAACGAGTTCGTGGCATGCAAGATCTTGGACTTGGCGGGACCCTGCGCCTGTTCGGCGACCTTCAGCGCCGCTTCCATCGCCTCCGATCCGGTCGAGCCGAGGAAGACCATGTCGAGATCGCCGGGCGAGATCGCAGCGAGGTTGGCGGCCAGCGCCGAAGCATATTGCGACATGAACGCCATGCAGATCTCATGGCGGTTCTCGTCCTGGAACTTCTTCCGGGCCGCGACGATGCGCGGATGGTTGTGGCCGAAGGCGACCGAGCAGAAGCCGCCGAAGAAATCGAGGATTTTCCGCCCGTCCTTGGTGATGTAGTGCATGCCCTCGGCGCGATCGACGAGGATCTTGTCGAAGCCGAGCAGCTTGAGGAAATGCACCTGGCCTGGATTGATGTGGTTGGTGAAGAGCTCCTTCACCGTCTGCACATCGAACTGCTTGGCGTCCTCGACGCTGTAGAGCTTCGGGCGCGAGACCTTCTCCCCGGCCTGCATGTCTTCGTTCCTGAAAGCGGGCATGCTCATGCGGCGAGGCTCCTCTGCGGCTGGACGGCGGCGTCCTTGGCTTTGCGGTATTCGGTATAGGCGGCGAGCAGCATGTCCTCGTCGCGATGCAACGGCTTCCAGCCGAGTTCGCGCTTGGCCCTGGAGGTGTCGAGGATACAGATCTCGTCGGCGATCATGTACTGCTCGGGGTCCATGATCGGCATGTTGACGGCATCGAGCGCGTTCAGCGTCAGCTTGACCAGCGGGGCCGGCGTCGGCAGCAGGATCGACTTCGAGCCGGCATGTCGGATCAGGTCGCCGAGCAGCTTCCTCACCGGCGGCGGATCGTCCGAGCCGAGGTTGTAGGCGCTGTTGGGGAAGCCGGCCTTCCAGGCTGCGACGCAGGCGCTGGCGCAGTCGAACACCGAAATGAACTGGTAGGGGTTCTTGCCCGATCCGATCATCGGCACGGGCAGGTTCAGGTCGATCAGCTTGAACAGCTTGACCAGGATGCCGAGGCGGCCCGGCCCGATGATCAGGCGCGGCCGGAAGATCGGGATCTGGAAGCCCTTGTCGCGATAGCTCTGGGCCAGCGTCTCGGTCGCGAGCTTGCTCTCGCCATATTCGCCGAGCGGCCGGGCGGGATGGTCCTCGTCCTGCGGCACCGTCACCGAATGGCCGTAGATCATGTCGGTGGTGAAGTGGACGAGCTTGTTGGCGCCCGCCTTCTCCATCCAGCTCAGGACGTTCTGCGTGCCGTGATAGTTCACCGGCCAGAAGAAATCGTGCCGCTCGGCCCGCGTCACGATCGGCGACAGCATCTTGGCCGAGAGATTGTAGACGAGATCGTCCTTGCCCAGCGGGATCGAGGCGACGCTCTCCGCATCCGTGACGTCGATCTTGTGAAACGGCACCGTGGCGTAATGCGCATGGTTGCCCTTGACGATGTCGGCGACCAGCACCTCCTCGCCCATGGCAGAAAGATCCGCCGCCAGATGCGAGCCGACGAAGCCGTCGCCGCCGATGATGATATGTTTCACGCGCGATCTCCGGCAGGGTGCGGCAGGCGCGGGCGCTGGTTGCGCACCGGCACGGGAACGAGGGCCGGCTTCGGCTCGAGCAGCGCGCCGAGGCGCAGGAACAGGCGAACGATCAGATCCATGATGTCCCTCAGCTTTGTGCGATGAAGATGGTGCCGAGCACGATGAAGCCGATGCCCGCGATCCGCGCCGCGCCCAGATCCTCGTTGAAAACGAAGTAAGCGTAGGCCGCGACCACGACATAGGCGAGGCTCAGGAAGGGGTAGGCATAGGAGATCTGGACCTTCGACAGCACGACCAGATGCGAGGCCATGCTGATGACGAAGGTGCAAAGCCCCGCGAACACGAACGGGTTGAAGACCACGCGGAAGATTGTCCAGATCAGCCCGTCGCCGGCGACGTCGAGCGCCCCAACGCCGGTCATCCCGCGCTTCAGCATGAGCTGCGCGGCAGCATTGGTCAGCACCGTGAACAGGATCAGTGGAATATAGGCATTCATCGGCGCTGGAGCTTTTCCGCAAATCTTTGCCGTCAGGAAGTCTTCGGGCTTCGTGCGTGATCGAGCCCTTGGATGACGCGGAAAATACTTCAAATGCCTTACGCCGCGGGTCTTACCTCGGCGTAACGTTAAGGCGATCCTGACGGGATCCTGGAAACTCCACGCCATTGCTCGCCGGAATGGCCCCTTCGCATGGTGACGCCGGCCGCAGCGCGGGGCGAGACGCAACCGCGAGGTGCCAAGCCTGGCCGCCTGCGCGAGCTTTGGGGACGGACGGGACCCTGCTAGGCTGGCTCCCGATGGCTGTGCCTTGAGCGTCCGCTCCGATGTGCTTGTTCTCAGAAACAGGTGATCAAATGGCGATCCGAGCGTCCATCCTCGAGCCGAACTACGACTCCTTCTTCGATCGCGCCGGACCGGGCCGGCCCGCCCAGCTTCGCATCAGGCTGAAGGTGACGCTGATCCCGCTCGATCCGTCGACCGCCTGGGCACGAACCGGCCACTCCTCGAAGCTACCGGGAGCTGCGCCGGGGCCGCTGCCGCCCTCGCACCTGGCAGCGGACCAGGCCAGCGTCAAGCGCGGCAGCGTTCTCGATGCCAGCCAGCAACCCGTGCCCTGCCGCAGCTGGCTCGTCAGCGAATGGCAGGCCTTCACGCGGCGCTTCAAGATCACCGTCGAGAATTCATGGAACAACCAGATGGTGTTCCTTCCCGTCGAAAAGGGCGACGCCCTAAGCGACGCCGACTTCGTCCAGCTGATCGGCAATCCTAAAGTACCCGCCCATGTCGCAGGCGTTCTCGAGATCGAACTGCAGCCGGCCGGCGCGGCGAGCCACGCCATCATCGAAGTCGCGCATCTGGCCAATCCGGGCGACACATTCCGAGACCGGATGACCCGCATTACCGACGAGAGCGTGCAATTCGAGTTCAACCGGTTCACGGCCGGGCGGGAGCGCGGGATCACGGGAAAAACCGGGCAGATCGCAGCCGCGCATGAGGTCGGCCACTGGCTGCGCAACCCCGGCACAAAGGTCTTCGACCATGTCGACCGGGCCTATGCGCTGACCCTGCCCACGGCGCAGCGGGACAATGCCCAATATGGACGCACGCTCGGGCGCTATTATTCGCTCATGGGAGGCGGGAGCGTGGTGACGGAGCACGACGCCACCCCATGGCTGTCGCGGCTGCGGCGGCAGACACCGATGAAGCTTGGCTGGATCTATGTGCACAGGCTGCATTTCCGTCAGAGCCCGGAGGGCATATCGGATCGACAGAAGCGGCTCGTGCACGCCCCGGCGCATTAGGGCGTGCCGGCTTCCGACCGAACCACGCCGTTGTTCCGGGGCGCCTGCTGTCGCGATCTGGCAGCGTCGAGGATAACCTTCGCGGATGCCCTTGCCGAACCGAATCGCGCCCGATGCCAGCCTCTTCGCCGACCCAGCGCGCGGCCTGCTCTTCGGCAACCGCGGCGGGCGCTT
This sequence comes from Allobosea sp., assembly GCA_036525085.1. Taxonomy (GTDB): domain Bacteria; phylum Pseudomonadota; class Alphaproteobacteria; order Rhizobiales; family Beijerinckiaceae; genus Allobosea. The sequence goes on from DATDBB010000167.1 coordinate 7,558, forward strand.
TCATGACCCACAGACCAGGACCTTGCCTCGGCGCATTCATGTGAGCCGGCAATGGATCTGCTGCGTGCTCGCCTTCAAGGGCCGGCAGCGGCATGTCTGGGCGCGAGGCTACACCGAGCTGTTCTTCTGCGACGAGGTCACCGCGCTCGCCGCCGGGCACCGCCCCTGCATGGAATGCCGCCGCGCCGATGCGCTCGCCTATCGCGCTGCGCTCATGCGCGGAACGGGGCTGAATGTCCTGCCCTCATTCCCCGACATCGACCGACTGCTGGATGCGGAGCGGCGCGACGGCCGCGCCAAGCGCATCCATGACCTGCCGGCCGATGACCTGCCCGATGGCGCGATCATCGCTGATGGCGGACGCTGGCTCGCCTTGCGCGGCGGCGACGCGCTGATCTGGCATCCCGGCGGCTATGGCGCCCACGAGCCTCGCCCGGCGGGCATCGTGTCGGTGCTCACCCCGCCCGCATCCCTGGCCGCGCTCGCCCATGGCTTCCGGCCACTCTGGCATCCGAGCGCTGAACGATCATCGTCATGACCGTCTGAACATCGCGCGAAGCCCAAGAAACACGGTGTCGCGACCAAGATCATTTTCGTCGGCGTCGCCTCCGACAGGGACTTCCAGAGGCTTCGGTAGTTCGGAACTTTTAACACCGGAACGGCGTTGCCCCCGCATACATCGTCACAATCACCTTGGGGGTGCTCCAATGCGTTCGATTGCTCTCTGGCTGCTCGGCGTTCCGATCCCGATCATCATTCTGCTCTGGTTCTTCATGCGCTGAGCCTTCGCTCATCGACTGGATCTACATGGCCGGGCTCGTCCCGGCCATCTTCGTTTCCAGGGCAGTGCAACCCTGCCGCCATCGCCTGACAGCCCGATCTGTCAGACGGCAGCGCATCGCGGCATTGCGCCAGCCTGCCATCGCATCGTCACCGGAACTGCCCTATATGCCGCCCATGCCCGCGATCATTTCCGTTTCCGGCCTCTCCAAGACCTATGCTTCCGGCTTCCAGGCCCTGAAGTCGGTCGATCTCGACATCCAACAGGGCGAGATATTCGCCCTGCTCGGCCCCAACGGCGCCGGCAAGACGACGCTGATCAGCATCATCTGCGGGCTGGTCAATCCGAGCACGGGAACGGTGAAGGCCGATGGCCACGACATCGTCGCCGACTACCGCGCCGCCCGCGCCAAGATTGGGCTGGTGCCACAGGAGCTGACCACCGACGCCTTCGAGACCGTGCGCGCCACCGTCGCCTTCAGCCGCGGCCTCTTCGGCAAGCGCAAGGATCCCGCCCTCGTCGAGCAGGTTCTCAAGGACCTTTCGCTCTGGGACAAGCGCGACAGCCAGATTCGCATGCTCTCGGGCGGCATGAAGCGCCGCGTCATGATCGCCAAGGCGCTGGCGCATGAGCCGCGCATCCTCTTCCTCGACGAGCCGACAGCCGGCGTCGATGTCGAACTACGGCAGGACATGTGGCAGCTCGTGCGCCGCCTGCGCGACAATGGCGTCACCATCATCCTGACCACGCATTACATCGAGGAGGCCGAGGAGATGGCCGACCGCGTCGGCGTGATCAGCAAGGGCGAGATCATCCTGGTCGAGGACAAGACCGAGCTGATGCGCAAGCTCGGCCGCAAGCAGCTCACCCTGACCCTGCAGCAGCCGTTGGAGACGCTTCCCTCGGCCCTCTCCGGCTATGGTCTCGAACTGGCCGCGGGCGGCGAGGAACTCGTCTACACCTACGACACCAAGGCCGAGCGCACCGGCATCACCGCCCTGCTTCACGCCCTCGGAGATGCGGGCATCCGCTTCAACGACCTGCAGACGAGCCAGAGTTCGCTCGAGGACATCTTCGTCAGCCTGGTGAAGGATCGCAGATGAGCACGACCGGCATCAACTGGCAGGCCATCCGCGCGATCTATCGCTTCGAGATGGCCCGCACCCTGCGCACGCCGCTGCAGAGCGTCGTCTCGCCGGTGCTCTCGACCTCGCTCTATTTCGTCGTCTTCGGCGCGGCCATCGGCTCGCGCATGCAGGCGATCGAGGGCATCCCCTATGGGGCCTTCATCGTGCCCGGCCTGATCATGCTGACCTTGCTGACGCAGAGCATCGCCAACGCCTCCTTCGCGATCTATTTTCCCAAGTTCACCGGCACGATCTACGAGCTGCTCTCGGCGCCCGTCGCCTGGTGGGAGGTCGTCATCGGCTATGTCGGTGCGGCGGCGACGAAATCGATCGTGCTCGGCCTGATCATCCTGCTGACGGCGACCTTCTTCGTGCCGCTGAGGATCGAGCATCCCGTCTGGATGCTGCTGTTCCTGGTGCTGACCGCGGCGACCTTCAGCCTGTTCGGCTTCATCGTCGGCATCTGGGCCGACGGTTTCGAGAAACTGCAGGTCATTCCGCTGCTGGTCGTGACGCCGCTCGCTTTCCTCGGCGGCTCCTTCTACTCGATCGACATGCTGCCGGGGATCTGGCGGACGGTCGCGCTCTTCAATCCCGTCGTCTACCTGATCAGCGGCTTCCGCTGGAGCTTCTTCGGCATCGCCGATGTCGGCGTCGGCCTCAGCCTGGGCATGACGCTCGGCTTCCTCGCCATCTGCGTCGCCATCGTCGGCTGGATATTCAGGACCGGCTACCGCCTCAAGAACTGAGGCGGCTCTCTTGGGCCGTTGCGCCGCGAGGGCCGCTTAAACCGCGCATCGGTCAACGCGAACCGGTGCAATCCGGCTGAGTGAACGGCCCTCGGCAGCTCTGCTGTCGAGTTGGAGCGCCCTCGCCAGCGCTCCTTCATGCCGAGACCTCGATGGTGACTGGAGACCGCATCCTGTTGGCCGCCCTCCGCTCGTTCAGAACCGCAAAGAGATAATCGACGACGGGTACGCATCTCTTGTAGGACCAGCCATATGAGCCCGAAGGGTGAGGTATGTGCGCGGCAATCGCGCCCCATTCCGGGCTCCAATTGATTTCATGGGCTTCGTAGTGACGCCCGCCAGCTTGATAGGCCGCAGGGATCGCTTTGTGGGTCGGCTTGCGACGCCACAGTTCCGTTCCGCAAACCAGCACGATCTCGGCTTCTGTCGCCTGGACATTGCCTAGGAATTCGAGGGGTGCCGCCCCCTGCCACATCGCCTCGGATGGGCGATCCCCGGGAACGTTCCCGGCAACGACCGGTATATAGTTGGCGAAGATCACTGAATGCCAAAACGCGCTTGATTCCTCGCGCGTCAAGCCAGCATCGAGTCGCTTCGTCACGAGCCTCTCTACGCGCCTGAAGAACTGCGCGGCGGAGCCGAGTTGACCCGCAAGATACCTCGTTACGACATCTTGCGTCAGCCCGGGTATGCTTGAGCCGATTGGCGCGGTCTCATGATAATGAGCTTCCCCGAGAACGAGCAGCCGGGCGCCCCCCAGCATGTTATCGCTCTGTCCGTAGAATGCGCCACGCCAGTAATCAGCCATTGTTCCCTCCCAAGCTTTCGACACTGACCCTACATTACGAGTTGTCGATTCGCTTGTGCTCGGCGTCAGCGCCACGACGCGTCAGCATCCTGGTGCTTGCCCACACTGGTTGCAGATGGGTTCGGGATCGGGAGAGGCAACCGCTCTAGGCTAGGCTGCCGGCCGTTCTAGGCCGCCTTCATGTCCGCGAAGAAGGTCGAGACGGCCCCTCGCAGGGTCTGCGCTTCGCGCGCGAGGTTCTCCGCGGTCGACAGCGCCTGGCTCGCCGATAGCATCGCCGCCTGCGACGTCGAGGTCACGCCCTCCATCTGGCTTGCGACGCCGGCCGTGCCGCTGGCCGTCGCCTGCGCACTGCTGGCGATCTCGGAGGTCGCGACCATCTGCTGGCTCGTCGCCCCGGCGATGGCGACCGTGTGCTGCGCCACCTCGCCCATGACGCTGGCGATGGTCTCGATCGCCGCGACGGCGCCCTGCGTCTCGCTCTCGAAGGCCGCGATGCGCTCGGCGATCTCGTCGGTGGCGAGCGCGGTGCGGCTTGCGAGCAGCTTGACCTCGCCGGCGACGACGGCGAAGCCACGCCCGGATTCGCCCGCGCGCGCCGCCTCGATGGTGGCGTTGAGCGCGAGCAGATTGGTCTGGGCGGCGATCTCGCGGATCAGTTCGACGACCTTGGCAATGCTCTCGGCCGCCTCCAGAAGGTTGGCGACATTGGTGCGCGCGCGGGCCGCGTCGCTCGCGGCGCTCCTGACCACGCCGTCGGTCTGGCGGATGCGGTCGGCAATATCGGAGATCGACTCCGAAAGTTCCTCGGAGGCGGCTGCGATCGAGCGGACATTGTCGGAGGCTTCGAGCGCAGCGCTTCGGGCCTCGGTCGCCTGCGAGGTCGCGCTCGTCGCCACGGCGTCGAGGCTGCGCGCCGTCCCTTCCATCTCATCGGCGCTGATCCGGACCGTGTTCAGCACGGAATCGATCCGCACGTTGAAATCGGCGATGAGTTGCTCTCGCTTCGCCTGCCGACGCGTCCGCGCCGCATCGGTCGCCTTTGCCTCGTTCTCCAGTTCCTCACGAGAGCGCACATTCTCGCGAAAGACGAGGACCGACCGCGCCATGTCTCCGATCTCGTCACGCTGCGTGACGCAGGGAATCGCATCGACAGGCTCGGAACGCGCAAGGCGGTGCATCGTTGCGGCGAGGCGTCGCAGCGGCCGGGCGACACGGAAATGCACGATGGCAAGTGCGATGGCGAGGCCCAGCGCGATCACCAGCGTGCCACCGACGGCCAGGAGCCACAGGCTGTAACGCTGGAGCAGGTCGCGCTCGGCCTCGGTCACGGCGCTGCGACTCTCGTTGAGCACCGCGACCTGCTTCAATGCGGTATTCAACGCCTTGCGATTGTTTCTGTTGTCCTCGTTGTTGCCGAGTTGATCCGCAGCCGCGGGGCCCTGTTCGCGTGCCTGTCTGACGAGTTCGGTCCGGAAGCGGATGAAGGTCTCGAGCTGGGTCACGACGCCCGCGAGAGCGGCCGGGTCGCCGGGCCGGATCAGCCCGCGCCATTGGCGCGCGAGTTCCGCGATCTCGTCGAGATTGGCGAGAAGCGGCACGGCAAAGCGTTCGCTGTCCTCGGCGTCTGCGCTCATGTAGATGCCGCGCGATTCCATGACCGCGGCATTGACCAGGCCGTTCATGCGCTCGGCCAGCAATATGCGGTCCGAGACCGCTTCCATCTCCGTCGTCATCGCGGCATAGCGGCTGAGCGTCTGGACGCCGATGGCGACCGCGAGTCCGGCCGCGAGCGCGAACACGGCGAAGGCACCGAAGATCAGGGTTGAAATTTTGCGGGGGCTGATCATCGAAGAGAACTTTCCCGGTCGAGGCGCATCCCGCCCCGCCTGGGCGCGATGATGTCCGCAAAGGGTTAAGGGCGACTAACCCGTCCTGCAGCGGGGGCCTGGCGACCCGCCAGCAGCAAGGCCGATTGACTTCCCCGCCCTCATCCTGTTCTCACAACCGCCATGACCGACATTCAGACCTCCGATGCGCCGGCAGCCAGCGCCGCCCCGCATGCGCGCCGGCGCACCTTCGCGATCATTTCCCACCCCGACGCCGGCAAGACGACGCTGACCGAGAAGCTGCTCTATTTCGGCGGCGCCATTCAGCTCGCCGGCGAAGTGCGCGCCAAGGCGGGCCGCCGCCAGACATCATCCGACTGGATGAAGATCGAGCGTCAGCGCGGCATCTCGGTCGTCACCTCTGTCATGACCTTCGAATATGACGGCAATGTCTTCAACATCCTCGATACGCCCGGCCACGAGGACTTCGCCGACGACACCTACCGTACATTGACGGCCGTCGATGCCGCGATCATGGTCATCGATGCCGCCAAGGGCATCGAGCCTCGCACGCTGAAACTGTTCGAAGTTTGCCGGCTAAG
>DATDBB010000168.1:0-16040 GCA_036525085.1 Allobosea sp.
AAACCAGGCCCAGCGCCGCGATGAAATCGAACATACGCGACGCCTATGGTGGAATCAGGGCCGTGCCGGCGCCGGCGTCGCCGGCGTGGCTGGAGCCGCATCGCGCCGGGGCGCATTGGGGCCGTTGAAGAACCGGAAGAACGGCGAATCGGGAGACAGCACCATCTTGGTATCGCCCGGCTTGATGCTGGCCTCATAGGCCTGCATCGAGCGATAGAAGGTGAAGAACTCCTCGTCCTGTCCGAAGGCTTCGGCGAAGACGCGGTTGCGCTCGCCCTCGCCCTCGCCGCGGATCTCGTCGGAGCGGCGCTGCGCCTCGGCGACGATCACGGTCGAGTCCCTGTCGGCCCGCGCCCGGATTTCCTGCGCCTGCTGGGCGCCGAGCGCACGGGCTTCGGCCGCCTCGCGCTGGCGTTCCGTCTGCATGCGCTGGAACACCGCCGCCGAGTTCGCCGCCGGCAGATCGACGCGGCGCAGCCGGACGTCGACGACCGTCATGCCGAAGCGGGCCGCCTCCCGGTTCACCTCGTCGCGGATGCGGTTCATCAGCCGGGCGCGGTCATTGCGGACCATCGAGGTGAAGCTCGCCTCCGCCAGAACCGAGCGGACATTGCCGTTCACGATCGAGGCGAGCTGCGAGTTCGCGCGCGGGATGTTGTTGACCGCCTGGTAGAACTTCAGCGGATCGGAGATCCGATAACGCGTGAAGGCATCGACCACCAGGCGCTTCTGGTCGGAGGCGATGATTTCCTGCGCCGGCAGGTCGAGATCGAGGATGCGGTTGTCGAGCAGGGTCACCTGCTCGAACGGCGCCGGCAGCTTGAAGTAGAGGCCGGGCTCGGTGACGACGCTGCGCACCGCGCCGAAGCGCAGCACGAGGGCCGATTGCGTCTGCTGGACCACGAAGGTCATGGCGTAGAAGACGACGGCCGCGATCGCGAGGACGACGAGCAGGCCGATGCGGATGATGGCGCCGTTCATCGGACAGCTCCCGCCTGGGGCGCGCCCGGACCGGGGCGCCTTTGCTGCAACTGGTCAAGCGGAAGATAGGGCACGACGCCCTGTCCGGTGCCCGAACTATCGATGATGACCTTGTCGGTTCCGCCCAGGACGCGTTCCATCGTCTCGAGGAAGAGCCGCTCGCGGGTCACGGCCGGAGCCTTCTTGTACTGCTGATAGACTGCGTTGAAGCGGCTGGCCTGGCCGAGCGCCTCGGCGACCGTCTGGTCCTTGAAGGCTTCCGCCCCCTGGACGAGCTGCGAGGCCCGGCCACGCGCCTCGGGCACGACGCGGTTGGCGTAGGTCTGCGCCTCGTTGCGCAGGCGCTCCTGGTCGGCGCGCGCCGCCTGGACGTCGCGGAAGGCATCGATGACCTGCTGCGGCGGATCGACCTTCTGGAGCTGCACGAGGCGGATCTGGACGCCCGCATTGTAGCTGTTGAGGGTCTCCTGCATGAGCTGGCGCACCTCGGTCTCGATCGCCGAGCGGTCCGTCGTCAGAACGGGCTGGATGTTGCGCCGGCCGATGATCTCACGCATCGCGCTCTCGGCCACGGCCTTCACCGTGCCCGGCGGATCCTGGATATTGAAGACATAGTTCTCTGGCGCCGCCGGATCGATCTGCCACTGCACGATCACGTCGATGTCGACGATGTTCTCGTCGCCGGTGAGCATCAGGCTTTCCTCGATCACGTCGGACTGGCGCGAGGCGCGCACGGATTCGACGGTCCGGAAGCCTACCTCGGTGGTGATGACGTTCGTCACCTGCGGCTTGATCACGCTGCCGATCGGATAGGGCCAGTTGTAGTTCAGGCCTTCGCCGGTCTTGCCGATGAAGCGGCCGAAACGCAGGTTGAGACCGACCTCGTTCGGGCGGACGATGTACCAGCCCGTCAGCAGCCAGACCGCGATCAGGGCGAGAATGCCGAAGATCAGCCCGCGGCTGCCGAGATTGCCGCCCGGCATCATGTTCCTCAGCCGGTCCTGGCTGCGGCGCAGGATGTCCTCCAGATCGGGCGGGCCGCTATTGCCGCCACCGGAGCCACCGCCCCAGGGACCGCCGCCACCACCGCCGCCGCTTCCCCCGCGCTGGCCCCAGGGTCCGCCCCCGTTATTGCCACCGCCGCTCTGGTTGCTCCAAGGCATACTCGCGCCGTTCCCTTTCTCAGCCGACCGCCCTGCAATAGGCGAATGGCGGTCGTTTGTCAGCGCCCACACCCGGAGCGTGCTGGGCTGAATTGGGCATGGGCCATGGATTCGTCAACGACGCAAGGCATTCATCATCAACGCAAACCCGTTCAGACCCGGCGGCGAAACGTCGCGAAGGTAAACGGATGCTCGTCGTCGGGGCTGGCGGGATGGCTTTCGCGCTTGTCGGCAACGAAGTCCGAACGGTCCCATTCGGGAAACAGCGCGTCGCCTTCCGGCGTCGCATGGACCAGCGTCAGCTCCAGCCGCTCGGCCAGCGGCAGCGCCTGCCGATAGAGATCCGCGCCGCCCGCCACCGTAACGGAATCGGCGCCCAGCCCTTTGCCGAGCCGCTGCCCCGTCGACAGAGCCTCCTCCAGCGAATGCGCCATGTGGACGCCATCGGGGCGGAACGCCGGATCGCGCGTCAGGACGATCGTCTCCCGGCCCGGCAAGGGCTTGCCGATCGAGAGGAAGGTCTTGCGCCCCATCAGCACCGGACGCCCGAGCGTCAGGCTCCTGAAATGGCGCAGATCGGTCTTGAGCCGCCAGATCAGGCGGTTGTCGTCACCGATGACGCCGTTGTCGGCGATGGCCGCGATCAGGACGACGGGAAGCTGCGCCATCGCTCAAGCCTCCTTCGCCAGCCGGACCAACGCCTCGCCATCGAGCCGCTTCACGGTCCATTCGTCCTGCGCCTTGGCGCCGATCGAGCGGTAGAACACGCGCGAGGGCTCGTTCCAGTTCAACACCCACCAGGCGAGGCGCGGCAGTCCCTCGGCGACGCAACGCTTCGCCAGCGCCGCGATCAGCGCCTTGCCGATGCCCTTGCCGCGCATATGCGGGTGCACGAACAGATCCTCCAGCCAGATGCCGTGCCGGCCGCTGAAGGTCGAGTAGGTGTAGAACCACACCGAGAAGCCCGCCGGCTCGCCATCCCATTCGGCGATGTCGCAAAAGGCGCGCGGATTCGCGCCGAAGATCGCCGCGGCGATCTCGGCTTCTGTGGCGACGACCTCATGCGCCAGCCGCTCGTACTCGGCGAGCGCCTTGATGAAATCGAGCACGAGGCCGGCCTCATCGGGCCGTGCGGGACGGATAACGAGGCTCATACCGCGATCGGCGCCTTGATCGCCGGGTGCGGATCGTAGCCCTCGATCGTCACGTCGGCGAAGTTGAAATCCTCCAGCCGCGTGATCGCGGGGTTCAGTTTCAGCGTCGGCAGCGGCCGGAACTCGCGCGCAAGCTGCAGCTTCGCCTGGTCGAGATGGTTCACGTAGAGATGCGTATCGCCGAAAGAATGGACGAAATCGCCGACGCCGAGCCCCGTCACCTGCGCGACCATATGCGTCAGCAGCGCGTAGCTCGCGATGTTGAAAGGCACGCCGAGAAACACGTCGGCCGAGCGCTGGTAGAGTTGGCAGGACAGTTTTCCATCGGCCACGAAGAACTGGAACAGGCAGTGGCAGGGCGCCAGCGCCATCTTCGGGATGTCGGCGGGGTTCCAGGCCGAGACGATCAGGCGGCGCGAATCCGGGTTGCGCCTGATCTCGTTCACCAGCCAGGCGATCTGGTCGATCGTGCTGCCGTCCGGCGCCGGCCATGAGCGCCATTGCCGGCCATAGACCGGGCCGAGATCGCCATTGGCGTCGGCCCATTCGTCCCAGATCGTGACGCCGTTCTCCTGCAGGTAGCGCACATTGGTGTCGCCGCGCAGGAACCAGATCAGCTCGTGGATGATCGATTTCAGATGCAGCTTCTTGGTGGTAACGAGCGGGAAGCCCTCGTTGAGGTCGAAGCGCATCTGATGCCCGAACACGGCGAGCGTGCCGGTGCCGGTGCGGTCGTCCTTGCGAACGCCCTCGTCGAGGACGCGTCGAAGCAGGTCGTGATACTGGCGCATAGGCGAATCCCGGTCGAAACGGCGCCACCATAGCGGCAGCAAGCGGGGATGGCGCGGGCGCGAAAGCCGGCTTCCCCCGATTTCTTGCCCCCGGTGTTGTCGGCCCCGTCCTATCGCACTGACCGCCGCCAGGTGTCAGCAGCCGGAACCGACACGGTGCCGCCGCGGTTTGTCGCGTGAAGCTCTTCACACCCTCACAGGGGAGACCGACATGACCTTTGGCACCACCACCCGCGCCCTGCTGCTCTCGGCCATGCTGGCCGCGCCGGCGGGCCTCGCTCAGGCGCAGACCCAGACTCCCGCTCCGATCAAGCCCGGCGAGCCGGGGATTTCGATGGACGATGCCCGCCGCATCGCCAAGGAGCATGGCCTCGTCCGCGTCGAGGAGATCAAGCTCGACGACGGCAAATGGGAGATCGAGGGCCGCGACAGCACCGGCGCCGGCATCGAGATCGACCTGCGCACCACCGATGGCAGCGTCATCAAGATGGAGCGGGACCGGCCGGCTTCCGCCGGCGTGCGGCCTTGATGAACGGCTCGTGACCGGCCTCACCCGATCACGCGATCGGGAGAGGATTTGACGGATCGTGGCAGCCTTGGCCGTTGGGCCCGCCACAATCCGCGTGCCTCCTGTCGTCATCGCGACGGCAGGAGGATTCGATGAGACAGTTTGCCTTCATGGCGGGAGCGGCGTGGCTGGCGGCAAGCGTCATCTGCACCGGCACGGCATCGGCCGCGATGTCCGGGCCGCCCCAACACAAGGCCTATATCCACAACAAGCTCGCGGCCAAGCAGGCCCAGCCGCCGCGCGTCTCCGAGGCATCGGCGCGCCGGATCGCCTGGCGCTCGGGCCTCGACCATATCGAGGAGATCGCCCTCCTGGGCGAGCACTGGGAGGTCGCCGGACGCGATCGGGAGGGGAACGAGATGACCCTCGCCATCCACGCGCATGATGGCAGCGTGCTCGACTGAAAAGGGCCTACTCCGAAATAAGCCGGCGATGCATCCTTCTTCTCTTTCCCCGCGGCCATGCAGCCCCTATATTGGGCTTGCCGTTCGCAAGATCGGCTATGGCGATAAACGAGCGTCGGAATAAGCTTTTCGGACCCGGGGGCGGTACCCGGCGCCTCCACCACAGCCCTGCGGCGCAAGCCTTGGGGCGGCCTGCGGGATCTTGGACCGCGGGCTGGCCAGGCCACTTTGGTGGCAGGGTTGCGGCGGGGGCGAAATAGGATCGACGAGAGTGTAAAGGCCGTTCTTTTGCCCGGTATGGTTCCGCCGTTATAGGGCTAACGCATAGTTGCCAACGACAACAATGCTCGGGTTGCTGTCGCCGCGTAAGCGGTGCTGGTTCCCAAACCTAAGTCCTTCCGTTTAGCGACGTAAGGCGGGGCCCGGAGGCGCCTGGCAACAGAAGCCTCCACTTTTTTATGGCCTGACCGGCTCCTGCAGCCGGATACCGAAAGCGGAAGCGCCGACCCGATGTCAAAGGATGTTCTTCGCTACGATCTGATGGTGCAGGAGGCACTGAAGGGGGTCGTGCGCAAGATTCTCACCGAGGCGGGGCGGGACGGTCTGCCGGGCGACCATCATTTCTACGTCACCTTCCGCACCACCGCGCCGGGCGTGCGGGTCTCCCAGCGGCTGCGCGACAAGCATCCCGACGAGATGACGATCGTGCTCCAGCACCAGTTCTGGGATCTGAGCGTCAGCGAGCATGCCTTCGAGGTCGGCCTGTCCTTCTCGGGCGTGCCGGAGCGGCTGCTGATTCCCTTCGACGCCATCACCACCTTCTTCGATCCGTCGGTCCAGTTCGGGCTGAAGTTCGAGACGCAGGACGCACCCGACGGCGCCTCCGCCAACGATCAGGCTTCCGGTCCGAAGCCGCGCGGCGCCGGTTCGGAGCCGAGCGAGGCCCCGCCTGCCCCGGTCGCCCTTCCCGTCAAGGCGACGCCGGCCGGTGTTCCCGCGATCAAGGGCAAGGGCAGCGCCAAACCCGCCAAGCCCGGCCCGGACGAGGCCAGCGCCGACGAGCCTGAGGCTACGCCCGGCGAGGACAGCGGCGGCGCGCAGGTCGTCAGCCTCGACTCCTTCCGCAAGAAAACCTGACCAGTATTCAGAAAGCCCGACCGGCACGAATCCCACCGGGCTTTTCCGGACGCGCATCGCCGCCGACGGCAGCCCCTCCAACGAGCAGGCCGCCCATGTCCGCGCATCGCACCGAAACTGATTCATTCGGCCCCATCGCCGTGCCGGCGGATCGCTACTGGGGCGCGCAGACGCAGCGTTCGCTGGAGAATTTCCGCATCGGCGGCGAACGGGAGCGCATGCCGCTGCCGCTCATCCATGCGCTGGTCCTGGTCAAGAAGGCCGCCGCCCACGTCAATGCGCGGCTCGGCCTGATCGACCAGCGTGTCGCCGGCGCCATCGGCCACGCCGCCGACGAGGCGCTCTCGGGCAAGTTCGACGGTCATTTCCCGCTGGTTATCTGGCAGACGGGCTCGGGCACCCAGTCGAATATGAACGTCAACGAGGTGCTGGCCAACCGCGCCAACGAACTGCTCGGCGCGGGCCTCGGCGCCAAGAGCCCGGTCCACCCCAACGACCACGTCAACCGCGGCCAGTCCTCCAACGACTGCTTCCCGACCGCGATGCACATCGCCGCCGCGCTCGAGGTCTCGCGCCTGCTGCTGCCGTCCTTGCGCCAGCTCGAGAAGGCGCTGAACGACAAGGCCGAGGCCTTCAGGAACCTCGTCAAGATCGGCCGCACCCATCTGCAGGACGCAACGCCCGTCACGCTCGGCCAGGAGTTTTCCGGCTATGCGATGCAGCTTCGTCTCGGCATCGGCCGGATCGAGGCGTCCCTCGGCGGGCTCCACGCGCTGGCGCAGGGCGGCACGGCCGTCGGCACGGGCCTGAACACCCATCCCGACTTCGCCGTGCTCTTCGCCAAGGAGGTCACCGCCCTGACCGGGCTGCCCTTCCGCACGGCCGAGAACAAGTTCGAGGCGCTGGCGAGCCATGGCGCGCTCGCCGCCGCCCATGGCGCTCTCGCCGCGCTCGCAGCCGATTTGTTCAAGATCGCCAACGATATCCGCCTGATGGGCTCCGGGCCGCGCTCGGGCCTGGGCGAGATCAGCCTGCCGGAGAACGAGCCGGGCTCCTCGATCATGCCGGGCAAGGTCAATCCGACCCAGGCCGAGGCGCTGACCATGGTCGCGACGCAGGTGCTGGGCAACCAGACCACGATCGGCTTCGCCGCCAGCCAGGGCCATTTCGAACTCAACGTCTTCAAGCCGGTGATCGCGGCCGCCTTCCTGCAATCGGTCCGGCTGCTGGCCGACGCCGCCGAGAGTTTCCGGACCAATTGCGTCGAGGGCATCGAGGCCAATGAGACGCAGCTCCAGGATCTGCTGTCGCGCTCGCTGATGCTGGTCACGGCGCTGGCTCCGGCCATCGGCTACGACCAGGCTGCCGGCATCGCCAAGGCGGCTCATCATAACGGCTCGACGCTGCGCGAGGAGGCACTCCGCGCCGGCGTCGATGCGGAACTCTTCGACACGACGGTCAGGCCTGAGCGCATGCTCGGCCCGGCCTGATCCGGGCCAGCCGCCATGGCCGAGATCATCAATCTCCGCCGCGCCCGCAAGCAGCGCGCCAGGCAGGACGCCGAGAATCAGGCCCAGCAGAACCGCGTCAGGTTCGGCCGCAGCAAGGCCGAGCGCAGCCTCACCGAGGCCGAGCGCGACAAGGCCGCCCGCACGCTCGAAGGCCATCGCCTGCCGGGCGAGGATGGCGAACCCAAGTCGTGAGTGCCGAGTCGTGAGCACCAAGCCGTGAGCGTCGAGCGCAAGCGTTCGCTGACGATCGCCGGCCACCGCACCAGCGTCTCGCTGGAGGAGCCCTTCTGGGACGCGCTGAAGGAGATCGCCGCAGCGGAAGAACTGACGGTGGCGGCGCTGATTGCGCAGGTCGATTCAGGGCGCGAGGCGGTCAACCTGTCCTCGGCGCTGCGGCTTTATGTGCTGGCACATTACAAGCGCCTGGCAACAAGCGGTTAATTCGTGACGCGAATGAACCGCCTCGTCATCCCGGACGCAGCGAAGCGGAACTCCGGGATCCATCATAGAGCGCCGGAGGCCTCCGATGGATCCCGGGGCAAGCCCGGGATGACGCCGTGGTTTCGGCGAAAAATTGGCACCTCGATCGCCTGAAAGCGATTGTTTGGCAGCCACTTGCATCAGCCGCCTGAATCAACTCCGCAACGACCTGAATCAGATCGCGAAGGCGCCCGATCAGTTCTGCTGAACGCCCCGCGACAACGGCCGCGGCACGGGCTGGATGTCGAGCGGCGGCGCCAGCGGCGGGGCCGGCTGCAACACCGCGTCGGGAAAATTGGCGCGCGGCGCGCTGGGCAGGATCAGCGGACCGGGCTGCTGTTGCTGCACCGCTGCCCGCTCCGCCGCGGCCCGCTCGGCTGCCGCCCGCATACGCTCGGCCCGTTCCTCCGCCTCGATGCGCCGGCGCATCTCCTGCTCCATCCGCGCCTGCTCGGCGCGGCGCGCTTCCTCCGCCCGGCGCTCCTCGGCCAGCCGCCGCGCTTCCTCGGCGCGCCTCAACTCCTCGGCCCGCTTCTCTTCGGCGATGCGGCGTTCTTCCTCCGCCTTCAGGAACTCGGCGAGCTTGCGTTCGTTCTCGCGCGTCTCGCGCTCCGCCCGCAGCCGGCGCGAATGCGCCGCGCGCTCGCGCGCATCCGCCTCGAAGGCTTCGACCCGCTCGATCTCGCGCGCCAGCGCCCGCGCCGCGACCACATTCGACAGCGCGTTCACATCGGCTTCGCGCCGCGGCGCCGAGATCGGCCCGCGCCAGGCGACGCCGACCTGCGGCGCATCGGCCGGCCATCCCTTGGGCAGCGCTCCGAGCGGCTTCACGCCGAGCCGCAGATCGAGGCTCAAGGCGCGCAGGTCGACGATGCCGCTGGCTTCCGTCCGCAGACCGCTGCGCTCGAAGCTCAGAGGCTGCAGACGGATCAGCCCGCCAGCGAGGGTGAAGGGCACGGTGACGCTGCCAAGCGCCCAGCTATCGCGGTCGAGCGCCTCGCCGAGCCGCTGCTGCAACCGGGACGCATCGCTCTCGGATGCATCCTCGCCTGTCGCGGCGATGACACGCGCATAGGCGGCAGGGTCGAAACGGCTGAGCCGCGCATCGGTGAAGGTCAGGCTGCCCGCGCCGCTCAGGCCCGCGATCAGTCGCGCCGGGCTTTCGCCCGACCCACCGACCTCGAACTGGCCGGAAACCCTGCCGCCGAGCGTACCGCCCGTCAGCGGGGCGAGATCGACCCGTTCGAGGCTGAGGCGCCCGGACAGCTGGGCCAGCCCGCCTTCCCGGCGCGTCGCGAAGCGCCCGCCGACCCGGCCGCCGCCATAGGCGGCCGTGAGGTCGTCCAGCCGCAACCCGTCCTGATCCGAGCGGAGGCTGAAGCGCGCATCGCGCAGCGTGAAGCCCTCGGCCGCCACCAGCGTTCCAGCCTCGATCGCGAGCTGGAAATCCGGCAAACCGGCCGCCGCCCCGAAGCGCGTCGTCGACCAGCTCGCGCTGCTCGACGGCCCTGCCCCCAGGGCCGCGCCGAGCAGGCCGCGCAGGTCTGCGCCCGGCACGGCGAGGCGTCCGGTCAGGCCGCCCTCGCGCGCGAATGCGACGCTGCCGCGGGCCGAGGCGCCGCCCAGATTGACCAGAAGATCGTCGAGCATGACGGTCTCCGGAGCGAAGCTCACGCGCGCATGGGCGTCGACAAGCCCGTCAGGCAGGAGGCGCGAAGCGCCCTCGGGCAGGATCTGGCCGATGCCGTCGGCCTGGATCGCGAGCTTCGGCTGCGTCGCGCCTTCACTCTCCAGGACGATCGAGAGGCCGGGGCCCGCCAGCGTGCCGGTGAGCCGGCCGCCGCCCTGCTCCAGGACGAGTTCGCCGGGGCCGGCATGCCGGGGCGCCGGCAGCCCGAGCGCAAGAAAGACCTGCCTGCGGTCCGCGAGATCGAAGCGCAACTTCGCGCCGGTCCAGCTTCCGGAGCCGTCGAGCCGCCCGGTCAGCGCAAGGCGCCCGGCCTGCGCCAAGCCGTCGATGGAGAGCCCGGTGTCGCCGGCCGGCGCCCGCGTCAGGCGGAACCCGGCATCGAGCTGCGACAGCCCGTCGCCCACACGGCTCAGCACCTGCCGCGCCGCCTCGGGCATGAGCGGCCCGGCGAGCGCGGCGACCGTCTCGAAGCGCGGCGCGCGGATACGGCCGGAAATCTCGCCGCCTTCCGCCAAGAGCGCACCCGAACCGGAGACGGCGACACCGCCGAACCCATCGATGCCCAAGCGGCTGAGGCGCCAAACGGTGCCCTCGCGGCGCAGGTCGAGGCTGGCCGAGCCGGGTGGCGCATTGCGGAAGCGCGCATTGGTCAGGCTGAGATCGAGCGCGAGATCCCGCGATCCGAGCAGGCCCGCGAAGCTCTCCCCCGCCGGCAGCGTATTGAGATCGAAGCCGTGCACCGCTGCCTTCGCGGCGAAGCGCTCGGCGGTGACATCCCCGGAGAGCTCGAACCGGACGCCGGAAGACCCGGTCATCATCAGCCGCTGCAAGCCGATGCGCCCGCCATCCCAGGCGCCGATCGCCTCGGCATCGATCTGCCCGAGCGCCGCGACGAGATCGGCGAGCGCGGGATTCAGGCCGGCCCTCGCCAGGACGAGGCCGATCCGCCGCGAGTCCCCTGCCTTGAGGTTGAGCTTGCCTGCCACGCCATTGGCATCGACGCCGCCGCTCGCCCCGAGCAGGGCGCCCGCGATCCGCACCGAGGCCGTCGCGTCGGCGAGGCCGTTTCCGTCCAGCCGCCCGCGCAGGCCGAAGGCCGAGAAATCCTCTCCGCGCCAGATCAGTTGATCGAGATCGAGCGAGATGTCGAAATGTCCGGGAAGCGTCTGCAGGGCGCGCTCGAAACCGGCCCGCTCGGCCAGCGCGCCGGCCAGGGCGTCGGCGTCGAGCCGGCGTGCCCGCAATGCCAGCGCGCCCGTTCCGGTCGCCGGGAGGAACTGTCCCTCGCCTTCGAGCCTTGCCGCGCCACCGGCGATGTCGAGGACGAGGCCCGCCAGATCCAGTTGCCGGCTGCCGCCGCTGACCTTGCCCGACAAGGCGAGCGCGCCGCCGGGCGACAGGTTGAAGGTGCCGTCGAGTCCGAGGCCGACCCCGCCGCCGGCGGCCGGCAGCAGGAAGTTGCCGTCGAAGCCGACTTGAATGTCCTCGCCGGTGACGAAGACCTTGGCGCGCAGCCGCCCGTCCTGTTCCAGCGCGCCAGTGGTGATGCGCAGGGAGGAGCCAGCGACCTCGCCCTCGATCCGCCACGGCCCGGCGAGGCTGACGGCGGAGATCTCGGCCGCGATCGGCGCGATCGTCAGCGGCTCCTTGCCGGGCTCGCGCCAGATCAGCACCGAACGGCTGACGGTGAGGCGGTCGAGGCTGGTCTGAACCGGCAGCCCGCCGCCGATCTGCGTCGGCAAGCGGACCTGCCCCGCATCGTCGAGCACGACCGAAACCGCCGCCCCTTCGGCCTTGGCCTCGGGGATGCGGAACTCGCCTCGCGCCAGGGCCGACAGCGCCAACTCGACCGTCATGAGCTCGACGGTCGCCGTGCTGACATCCTGCGTTCGCCCGCCGAAGCGCACATCCTGCAGCGTCAGCCGCGGCGACGGCAGGAGTTGCAGGCCGATACCACCGGCAATGCTCGTCTCGACGCCGAGCGCCGAGGCGAGCCGCGCCTCGATCTGGGGCCGATAGCCGCGCCAGTCGACGAAGCCCGGGCCGATCAGGGCCGTCAGCAGGGCCAGGACCAGAAGGCCGGCCAGGACTGTCAGGGTCTCACGCAACGTCCGGCATTATCCTCGTCGATGGGGGAGCCCCGCGATCATGCCGCCAAGTCGCGGCAAGATCACGACATATTCAAAGAACGCCGGACACGATGGGATGACCGGCCGTCCTTTCCGATTGCAGGACACCGATTACAGGACGAGGACCTTGCCGGGGTTGAGGATGTTCTGCGGATCGAGCGCGCGCTTGAGCGTGCGCATCACCGCCAGCGCCGGAGCGCCATGCTCGGCCTCCAGATACTTGATCTTCTTCTGGCCGACGCCATGCTCGCCGGTACAGGTGCCGCCCATGGCGAGCGCGCGCTTGACCAGGCGCTCGATGAAGGCTTCGGCGCGGGCCACCTCCTCGTGATCGTTCAGGTCGACCAGCGGCTGCGTGTGGAAATTGCCGTCGCCGACATGGCCGGCAATGGGGGCGATCAGCCCGCTCGCCTCGATGTCGCGCTTGGTCTCCTCGACGCAATCAGCGAGCTGCGAGATCGGCACGCAGACATCGGTCGCGACGGATTCGACACCGGGACGCAGCGCCCGCGCCGCCCAATAGGCGTCGTGGCGCGCCTGCCAGAGCTTGCTGCGATCCTCGGCCTTGGTCGCCCAGTCGAAGGGGCCACCGCCGAATTCGGCCGCGATCTCGCCGAAGCGCTCGGATTGCTCCTTCACTCCGGCCTCGGTGCCATGGAACTCGACGAAGAGCATGACGGTCTCGGGCAGGCCGAGCTTGGAATGGAGGTTGACGCCGCGGATCATCACCTCGTCGACGAGCTCGATGCGCGCCACCGGCAGGCCAGACTGGATGGTGATGATCGTGGCGTCGCAGGCGGCCTTGACCGAGGGAAACGGGCAGATGCCGGCCGAGATCGCCTCGGGAATGCCGTGCAGCTTGAGCGTGATCTCGGTGATGATGCCGAGAGTGCCTTCGGAGCCGACGAGCAACCGGGTCAAGTCGTAGCCGGCCGAGGTCTTGCGCGCCCGCGTCGAGGTCTTGACGATCGAGCCGTCGGCCATCACGGCCGTCAGAGCCAGGACATTGTCCTTCATCGTGCCGTAGCGCACGGCATTGGTGCCGGAGGCCCGCGTCGCCGCCATGCCGCCGATCGAGGCGTCGGCACCGGGATCGATCGGGAACATCAGGCCCTGGTCGCGCAGATGCTCGTTCAACTCCTTACGGGTTACGCCCGCCTCGACGACGCAGTCGAGATCCTCGGCATGAACGGCAATGACGCCCTTCATCTGGCTCATGTCGATGCAGACACCTCCGAAAGGAGCATTCACATGGCCTTCAAGCGAGGTACCCGTTCCGAAGGCGATCACCGGGACGCCATGCGAAGCGCAGAGCTTCACGATCTCGGAGACCTCCTGGGTGCTCTGCGGGAACACGACCGCATCCGGCGGCTGGTTCGGGATCCAGGTCAGCGTATGGCCATGCTGCTGCCGCACCGCCAGGCTCGTCACCAGCCGGTTGCCGAAGGACGCCGCAAGCGCCTGCGTGACGGCAGCGACCGCTTCCGGCGACGGCGGCAGCTTTGCGGCAGGTGCGGGGGTCTCATGCAGGGCGGCGGCAGGCAAATTCATTGTCAACATCCGGTTTTCGAGCTTAGACTTGGAACAGTCCGATTTCGCAATCGATTGCGATCCGGACGGCAGCCTGACGCTAGATGGTTCGATAGGCCCGCAGCCGGGCTGACGGCCGCTGGTTACGCAGTATGATAGACCATGCCGACACGCAAAGGGCAGCCGCGATGATGCGGTTTCGTATCGACCTCCATGCCCTGATCGCAGGAGTGAAGCCCGCGCCCATGTACATTCGCGTAGCATGTGGCTTTGAGTAAGGGAGGCGGCCATGAAAGACGACATCCGCGCTCCGGCGCTGTTCTTCGCGCCTTTCGTCTCGTCGGCAATGCCTGTCGAGTCCCAATGGATCGACTATAACGGCCACCTCAACATGGCTTACTACCATGTGCTGTTCGACCGGGCGGTCGACGAGGTTTTTTCGCTGGTCGGGCTGACCCAGGACTATGTCGATGCCCGCCACGCCTCGACCTTCACGGCCGAATGCCACATCCTCTACAAGCGCGAGCTGACCGAGAGCGACCAGGTCCGCGTCACCGCCCAGTTGATCGCCTTCGACGACAAGCGGCTGCACTACTATCTCGAGATGCGCCACGCGACCGAGGGCTGGCTTGCCGCCACCAGCGAGAACCTCTCGCTCCATGTCGATCTGGCAAACCGCAAGGTCTGCGCCTTCCCGGCCGACATCCTGGCCAATCTCGCCTTGATGAAGGCGGCTCACAGCATGATGCCGCTGCCGGCGACGATCGGTCGCATCATCGGCATGCCGCAGAAGACCGCGATCACCGTCGAGGGCCTGACCGGCGAGCGCGAGACCGAAACGCGGCACTGACACGCCCGGCCATCGCGCCGGGCTCGCCGCGCAACGCTTCAGTCGTGATCGGGAATTCGCAGCACATGGCCGCAGGCCTTGCAATGCACGGCGTCGGGCTCGTGGCGTTGCAGTGCGCATTGCGGACAGGGAAAGGTGACCTTGGTCGGCCGGAACACCGCCTGCGCCAGCCGCACGAACAATGAGATGCCGACGATCATCACCGCGATCGAGGTCAGCTTGCCCGCGACGCCGGGTAGGACGATGTCGCCGAAGCCCGTCGTCGTCATTGTCGTGACCGTGAAATAGAAGGCGTCGACATAGCCCTCCAGCCCGGGCCGGTCGGCGAAGAAGAAGCTGTAGATGAAGCCGGTGACGACGAAGAGGAACGTCGCGAGATTGATGACCGCCTTCGCCGCATCCTCCCATCCGCGCAGCCGCGTCTCGCGGAGCTGAGCCCAGATCAGGCTGCGCTGCGAAAACGACCACAGCCTGAGAATCCGCAGGAAACCGAAATTCTCGAGCGATTCCGGTGCCAGCAGCGTAGCCAGGATGAACAGGTCGAGCAGCATGGTCGGCTGCCGGAGCAGCCGAAGCACATTGGATGAGGCCAGCATCCTCGCCGCGATCTCGACCATGACAATGGCCGCGATCGTGTAGTCGATCCACAGGAAGGCAGGCCGATCGCGGATCATCGGCGTCGCGATAAAAAACGCGATGATCAGCAGATCGATGACCGCAGCCGCAATCTGGAAGCGCAGCGCAGCGGCCGAGCGCCCGTGGTAGAGCTGGCGAAGGCGGTCGCAGAAGCGCCCGAACCCGGCCTGCGCATTGATGTCGGCCTGTTCGCTCATGCCATCGGCGCTAGCATGGAGCCGAGCGCAGCGTCCAGCGCCGCGGCATGTCTTTGGCGATGCGGGCAGCTCTGACGGAACGGATCGGCTGATGCCGACGCTCAGGCGGCGCGGCGCAGTCTCGCCAGCGCGGCATAGCCGCCATAGAGCGCGTCGGTCCGAACGGCCGCTCCGGCTTCCCCAGCGACGTCGTCCAGCACAGCCGCAAGATCGAGGCGTGGCGTGACATGGAACAGCGCCAGCCAGCGGTTCAGAACCGAGCGGAACGGCCCCGGCAGGTTACGTTGGTCGCCGAAATCGACGATATGCAGTTCCCCGCCCGGCGACAGCCGGCGCAGCGCCTCCTCGACCACGCCGCGCCAGGGCGGGATCATCGACAGCGCATAGGAGATCACGATCCGGTCGAAGCCGTCCCGCCCGAACAGCGCCTGCGGATCGAACGCCGTGGCGTCCGCCTGCTTGAGGACGATGTCGTTGGACATGCCCGCGCGCTCGACCGATTGCCGCGCCGTCGCCAGCATTTCGGTGGAAACGTCGAGGCCGTAGCAGGCGCGGCCCGGATAAGCCCGCGCGATCGCGATCAGATTGCGCCCGGTGCCGCAGCCGATCTCCAGGATCGTTCCGCCGGGCGGCGGGTCGAGTTCGGCGATCAGCCGGTCGCGCCCGAGCAGGTAGAATTTCCGGCTGGCGTCGTAGATGTGGCGCTGATGGCGATACATCGCATCCATCAGCCCGGCCGCGCCGCGTTCGGGCGCTGCCGCGCTCACGCCGCGGCCTCCGGCAGCACATAGAGGTGGAAGCCGCCATAGATCGAGGAGC
>DATDBB010000169.1:0-3500 GCA_036525085.1 Allobosea sp.
CATCCACTGCCCCACCTTGGGCGTGGTTCGGTAGTTCCAGGCCGCCTCGCACAGCACCGTGCGAGCGATAGAGCTGCCCGCCTTGGTGATGCCGCGCGGCCTGACCGTGCCACCGCTGCTGTGCTCGCCCGGCGCCAGGCCGAAATAGGCCATGAGCTGTCTTGGGTGCTTGAAGCGAGAGAAGTCGCCGACCTCGGCGATGAGGGTCGCGGCGACGACTGGTCCTACCCCTTTGAGCGCCTG
Organism: Allobosea sp.; assembly: GCA_036525085.1. Lineage (GTDB taxonomy): Bacteria > Pseudomonadota > Alphaproteobacteria > Rhizobiales > Beijerinckiaceae > Allobosea. The sequence continues at coordinate 244 of DATDBB010000169.1, forward strand.
CAGGGCTTGCATCTGCTTGGCCCAAGGCGAGCCCGCCAGCAGGTCGCGGATCTGCGCCTCGACTATAGCGCGACAATCTAAGTGGAAGCGGCACGACAATCAGGAAGAAGATTTAGGGATCGCGGCACGAGCATGCTTGTCGTGCCGCGACGATATTGCAAGACCTTTCTTGATTGTCGTGGCGCGACGATCAAGAGCTTGTTTTGATGGTCGCACGTGAAGGCGGTCGACCTGGCCCTCGTTTTCGTTCCAGCGCGGTGCGGCGGCGGTAGCTCTCGACATTCATCTCGAAGATGGTCGCGTGGTGGACGAGACGGTCGACCGCCGCGAGCGTCATGGCTTGGTCCGGGAAAACCTTCGCCCAGTCGCCAAAGGGCTGGTTGGCGGTGATCAGCAGGGAGCGGCGTTCGTAGCGGGCCGCGATGAGCTCGAACAGAACGCTGGTCTCCGCCTGGTCCTTGCTGACGTAGGCGAGGTCATCGAGGATGAGGAGGTGATACTTGTCGAGCCTGGCGATGGCTGCCTCGAGCTGGAGGTCGCGGCGGGCGGTCTGGAGCCGCTGGACGAGGTCGGTGGTGCGCGTGAACAGCACGCGCCAACCGCTCTCCACCAGCGCCAGGCCGAGCGCGGCCCCAAGATGCGATTTGCCGGCGCCCGGCGGGCCGAACATGAGCAGGTTGGCGCCTTTCTCCAGCCAGCTGTCGCCAGCGGCGAGTGCCATGACCTGCGCTTTGCTGATCATGGGCACCGCATCGAACTCGAAACTGTCGAACGTCTTGCCGGGTGGCAGGCGGGCTTCGTCGAGATGACGCTCGATCCGGCGACGGGCCCGTTCGGCCATCTCGTGCTCGGCGAGCGCGGCCAGAAAGCGTGCGGCCGGCCAGCCCTCCTTGTCGGATCGTGCGGCAAAGTCAGGCCAGACGAGCTTGATCGCGGGCAGGCGGAGATCGGTAAGGGCCAAGCTGAGGCGGGCGGTGTCGATCGGGTCGGCGGCCTTCATGCCGCCGCTCCAGGACGGACGGTGCCGAGCTCCTCATAGGCGGCAAGCGGGATGAACGTGACCATGACCTCCGGCATTGCCCGGGCATCCGGCACGAATTGCGCCCGCAACTCGGTTAGGTTCGGCAGCCGGCCTTGCTCCAGATCCGTGGCCAGACGGTTGGCGAGTTCCGCCTCGCATGCCTGCTCATGAGCGAGGGCCAGAATGCCGACCATGGTCCGGCAGGCGGCGCGGGCCGGGAGGCTGGCCGTGAGCGCCTCGAAGGTTCGGGCGTAGGCTTGCCGGGGGAAGAGCTGGTCGCGGTAGACGAGCCCCAACAACGCCATCGGCTTGCACTTCAGCGCGTGGATGACATGCCGGTAGTCGACGACATGACCATGCTTGCCATGGGCATGAGCTCGACCTCGAGCCAACGTCATCTGCGGCGAACCGCCCAGATAGACCTCGAGGCGATCGTCGTAGAGGCGGACACGCAGCCGGTGGCCAATGAGGCGCGAGGGCACGCTATAGAAGACCTTGCGCAGGACGAAGCCACTCGAGGAGGTCACGGTGACGATGGTCTCCTCGTAGTCGGCGGTGCGCCGGCCAGGCAGCTCCTGCAGTGCCGCCCGTTCGAGGTCGATCCGTGGCCCGAGCCGCGCATTCCGGCGGCCGACCACCTCATCAATGAACCGGCGATAGGCGGTAAGATCGTCGAAGTCGCGCGAGCCACGTAGGAGAAGGGCATCCTCGAGCACGCGCTTGAGATGCCCGTGCGCACTCTCGATCGAGCCGTTCTCGTGCGCGACGCCGGTGTTGTTGCGGCTGGGCGTCATCCCATAGTGAGCACAGAGCTCATGGTAGCGTCGGGTCAGATCGTCTTGGGTATCCTGGCCGAGATTGCGGAAAGCGGCCGACAGGCTGTCGCTGCGATGTTCCAGCGGCGCGCCACCGAGCGCCCAGAGGGCGTTCTGCAGCCCTTCGGCGAGGGCCACATAGCTTTCGCCGCCCAGGATGACGTGGGCATGCTCGAAGCCGGAATAGGCCAGGCGGAAGTGGTAGAGACGGTGGTCGAGCGACGTGCCGGCGATGGTGACGGCGAGATCGCCCATCTCGGTGAAGTCGGACAGACCCATACGCCCCGGTTCGTGGACCTGGCGAAAGACGACCTCCTGGTCCGGGCCGTGGATGGCGCGCCAGGCGCGGATCCGACGCTCCAGGGTCCGGCGCACACCCGCGCCGAGCTCGGGATGGCGCCGCAGAACCTCCTCGAAAATGGCGACCGGCCGCAGCCCTGGCGCCGCCTCGAGGATCGGCACGATCTCACTCTGCCAGACATCGGCGAGCGGATCGGGGCGGCGGCGTTCGCGACGGACCTTCCTTTGCGAGGGAAGACGCAGGTCCTTCTCGATTCGGTAGGCGCTTGACGAGCTGAACCCGGACTTGGCGGCCGCAATCGGCGCCGGGTCGGTCTGACGGAACTTCATGTACAGCCTCATCTGGCAGTCGGTGACGTGGCGGCCGGGCAAAAGGCGAGATCCTCATTGGCGTGAAGAAACTCGTTCCTTGGCCCGGTCGACCGCGACCGCCAGACGGCGCGTTCCCTCAGGAGCGCGCCGTCGCCAATGTCGTAACTCCGGTCGGGCTACGCCCTCCCCGCGTTGCCGACACCAGCCTTGTCCGTCATCCTGATTGTCGGGCCAGTCCCAGCCTGATCGCCGCGCGGCAGCGCGGCAGGCCCTGGCGCAGCTGTGGTACGGTGTCGCCCGCAAAGCCAGCGCGGCGCCTGTGGGCATGAGTGCCTTCGCGGCCTTCGCCTTCGACCTCGCCACCCACCTGCTTTCGCCCTACCAGCTCAACCCGCTCGGCCTGAACCCCTTGCGCGAGCTCTTGGCCGAGGTCGTCGATTTTCGCCTCATCCGTCAGCAGGGCTCGATGCCGCTGATGATCGCCGCCACCGAGGTACGCTCCGGCCGCTGCCGCATCTTCCGCGAGCACGAACTGACGGCCGACATGGTCCTCGCCTCGGCCTGCCTGCCGCGGCTCCACCACGGCGTCGAGATCGGCGGCTCGCTCTTCTGGGACGGCGGCTTCTCGAGCAACCCGCCAGTCATGGCTCTGGCCGAGCTGGCCCGTAGCCCCACCCTCCTGCTTTTGCGCATCAACCCGTTGGAGGCGCACCGGCTGCCACGCAGCGCTGCCGCCATCCGCAACCGCACGGCCGAGATCATGTTCGGCCGGCCGCTCGATGATGAGCTGGCGCGGCTCGAGGATGCGC
>DATDBB010000170.1:0-6844 GCA_036525085.1 Allobosea sp.
AGATGCGCAAGGTCCGCGGCGCCGGCATCGCCATGATCTTCCAGGAACCGATGACGGCGCTGAACCCGCTGCGCACCATCGGCGACCAGATCGGCGAGATGTTCGAGCTGCACACCGATCTCGGCAAGGCGCAGATCAGGGGCAAGGTCCAGGCTTTGCTCGAAGAGGTCCGCATTCCCGACCTGGTCGCTGCGGCGAAGGCCTATCCGCACGAACTCTCCGGCGGCCAGCGCCAGCGCGCCATGATCGCGATGGCGCTCGCGCTCGACCCGAAGGTGCTGATCGCCGACGAACCGACCACCGCGCTGGACGTCACCACCCAGGCGCAGATCCTCGAACTCATCCGCGACCTGCAGAAGCGCAAGGGCACCGCCGTCCTGTTCATCACCCATGATTTCGGCGTCGTCGCCGAGATCGCCGACCGCGTCGCCGTGATGAGCAAGGGCCGTGTCGTCGAGCAGGGCACGGCAGAGGCTGTGCTCGGCAACCCGCAGCACGCCTATACCAAGCAGTTGATCGCCGCCGTGCCGCCGTTGAAGGCGCCGCCTCCGCGCCAGCTCGCGGCTGAGCTCATCCTGACCATCGAGCATGTCTCGAAGACCTACCGCACCGGCGGTTTCCTCGGTCGCGGCCAACGCGTCACCCATGCGGTGAAGGACGTTTCACTCGCGCTGCCGAAGGGCGCGACGCTCGGCATCGTCGGCGAGTCCGGTTCTGGCAAGTCGACGCTGGCACGCTGCCTCGTCCGTCTGATCGATCCGGAAAGCGGCGCGATCCGCATCGAAGGCAGCGATCTCGCCAGCCTGACGCGAGCCGAACTGCGCGCCGCGACACGCCACATCCAGATGGTCTTCCAGGACCCCTTCGCCTCGCTCAATCCGCGTCGCAAGGCGGGCGAAGCGGTGGCGCAGGGCCTGATCGTCCATGGCCGGCCGCGCCCCGAGGCGATGATCCGCGCCAAGGAACTCTTCGCCCTGGTCGGGCTCGATCCCGCAGCGACCGAACGCTACCCGCATGAATTCTCCGGCGGCCAGCGTCAGCGCATCGGGCTCGCCCGCGCGCTCGCGCTCGAACCCCGCGTCCTCGTCGCCGACGAGCCAGTCTCGGCACTCGACGTCTCCGTCCAGGCCCAGGTGCTCAAGCTGCTGGCCGAACTGCGCCAGCGTCTCGGGCTCTCCATCGTCTTCATCACGCATGACCTGCGCGTCGCGGCGCAGGTCTGCGATCTCGTCGCGGTGATGAAGAGCGGCGAGGTCGTGGAAGCCGGCCCGATCGGCGAGGTTTTCGGCAATCCCCAGCACGCCTATACGAAGGCGCTGCTCGCCTCGATTCCCGGACGGGAATTCGGTATGCGGGAACAGTTCGAGAGCGCCTGACGCGAAGCGTTCTCCACGGTTTCGGAGACGCCATGACCATTCGCCAGCAGTTGATCGAGCGCTTCTTCCGCTATGTCGCGGTCGAAAGCCAAAGCGATGCGAAAGCCACGACCCTGCCGAGCACGCCGGGTCAGCAGCGCCTCGCGGACCTGCTCGCGGAAGAGCTGCGCGGCCTCGGACTGGAGAACGTCGTCGTCGACGACCATGCTACCGTCACCGCGCTGAAGCGCGGCACGAGACCGGGGGCGCCGAAGATCGGCTTCATCGCCCATCTCGACACCGTCGATTCCGGGCTTTCGCCGGTCATCCACCCACAGATCCTGCGCTTCGAAGGCAAGGATCTCTGCCTGAACGCGCAACAGGACATCTGGCTGCGCGTCGCCGAGCATCCCGAGATCGAGCCCTGGCTGGGCGCCGACATCATCGCGAGCGACGGCACCAGCGTGCTTGGCGCCGACAACAAGGCAGCGGTCGCGATCGTCATGACGCTGCTGGCGACGCTCGAGCCGGACGACGCCCATGGCGACATCCTCGTCGCCTTCGTGCCGGACGAGGAGATCGGCCTGCGCGGCGCCAAGGCGCTCGACCTCGCCCGCTTTCCCTGCGACTTCGCCTATACGATCGACAGCTGCGAGGTCGGCGAGGTCGTCATCGAGAATTTCAATGCCGCCGCCGGCGAACTCGTCTTCACCGGGGTCAGCGCCCATCCGATGTCGGCCAAGGGCGTGATGGTCAATCCGCTGCTGATGGCCCACGACTTCATCGCCGCCTTCGACCGCGCCGAGACGCCGGAGCGCACCGAGGTCCGCGAAGGCTATTTCTGGTTCAACGACATCACGGCCAATGCCAGCCAGGCCCGCCTCAAGGTGATGATCCGCGAATTCGACAAGCAGCGTTTCGAACAACGCAAACAGCGGGTCGCGGCCGTCGCGCGCGAGATCGCGGCGCGCTATCCGACCGGCAGCGTCGAGTGCAGCGTCACCGACACCTATGGCAACATCTCCGACAGCCTCGGGGACGACCGCCGCTCGGTGGATCTCCTGCTGTCGGCCATGGCCGAATTGCAGATTGAACCGAAGCTGATCCCGATGCGCGGCGGCACGGACGGCGCAGCCCTTTCGGCAAGGGGGCTGCCGACGCCGAATTTCTTCACCGGCGCCTATAATTTCCACTCGCGCTTCGAGTTCCTGCCGATCCCGGCCTTCGAGAAATCCTTCGAGGTGGCCCGCAGGATCTGCACGCGACCGGCCCGGTCGTAGTCCGTCAGGACAGGCGCGCGCGGAGCTCGCTCGCAGCAGTGCCATAGGCCCCGTCGGGCTCGGACCCGCAGAACCCCGGCGCGAACGCATCGCAGGCGGGAACGCCGGCAGGTTCGCCGCGGCGGCGCAGCAGCGCGCGCTTCAGCGGGCAGGCCCCGGCCCCAGCCATTCCCGAGGCCTCCCCGAGGTCGAACAGGCAAGACGCACAGGGCAGCCCCGCCCCGCCTTTCGTCAGGATGACGTTGGGGCCGGCTGAAACTGTCATCGATCATCTCCGGCCGCGCCGCGGTGCAGGTCTCGATGAACATTTGCACGGCGCACCTGAGCGACCTGTTAATTCATTCCGCTCGATCGTCGGAACGTATTCGAGGGCCGCGAATTCGTAGCCGCGGGACCACAACTACATCTTAACGCTCAGCGGCGATCTTGCTGGGGACTTGGCCTGCAGGGATGACCCATGCCTCCCCAAACCTCTCCTCGTGTGATCGATCAGGGATTACGCGACGAGGTCTATATTTCGCTGGTGCGTTCGCTCTATGCCGACCCTAGGACCTTGATCATCGGGTCCAGCGGGACGGTCCTGGCGGCGTTTCTCAGCGCCGGCATGACCGGCCATCCGGCCTTCTACGTCTGCGCCGTCATCCTGCTGTGCCTCACGCTGACGCGAGCCGCGGACATCGCGCAGTTCAAGGCCGCGGCCCACCAGATGCGCGACCGCGACGCCGCCGCCCGCTGGGAACTTCGCTACACGGTGTTCTCGTCGATCTATGTCTTCGTACTCGGGCTCTGGTCGTTCCTGACCTTTGCGCTGGAGACAAGCCCGCCGGTCCAGCTGCTCGCCTTCTCGATGACGCTGGCGAACATGATCGGCGTCGCCGGGCGCAACTATGGCAGCCGGATGCTTGTCACGACGCAGCTCAGCTGCGCGGGACTGCCGCTGCTCGCCGGGCTGGTCCTGGCCGGCAACGCCCATTATGCGGTCGTCGCCTGCGTTCTCGGGCCGTTCCTGCTGAGCTTCAAGTCGATCGCCGACAAGCTGCGCGCAACACTGACGACCGCCGTCACCTCGGCCAAGCGCGAGCGCCTGCTAGCCGCTCGTCTCGAGGCTGCACTCGACAACATGGCGCACGGGCTCTGCATGTTCGAGCGCGGCGGCCGGCTCTCCATCGTCAACCGGCGCCTGCCCGCGATCGTCGGCCTGCCGGCCGGTCTCGCCGAGCCTGGCCGCGGTGTCGGGCGCTTTCTCGTGCGCTGCCAGCGCGCCGGATTGATCGGCCGGGCCCAGCTGCGCAGCCTCGTGCTGGCCGCACGCCTGGCCTTGCGCGATCACAACGAGGCGCGGCTGACCACGAGCCTCGCCGATGGCCGCGTCCTCGAACTGACCTTTCGGACATCGGGCATCACCGGAACCGTGGTCGTGATCGAGGACATCACCGAGCAGCGCCTGCAGGAGGACACGATCCGCCAGCTCGCGCATTACGACCCCCTCACCGGGCTGCCGAACCGCGGCCTGCTGAAGTCGCATCTGCAGACGCTGATGACCAATCCGGACCAGGGCTTCGCCATCCTGTTCATCGACCTCGACCACTTCAAGAAGGTCAACGATACCCTGGGGCACCCCTATGGCGACGCCTTGCTCGTCGAGGTCGCGCGCCGGCTCAATCTCCTGCTCGGCGCCGCGTCCCTGATCGCGCGGCTCGGCGGCGACGAGTTCGTCGTCGTCATTCCCGATCTCGTCGACCGCAATGTGCTCGAGCAGATCGCGGCGCGCGTCAGCGCCAGCCTGAGCCAGCCCCACGAGATCGACGGCAACGCCATCGTCAGCAGCGCCAGCATCGGCATCGCGATCAGCCCCGATGACGGCCGCGACCCCGACATCGTCATCCGCAACGCGGATCTTGCGCTCTACGCCGCGAAATCCAGCGGGCGCAGCTGCGCCCGCTTCTACGACAGCGGCATGATCGAGGCCGCCAGCACGCGCCGCATCGTCGAACTCGACCTTCGCGAGGCGCTGGCTCACGATCAGTTCGAGCTGTTCTACCAGCCGGTCGTCGCGATCGGCTCGGGCAGGATCACGAGCTGCGAGGCCCTCCTGCGCTGGCGCCATCCCGAGCGGGGCATCGTCGCTCCGGGCGATTTCATCGGCATCGCCGAGGAGGTCGGCCTGATCAACCAGATCGGCCGGACAGTGCTCGACAAGGCCTGCCGCGAGGCGATGTTGTGGCCGGATAGCGTCTCGGTCGCGGTCAACATCTCCGCCATTCATTTCCGCGGCGATGTCATCGTCAAGGACGTCGCGGTCGCTCTCACGCGGTCGAAGCTGAAGCCCTCGCGCCTCGTGATCGAGCTGACGGAATCGGCGCTGATGCACGATGACGCGCAGGCCATGTCGACGCTGACCAAGCTACGCGACCTCGGCGTGCAGATCGCGCTGGACGATTTCGGGACCGGCTATTCCAGCCTGAGCTATCTGCAGTCCTTCCCGCTGCACAAGATCAAGATCGACCGCTCCTTCGTCTCGGGCGGACGTGAGACGCAAAAGGACCAGACGCTGCTGGTTGGGATCGCGCGTCTTTGCAAGGAGCTGGGCCTGACGGTCGTCGCCGAGGGAGTCGAGACCGTCGAACAACTCGACGCCCTGACCAAGATGGGCGCGATCGACGAGGTCCAGGGCTATCTGCTCGCACGCCCCCAGCCGACGCCGCTGGTTCGCGACCTGATCTCGGCCTTCGCCGTGCGCTCGCTGACGGCGTCGGTCGAGCACAAGCCGCTGCGCCGGCGCGTACGCTGAGCGTCTTCCCCGACGGTGACAACGATATCCGACCGACGGCCGTCACGCGGCCGTCACGTTTCGCGGCCTGCCGTGGCATGCAAGGCCGTAGCAGGCTGAATCTTGTGCAGGGGGCGGCTTGACGGCTCGGCTCCGGGGCGACGATTGTTAATCTCTGATTAACTACATCGCCGGTCGCAGCATGGTTCCCGCCGTCGCTCATCAAGCGCTATCCCTGAGCGATCGCGTCATGCGGGCGCTTGAGCGCGTCGAATACCGAATGGCCGTCAGCCTGCCGGACCGCGAGAACGTCTTCCGCCTGCGCTACCAGGCCTATCTGCGCGAGGGCGCGATCGCTCCCAACGAGGAGCAGCGCTTCACCGATCCGGTCGATGCACAGCCGAACTGCCTCGTCTTCGGCGTCCATGTCGATGGCGAACTGGCGGGCGCGATCCGCCTCACCATCTCCGTGCCCGGCCTTCCCCAGATTCCGACGGCCGGCGTCTTCCCGGATACGGTGCTGCCGCAGCTCGAGGCCGGCCGCGTTCTGGTCGATCCGACGCGTTTCGTGGCCGATGCGCAATGGTCGCGCGAACTGCCGGAACTGGCCTATCTGACGCTGCGGCTGCCCTGGCTGGCGATGGAGCACTTCAACGCGGACATCATGCTGGCGGCCGTGAGGCCGGAGCATTACCCATTCTATCGCCGGCTCTGGGGCAACACGGTGGTCAGCCCGCCGCGGCTCTATCCGGGCCTCGCCAAGCCGGTGATGCTGTCGCAGCTCGACTATGCGAAGGCCTCGCCCCGGGTCGAGGCGCTGTATCCCTTCTTCCGCGCCCGCCCGGGCGAACGCGCGGCGATCTTCGGCGCGAGCGAGTTCACCTGGTCACCGGCGGTTATGGCGGCATCGGCAGGCCGCCCCGCCCTGTCTGCCATCGTCCCGCCGAGAACCTAACCCGAGCAGGCGAGATCAGCCGCCCAGCTGTCGCCGAACGCCGGCTGGCGGCTTTCAGGCCGCGTTCCTCGTCCTGAGCTTGTCCTCCCAGGTGAGGGCCTGGCGGACGATCTCCTCGAGGTCGTCATGCTCGGGCCGCCAGCCGAGTTCGCTGCGGATGCGGTCGGCCTTGGCGACGAGCGAGGCCGGGTCGCCGGCGCGCCGGCCCGAGAGCTTCACCGGGAAGTCGACGCCGGAGACCTGCTTGACCACGCGCACGACCTCGTTGACCGAATAGCCGCGGCCATAGCCGCAGTTGAGCGTCAGGCTGGCGCCGCCGCTGCGCAGATGATCGAGCGCGGACAGATGCGCGCGGGCGAGGTCGGTGACGTGGATATAGTCGCGGATGCAGGTGCCGTCCGGCGTCGGATAATCGGTGCCGAAGACCTCGAGCATCGCGCGCTGGCCGAGCGCCGCCTGGCCGGCGACCTTGATCAGATGGGTG
>DATDBB010000171.1:0-3369 GCA_036525085.1 Allobosea sp.
TCGCGGTCTTGTTCTTGAAGATGCGGCAATCGGCCCGCTGCGAGAGCAGCCAGAGCCATGGCCGCAGCGTGAAACGGTAGAGATACAGGTCGTTTTCCTTGCCGTGCCATTGGGCATCGACCAGCGTTCCGTTGAAGATCCGCTGGCTGCCATTCTTCAGGGCCATCTTCACGGAGCACTTCTGGCTCATGATGCTCTGAAGATCGGCGTTTTCAGTCTTGCTCGCTGCCTCTATCTGAAATGTAAACAATTCGCTTAAAGCTTCTTCAGCTTCAAACTGTACAAGCGAAAATACGTCTTGACCCAATGGGGTTTCGAACGAAGCAGTTCTTTGAAACTGTCGAAGATCGGCGGCCATCAACGAAACCTCGCGGTTGTAGATGCTATTTTGATATTGACGTAGCGGATGGCGCGAGTCATAATTTGCGCCTTCTATCCTTAACCGCCCGCGTTAAGCTAAACGGGAGGGGGACCATGCGCAAGCAACCCGCGAATACAGCCATCGCCATCCTTTCCGTCGGTTTTTACGTGCTGCAGGCCCTGCCCACGCAAGCGCAGACCTACAAGGCGGACGACATCGTCAAGCATTTCCAGCCGGCGACGCCGTCGGTCAGCGCGACCCGCGGGCTGTGCATCGGCACGGAGGCCGACTGCAGCAAGGCCGGTCATGTCGTGAAGCCTGCGACGGCGGCGGCCTTCGACCTCGTGGTGCGGTTCAAGTACAATTCCGACGTGCTCGAGCCCGATGCGCGGGCCAATCTCGACGAGTTCGCCAAGGCCCTGAAGACGCCGCAGCTCGCATCCAGCAGCTTCGTCGTGGAGGGGCATACCGACGCCTCCGGCACGCCGGCCTATAACCGCGACCTGTCGCAGCGGCGCGCGCAGGCGGTGGTGCGCTATCTGAGTGAGCGCGGCGTCGATACGGCCAAGCTCGCGGCGCGCGGCTACGGCCAGGACAAGCCCGTCGTCGCCGATCCGTTCGCCGGCGAGAACCGCCGGGTCGAAACGCGGCTGAAGAGCGACTGAGCGAGCCCGATGCGCCCGCTGGGCGGATTTCCCTGCGGTCGAGCCGCTGAATGCGTGACGGGTGAGGGCCATGGCGGCTTTGAATTTTGCTGAATACGCGGGCGCGATTTCCGGCGACGAGCCCTGCGGGCCGGACCTCGAGGACCATGCCGACTTCATGAACGTCACGGCGCGGCTCGAAGTCGCGCTGCCGGCGCAGTATTTCAGGCGCGACGACGACGGGCGGCAGGTCGCGTTCGACCGTAGCGCGATCGAGTTCCCGGCCGCCTTCTCGGACATCGGCAAGCTGCTGGAGCGCTCGCGGGACCTGCGCGTCCTCGTGCTGGCGGGCAAGCTCGCGATCCTCAACCGCGACGTGACGGCCTTCGCCGGCTGCCTAACGACCATCACCACCCTCCTGTCCGAGCATTGGGAGGCGGTGCATCCGCGCGCCATGGATGGCGATTTCATCATGCGCGAGGTCGCGCTGCAGAGCCTCGACGAACTGCCGACGGTCGTGCTGCCGCTGCAGCACGCCCCGCTGTTCGTCAGCCGGCGCATCGGCCCGTTCGCCTTCCGGAGCCAACTCGTCGCCAGCGGCGAGACGAAGCTCGTCGAGGGCGAGCAGCATCCCGACCAGGGCGCCATCCAGGCGGCGCTGAGCGAGGCGGATATCGACGATCTCACGGCCACGCTCGCGCGCGTTCGCGCCATCAGCGATGCGCTGGCTGCGATCCGCGCGGTCTGGCTGGAGAAGGTCGGGGCCGATCATGCGCTCAGCTTTCCGCGCCTCTCGGCGCTCGTCGATCAGATCGTCGCCTTCCTCGATGCGGCGATCGCGCGTCGCGTTCCGGGACACCAAGCGGCGGCCGTGGCACAGGCGGCACCCGTTTCGGCCGCGCCGGCAGGCACGAGCAACCTTGCTCCGGGGGCCTGCGGCAACATCCTTCAAGTGAAGGATACGTTGGCCGCCTGCCTCGGCTACTTTCGCCGCATGGAACCTTCCAGCCCGGCGGTTCTCCTGATCGGCCAGGCGCAGCAACTGATCGGCAAGTCGTTGATCGAGGTGATTCAGATCATGTTCCCGGAGCACCTGGCTTCGGCGGTGCTGGAGATCGGCGATCGGCCGCGTTTCCGGCTACCGCTCGAACGCCTGAGCGCGCCGGAGGAGACGGCCGAGGACGAGAGCTACGAGGACAGTTCCGACGAAGAGGAGGCCTCCTACGAGGAGAACTCCGATGACGATGGCTCCGATGCCGCTGCGAATGATGGCGAAACCGAGTCCGATGGTGAAGGCGATGCCGAGATCGTCGAGGAGGCGGCCCCGGAGCCTGTCGAGGAGCAGCGGGCGGCTCCGGCCAAGGCGGCCGCTCCCAGGATCGAGAGCCGCAGCGACGCCGTCGCGGGGATGCGGGCGGTCGCGGCGTTCTATCGCCAGATCGAGCCCTCGCATCCGACGCCGCTGCTGATGGACAAGGCCTGCGCGCTGGCGCAGCAGGATTTCATGGCGCTGCTCGGCAATATCCTGCCGGAAGTGGCCATGATGCCGGATGCCGACAGCTAGGGCAGTTTTTCGTATTCCGCTTGAACCTCGCGTCACACTGGCGCGACTATATCGGTGGAGACCAACAAGGGTTACGATGTCACGTTACGTCGGCGTGGCGCGATTGCAGAGGGGCAGGCAACATGGCCGGAGATTCAGGGCAGAAGTTCATCCGCCGCAACAGGCCGCCGCGGGTCCATATCACCTATGAGGATCCCTACAACGCGGAGCAGAAGATCGAGCTGCCCTTCGTCATGGGCGTCATGGCCGATCTGTCGGGCAATGCCGCGGGCGTCGAGAAGGCCGAGATCTCGCAGCGCAAGTTCCTCGACTTCGACATGGACAATTTCGACCAGCGCATGGCCGCGATCGAGCCCGGTGTCGCCTTCAACGTGCCCAACAAGCTCGGCGATGGCGGCGACAAGCTCTCGGTGGCGCTGAAATTCTCGAAGTTCGACGATTTCAACCCGGCTGCGGTGGCCCGCCAGATCCCGGCGATGGCCAAGCTGCTGGAAGCGCGCGAACAGCTCGCCAACCTGGTCCGCTTCATGGACGGCAAGATGGCCGCAAGCGACCAGATCAAGGCGCTGCTGGCCGATCCCCAGCTCATGGCGGCGCTCAAGGACAAGCTTGGCGACAAGCCGTCCGACGGCGCGGCGACCGAAGACACCAAGTAAACCAGCGAGGCGGCAATGGCAGCGGAAGCACAAACCCAGCAGCCCGGCGGCGCAGTCGCCGAGACCCGTGATCTCGACGAGTTCGCCTCGGTCCTGAAGCAGAGCTTCAAGCCCAAGACCGAGCGTGCCGCGACCGAGGTCGAG
>DATDBB010000172.1:0-11600 GCA_036525085.1 Allobosea sp.
CGACCTCGGTGACGGAGGCTTCGGACCCAAAGTTCGAAATCTGGGCCTTCAGGATCGCGGAGATTTCAGCGGGGCGGATTTCCATCAGCCGACCTCTTTCATGGCAAGACGAATTGAATTGAGCTTGGTTTTCAGCGAGGCATCGACCATGCGGGAGCCCATCTTGACGACGAGCCCGCCGATCAGCGCCGGATCGACCTTGATCGCGACATCGACGGCCTTGCCCGCGACGGCGGCGAGCGCGGCGCGGATTTCCTCGACACGCTTGGGCGCAGGCGCCTCGGCGAGCGTGACCTCGGCGCTGACGATGCCCTTGGCATCGGCGACAAGGGCCTTGTAGGCGCCGATCATGCCCGGCAGCGCGAACAGGCGGCGCTTGCTGGCGACGAGACCGATGAAGTTGGCGGCGATGCCGGAGATGCCGGCCTTGGCGAGAACCGCCTTGATCGCGACGGTCTGCTCCTCGGCCGAGAAGGCCGGGCTGCCGACCAGGCGGCGCAGATCCTCGCTCTCGGCGAGCATCGCGGAAAAGCTGTCCAGTTCGGCGGAGACGGTGTCGATGGCGTTGGCCTCTTCGGCCAGCTCGAAAAGGGCCGTGGCGTAGCGGCCCGCTACGCCCGAAACCAGTGATCCTTGCGATCCGCCGTCAGCCACGCGTCACGTCTCTCGTTTCATAGGACCGCTCCCGGCGACCTTCTCGCGAAGGCGGAGTGCGATGTCCTGGCGCTGCGATGTATCCATGGACGAGAACCCGGCAAGACGGCTTCGCGACCTAAATGTGGCGGTGCACTAGCATGCGCTTTTGGGGCGCGCAATCCGTTGATGGTGATCCCGGGCGCGGTTCTGCCCGTCCTTTCAAGCCTTCAAGGAAAGCTTGCCTGCCCTGCGAGGAAGCCGACCTTCCATCTAGAGGAAGCTCTGCGGGTCGACATCGACCGCCACCCTTACCGAACCCTTCGGCTTTCCGCCGCGCTTGAGCCAGTCGCGCAGATAGTCCTGAAGATTGACGTCGCGCTCGGTTTTCACGATCAGGCGCATGCGATGGCGCCCACGCAGCACCGCGAGCGGCGCTTCCGCAGGCCCCAGCACGCTCACTCCCTCCGGCGCCTGCGCGCAGCGCGCCAGCGCCCTGGCATGGCCTTCGGCCTCGGCCTGGCTGTTGGCCGAGACGATCAGGCCGGCGAGCCGGCCGAAGGGCGGCAGGCCGGCAGCCTCCCGCGACGTCGCCTCTGCGGCATAAAACCGCTCCGGGTCCCCCGAGACCAGCGCCTTGAGCACGGGGTGCGTCGGATCATGCGTCTGCAGCAGCGCCCGGCCCGGCTTCTCGCCGCGCCCGGCCCGGCCGGTGACCTGCCGCAACACCTGGAAGGTGCGTTCGGCCGCGCGCGGATCGCCCGAGGTCAGGCCGAGATCGGCGTCGATCACCCCGACCAGCGTCATGCCTGGAAAATTATGTCCCTTGGCGACGAGTTGCGTGCCGATGACGATGTCGAACTCGCCTGAGGCCACCGCCATCAGCTCGGTCTTCAGCCGCTCCGTGCCGCCGGGAAAGTCGCTCGACAACACGATGCCGCGGGCCTGCGGGAACAGCGTCGCGACCTCCTCCGCCAGCCGCTCGACGCCGGGTCCGCAGGCAGTCAGGCTCTCCTGCGCATGGCATTGCGGGCATTCATGCGGCCGGCGTTCGACATGGCCGCAATGATGGCAGACCAGCGCGCGCCGGAAGCGATGTTCGACCAGCCAGGCCGAGCAGTTCGGGCACTGGAAGCGATGCCCGCAATCGCGGCAGAGCGTCAGCGGCGCATAGCCGCGCCGGTTCAGGAACAGCAACGACTGCTCGCCGGCCTCCAGATTGACCGCGATCGCCTTCGCCAGCGCATCCGAGACCCAGCGTCCGCGCGGCGGCTTGTCCTGGCGCAGATCGACGAGGCCGAGCGTCGGCAAGCTCCGTCCGCCGAAGCGCTCCGGCAGCTTGAGATGAACATAGCGCCCGCGCTCGGCATTGACGCGCGTCTCCAGCGAGGGCGTCGCCGAAGTCAGGATCACCGGCGCGTTCTCGATGCGCCCGCGCACCACCGCCATGTCGCGGGCGTGATAGGCGACGCCATCCTCCTGCTTGTAGGCGGCCTCGTGCTCCTCATCGACGACGATGAGGCCGAGATCACGATAGGGCAGGAACAGCGCCGAGCGCGCACCCGCCACGACCCGCGCCTCGCCGCTGGCGATCGCCGCCTGTAGCCGTTCGCGCTTGCGCCCCGTCACGGCCGAATGCCACAGCCCCGGCCTGACGCCGAAGCGCGCCTCGAAACGGTCGATGAACTGCGCCGTCAGCGCGATCTCCGGCATCAGGATCAGGCTCTGGCGCCCGAGCCGGATCGCCTCCGCCACCGCCTCGAAATAAACCTCGGTCTTGCCCGAGCCGGTGACGCCTTCGAGCAGCGTCACGCCATAGCTCGCGGCTTTGACCGAGGCGACGAGCGCCGCAGCAGCAGCAGCCTGATCGTCCGACAAGGCAGGCTTGGCATGGTCCGGATCAGGCATGGCCGCGACCGCGTCGCGCGGCAGCGGCTCGACTGCGAAGGTGCCGGCGTCGACGAGCGAATCGATCACCGCCGCGCTGACCGACGCGGCTTCGGCCAAGGCGCCCTTGGCGATCAGCAGGCCGCCTTCCGCCGCGGCGATGGCGCGCGCCCGTGCAGGCGTCATCCGGGAGGGCGGCGCGCCGACGAGCCGTACCCCGAGCTTCGGCCGCTCCCGCGTTTCATCGGGCGGACGCCGCAGAGCCAGCGCCAGCACCGAGCCCTTCGGCGCCAGCGTGTACCAGGCGACCCAGTCGACCAGCTTCATCAGCGCCGGATCGAGCGGCGGCATGTCGAGCTTGCCGGTGACCTTCTTGAGGTTGCCGCCGCGCCCGCTTCCGATGTCCCAGACGACCCCGACCGTCTCGCGCGGGCCGAGCGGCACCTGGACGACATCGCCCGGCGCCAGCACCAGCCCCGGCGGCACCGCATAGCTGTAGGCCTGGTCGAGCCCGAGCGGGATCAGCACCTCGACCGTGCCGCCTTCCGCCATCTGCTCCGCATCGCTCATCCCCCGTGCCTAGCCTCTCGGACCGAGAGCGACAACCGCCTGCTTTGGCCAGCGCTTGCCTTGGCATTGCCCCGATCGCGTGGTGTCTGCGGCCCGCACCCGGCAGCCGGCCGATATGACGAGCGGATCCATGACGCGAACATTCCCCCATCTGCTCCGCCTCGCTCTCGCGACAGGACTCATCCTCGGCGGCGCCGCGCAGGGCTTTGCGCAACCTGCCCCTCCGGAGAACTGGCCGGCGATCAAATGCGAGCGCTACACCAAGGCCTGGGGCGAGGCGCTGGCGAAGTTCGGGCGCAAGGGGCTCGGCCAGCCATTCATCGAAGCGCATGAAGCTTTTCTGGCCTCCGGCTGCAGTATCAAGGGCGAGGTCTGCCCGCGCAGCACCGAGGAGCTCAACCTCGCCAATGTCATGGTGATCATGGGCATGAACCAGGGCATGGCCAGCACCTTCATGCCCTTCGCCTGCCGGAAGTAGGTTGCCAATGAAGCCGCACTCTCCTCAGCCCTCATCCTGAGGAGCCGCGCAGCGGCGTCTCGAAGGATGCTCCAGATGTCTCCGGAGCCTTATGGAGCATCCTTCGAGACGCGGGCTTTGCCCGCTCCTCAGGATGAGGGCTGCGGCGGTCCTGCCTGTTCTTCGGGACCTGTTAAGCCAAAGACATCATGCTTCACCCAATGACCGATCTCGACACCCTCACCCGCTTCTGGCTCGGTCATCTCGCCCATGAGCGTAGGCTCTCGCCCAAGACGCTGGAAGCCTATGGCCGCGATCTCCGCCAATTCACCGACTTCCTGACGGAGCATCTCGGCGGCTCCCCCTCGCTCGCCGACATCGCCGCACTGAAGCCCGCCGATCTGCGCGCATTCCTCGGCCGGCGTCGCCGCGACGGTGTCGGCAACCGCACCCTGATGCGCCAGCTCGCAGCCCTGCGCTCGCTCGCCCGCTTCGGCGAACGAACCGGCAAGCTGAAGGCCGCCGCCTTCGCCGCGACGCGCGGCCCGCGCATCGGCAAGTCCCTGCCGCGCCCGCTCGAGGCCAGTGCCGCCAAAGCCGTGACACAGGCCGACACCCGCGCCGGCGAGGAACGCGAGCAATGGATCCTCGCGCGCGACGCCGCCGTGCTCGCTTTGCTCTATGGCTGCGGCCTGCGCATCTCCGAGGCGCTCTCCCTGACGCGCGCCCAGGCGCCCGCTCATGCCGGCGAGACGCTGACCGTGATCGGCAAGGGCAACAAGACCCGCATGGTGCCGGTCCTGCCCGTCGTCGTCGCTTCCATCGCCGAATATCTCAGCCTCTGCCCCTGGCGTCTGCCGGCGGACGGCCCGCTCTTTCTCGGCGCCAAGGGCGGCCCGCTCTCGCCGCGCATCATCCAGCTTGCGGTCGAGGGCTTGCGTGGCGCGCTCGGCCTGCCCTCCTCGGCGACGCCGCATTCGCTGCGCCACTCCTTCGCGACTCATCTGCTCGGGCGCGGCGGCGATCTGCGCGCCATCCAGGAACTGCTCGGCCACGCCTCGCTCTCGACGACACAGATCTACACCCGCATCGATTCGGCCAGGCTGATGGCGGCCTATGACGCCGCCCATCCCCGCGCCGGACGCTGACGCCGCCAGCCCGCTCTCCCCGTCTTGGTTGCCGCTAAGGCATGCACTAAGCACGCGCGACAATCGGGGGATGGGGTGATTCGTGTCCAGCCATATCGAAGCGCCTGAGGGCGGCAACAAGAAGATCGCGCTGCTGATCGCCGTTCTGGCGTTGATGCTGTCCCTGTCGGAGATCGGCGGGAAACAGGCCGAGAACGAGTCGATCGCGCGGAATATCGACGCCTCGAATCTCTGGTCCTTCTTCCAGGCCAAGACCATCCGCGGCACGACCGTCCGCACCGCTGCCGAAGCGATGGAGGTCGATCTCGCCGCCACGACCGATCCCGCCACGCGCGAGCGCATGCAGAAACGCATCGACGGCTGGAAGGCGACGATCGCGCGCTACGAGTCCGAGCCCGACACGCAGGAAGGCCGCAAGGAGCTGATCGCCCGCGCCAAGAAGACCGAGCAGGTCCGCGACGACCAGAAGGCCCGCAGCGAGAATTTCGAGATCGCCTCGGGCCTGCTGCAGATCGGCATCGTCGTCGCCTCGGCCTCGATCATCACCGGCGTCAGCATGCTGGCCCTCGTGGCGGGCGGCCTCGGCGGGCTCTCGCTGGTCTTCATGGGGCTGGCGCTGTTCGCCCCGCACCTGCTGTTCTGAGGCGGTCAGGCCGGGCGCGGGAACTCCGGCAGCGGCGCGCGTAGCCGCTCCCAGGCCCGCGCCATGCGCAACACGCCGAGATCGTCGAAGCGCCGGCCGGTGATCTGCAGGCCGATCGGCAGGCCAGCAGCGGTCATCGCGGCCGGCACCGCGATCGAAGGCTGGTCCGACATATTGGCCGGCAACGTGAAGACGATGTGCTCGAAGGGCTGATGCGGATCATGGATCGGCGAAGCCAGTTCGGCCGCATAGCTCGGCACGGGAGCAACGGGCGAGAGCACGAAATCGAACGGCGCACTCTGCTTCAGCGCGGCGTCCTTGATCGCCAGCATCTGACTCATGCCGCGATAGACGCGCTCTCCGGATAGGGCCTCGCCGCGCTTCGCCCATTCGAAGATGTAGGGCAGGACCGTCGCCTGCTTTTCCGGCACGAGCGCGCCAATATCGGCCCAGGCGCGCTGGCTCCAGAAATCGTCCAGCCCGTCCAGCATCGCCCGCGTCATGAAGGCCGGCGCCTCCTCGACGATCGCGCCGGCCGCAGCAAAGGCCTTGCCGGCGGCTTCCAAAGCCGCCTTCGTCTCGGGCTCGACCGGAATACCAATGCCCGGATCGAGCTGGAGGCCGACTCTTACTCCGGTCAGGTCGAAGTCGAGCGACAGCCAGTCGATCTCCTGCGGCGGCAGGCTCATGCCGTCGCGGGCATCGGGCTTCGAGATCTCGCGCATCATCAGCGCAGCATCGGCGACCGTACGGGTCATCGGCCCGGCGACGCGGCCGTAATAGCTCGGATCGATCGGCACGCGGCCGAAGCTGGGCTTCAGGCCGACGAGCCCGCACCAGCCGGCCGGCAGTCGGATCGAGCCACCTATATCGGTGCCGATATGCAGCGGTCCGTAGCCGGCGGCCCCCGCTGCGCCCGCACCCGCCGACGAGCCGCCCGGATTCTTCGACAGGTCCCAGGGATTGCGGGCGAGTTCATGGAAGCTCGACAGGCCCGAAGACAGCATGCCGTAGTCCGGCATCGTCGTCTTGGCGAGCATGACGAAGCCAGCCTCCCGCAGCCGTGCCGCGACCGGCGCGTCCTCCGGCATCGGCACGAGATCGCGTGCCGCCGTGCCGATCGGCATCGGCGTGCCCTTCGTCGCGATGTTCTCCTTGATCGTGCCCGGCACGCCGTCCAGCGGCAGCGCCTCGCCCTTCATCCAGCGCGCCTCCGAGGCTTTCGCCGCTGTGCGCGCAGCCTCGGGCTGGTAGGCATAGAGCGCCTTGATCCGCGGCTCGCAGGCCTCGATGCGGGCGATCACCGCCTCGGTGACCTCGACCGGAGAAAGCGCCCTGGAGCGATAGGCGTCGAGCAGTTCGACGGCACTGAGATCGGCGGCATCGGTCATCGGCTTCGTCCTCGTCAGGCATGGCGCAGCGTGGCACGGATTGATGCCACGGCTGATCTCAAAACGGCAGGGCCGCACGGCGCAACACGCGCCGGCTTCCGCCGCATCGCCGGGCCAAGCAAGCTCCGGGCCTGCAGCCCCTTCAGACCAGAATTGTCGCCTCAGACGAAATAGTCGGGATACTGCTCCTGCAGATGCAGCAGGTCCGGCAGCAGCGTGCCCAGATGCCGGCGCATCGCGACCTCCGCCCCTGCCCCGTCATGCCGGCGGATCGCATCGACGATCGAAAGATGCTCGCGGATCACCATCGCCATCCGCCCCGGCACCGGCAGGGTCATGCGCCGGCAGCGATCGATCTGGCTCTTGGCGGCATGCGCGATCTTCCAGATGCCGGGATAGCCGGCGAGGACCGCGAGGGTCTCGTGGAAGGCTTCGTCGGCGAGGTGGAACCCCTCCTGGTCGCCGGCCTCGAGCGCCTCGTGCTGGCGCGCGATCGTCGCGTCGAGCTTGGCGATGGTCTCCTCCGTGCCGATCCGCGCCACGAGCTCGACCGTTGCGCATTCCAGCGCCTGGCGGATGAAGACGGCCTCGGGGATAGCCTCGGTCGGAATGCGCGCGACGAAGGTGCCGGCCTGCGGAAAGATCTCGACGAGGCCTTCCTCCTTGAGCCGGATCAGGGCCTCGCGGACAGGTGTGCGGCTGATGCCGAAGCGCGCGGTCAGTTCCTTCTCGACCAGCGCCGCACCCGGCGCGATCTCCATCGCCAGGATGGCGCGCCGCAGCTCGTCCTGGACCACGGAGGCCGCCGTCGCGCGGCCGGCCGGAATACTGCCCGAGGGCTGGCGGCGACGCTCGCGGCGCGGGCCTTCAAAACCGGCATCCTGGCCCGCATTCCGGGGTAACGTGATCTGCGACATCGACTCGCCTTGTGCCCCGCCCGAGCGCCCGGCCTCTGCTCCTTTTGGGGAATAGCATGGGCCGGTTCGACATACTAGTATATTAGTATATTGACCCCGCGCCCCGGCCGCGACTATGGTCCGCCGACGTTTGCCCAGAGCTCGATCCAGAGAGCCGATCCGATGTTGCTTCACGACGATCGCCTGTTTCCCGCAGACCCCGTGACGCGCGGCATCGCGCGCCGGCTCTACGCGACGATTCGCGATCTGCCGATCATCTCGCCGCACGGCCACACCGATCCGCGCTGGTATGCCGAGGACCAGGCTTTTCCCGATCCCGCGACCCTGCTGGTCAAGCCGGACCACTACGTTTTCCGGATGCTCTATTCGCAGGGCGTGCGTCTCGAGCAGCTCGGCATTCCCCGCAAGGATGGCGGCGCGGTCGAGAGCGACCCGCGCGCCGTCTGGCGCCTGTTCGCCAAGCATTGGTATCTGTTCCGCGGCACGCCGACCCGGCTGTGGTTCGAGCACGCGCTCTCCTCGGTCTTCGGCATCAACGAGCGGCTGTCGCCGGAGAACGCGGACAAGATCTACGATCGCATCGCCGAGAAACTGGACGAGCCGGGCTTGCGCCCGCGCGCCCTGTTCGAGCGCTTCAAGATCGAGGCGATCTCGACCACCGAAGGCGCCCTCGACGACCTGAAATGGCACGACATGATCAGGGCCTCGGGCTGGAGCGGCAAGGTCGTCACCGCCTATCGCCCCGACAGCGTCGTCGATCCCGAATTCGAAGGCTTTGCCGCCAATCTCGAGCAGTTCGGCGCGCTGACGGGCGAGGACGTCATGAGCTGGACCGGCTATCTCGCCGCCCACCGCCAGCGCCGCGACTATTTCCGTGAGCGCGGCGCAACCTCATCCGACCATGGCCACGCCACGGCCCGCACCGCCAACCTCTCCAAGGCAGAGGCCAAGGCGCTGTTCGCCAAGGTCGTCGCCGGTCCGGTCTCGGCGGAGGAAGCCGATCTCTTCCGCGGCCAGATGCTGACAGAGATGGCGAAGATGAGCCTCGATGACGGCCTCGTCCTGCAGATCCACCCTGGCTCCTCGCGCAACCACAACGCGTCGCTGTTTGCGAATTTCGGCCGCGACATGGGCGCCGACATCCCACGCCAGACCGATTATGTCACGGCGCTGAAGCCCCTGCTCGACGCGGTCGGCAACGAGCCGAACCTGACCATCATCGCCTTCACCCTCGACGAGACCAGCTATTCGCGCGAACTCGCGCCGCTCGCCGGCCATTACCCCGCGCTGAAGCTCGGACCCGGCTGGTGGTTCCTGGACGCCCCCGAGGCGATGCTGCGCTTCCGCGAACTGACCACCGAGACCGCCGGCTTCTACAACACCGTCGGCTTCAACGACGACACCCGCGCCTATCTCTCGATCCCCGCGCGCCACGACGTCGCCCGCCGCTGCGACTGCACCTACCTCGCCAAGCTCGTCGCCGAACACCGGCTCGACGAGGACGAGGCCGCCGAGGTCGCCCATGACCTCGCCTACCGACTGGCCAAGGAGGCCTATCGCCTGTGACCGGGACCAAGATGATCGACGAACGCCAGGCCTCGCACCCGCGCGACGTCAAGAACTACGATACCGAAGGCCTGCGCGCCGACTTCCTGATCGAGCGCATCTTCGTGCCCGGCGAGGTCACGCTGACCTACAGCCATTACGACCGTATGATCGTCGGCGGTGCGACGCCAACGACCAAGGCGCTGACGCTCGATCCCTACGCGCCGACCGGCACGCCCTTCTTCCTGGCGCGGCGCGAACTCGGCGTGATCAACATCGGCGGAGCCGGCAGCGTGACCGTCGACGGCAAGGCCTTCGATCTGCCCAGCCTCGACGCGCTCTATGTCGGCCTCGGCGCGAAGGAAGTGTCCTTCGTCAGCGTGGACGCCGCCAACCCAGCCAAGTTCTACCTGACCAGCGCGCCGGCCCATCGCGAGGCGCCGCACCAGCTCATCCGCCAGTCGGACGCCAACACGCTGCATCTCGGCGCCACCGAGACCTCGAACAAGCGCACCATCCGGCAATACGTCATGCCGAACACGACCGGCACCAACCAGCTCGTCATGGGCATGACGGCGCTGGAGCCGGGCTCGGTCTGGAACTCCATGCCCTGCCACACCCATACGCGGCGGATGGAAGCCTATCTCTACTTCAACCTCGACCCGGCCCATCGCGTCTTCCACTTCATGGGCGAGCCGACGCAGACCCGCCACATCCTCGTCGCCAACGAGCAGGCGGTGATCGCGCCGAACTGGTCGATCCATTGCGGCTGCGGCACCTCGAACTACGCCTTCGTCTGGGCCATGGCCGGCGACAATGTCGAGTTCACCGACATGGACGCAGCCCCCGTGGAGATGCTGCGCTGATGGCGACCGCCTCGCCCTTCGACCTCACCGGCCGCACGGCCCTGGTGACCGGCGCCAACACCGGCATCGGCCAGGGCATCGCGCTCGCGCTGGCGCAGGCTGGAGCGAGCGTGGTCGCGGCCGGTCGCTCGGACATGAGCGAGACGATTGCCGCGGTCACCGAGGCCGGCGGCGTCGCTCACGCGCTCAAGATCGATCTGCAGCAGCAGGGCATCGCGCCGCGCGTGATCGCGCAGGCGGTGGAGCTCGCCGGCCCGCTCGACATCCTCGTCAACAATGCCGGGATCATCCGCCGCGCCGATGCGCTCGACTTCAGCGAGAGCGACTGGGACGAGGTGATGAACGTCAACCTCAAGGCGAACTTCTTCCTCGCCCAGGCCTTCGCGAAATCCGCGGTCGAGGCCGGTCGTGGTGCCCGTATCGTCAACATCGCCTCGCTGCTGTCCTTTCAGGGCGGCATCCGCGTCGCCTCCTACACGGCGAGCAAGAGCGGGCTCGCAGGGCTGACGAAGCTCCTAGCCTGCGAATGGGCGGCCAAGGGCATCAATGTGAATGCCATCGCGCCGGGCTACATCGAGAGCAACAATACCGAGGCGCTGCGCGCCGACCCCGACCGCAGCAGCGCCATCCTCGCCCGCATTCCGGCCGGGCGCTGGGGCAAGCCGTCCGATATCGGCGGAGCCGCAGTGTTCCTCGCAAGCGACGCCGCCGCCTACATGCACGGCGCCATCATCCCCGTCGACGGAGGCTGGCTCGCCCGATGACTGACCGTCTCAACTCTTTCTTCCAGCACGAGGCCGACATCGCCTGGGAGGCGACCGAGCCCGGCGTCAAGCGCAAGATCATGGCCTATGGCCCTGATCTCATGGTCGTACGCGTCGTCTTCGAGGCCGGCGCCGTCGGCAAGCCGCACCAGCATCCGCATCGCCAGGCCTCCTATGTCGAGAGCGGCGCCTTCGACGTCACCATCGACGGGAAGACCGAGCGCCTCATTGCCGGCGACACCTTCTTCGTGCCGGCCGACCTCGTCCACGGCGTCACCGCGGTCGAGGCGGGGCAGCTCATCGATTCCTTCACGCCGATGCGCAGCGAATTTCTCTAGCGCGCGTTCCGTTCGGCCGAACGACGGGAATGCACGCCGATTCGATATCTCGGGCATGAGCCTGGGTAGAGACCGCCCTGCCGGCCACCGCCGTCAGGGCTCCCATCAAGGGACAAGAACGACCGGGAAAACTCGGCAATCATAAACGGGAGAGGACCTCTAGCATGCTCACCAAACGCACCTTCGGCGCGCTCGCGGGCGCTGCCATTTTCGCAGCCGCCACCGGCGCCAGCGCCCAGACCACCCTGCGCTCCACCGACATCCACCCGACCGACTATCCGACGGTCGAGGCCGTTCGCCACATCAGCAAGCTGCTGGAAGAGCGCACCAAGGGCCGCATCAAGATCAACGTCTTCCACTCGGCCCAGCTCGGCAACGAGAAGGACACGATCGAGCAGACCCGCTTCGGCGTGATCGACCTGAACCGCATCAACATGGCGC
>DATDBB010000173.1:0-9113 GCA_036525085.1 Allobosea sp.
CCGCGGAACCAGAGATTGCGCGAGGTCTTCC
This sequence comes from Allobosea sp., assembly GCA_036525085.1. Taxonomy (GTDB): domain Bacteria; phylum Pseudomonadota; class Alphaproteobacteria; order Rhizobiales; family Beijerinckiaceae; genus Allobosea. The sequence continues at coordinate 32 of DATDBB010000173.1, forward strand.
AGATCGAGGTGTCGTCGCCCTGGGTGGCGCGCATGTAGTCTTCCTGGTTCACCGCCATGCGGACGGCGGCGCGCACCTTCGGGTTGTTGAAGGGCGGGTGCAGGTGGTTGAGCCGCATAATCGCGCCGCGGCCGGATTCGTCGGTGACCTCGCGGGTGATGTCGGGGCTCTTGGCCAGCATGGGCTGGAGGTCGCTGAGCGGGCGCTCCCACCAGTCGACCTCGCCCTTGATCAGCGCATTCGCGGCAGTCGCCGGGTCGGGCAGGATCTGCCATTCGATGCGCTTGAAGTTCGCGACCTTGCCGCCGGCATTGCGGCTGGGGGGCTCGCTGCGGGGCTTGTAGGCCTCGAACTTCTCATAGGCGACCTTGCTGCCCGAGACATATTCGGCCGGAATGAAGCGGTAGGGGCCCGAGCCGATGACCTCGGTGATCTGCTTGGTCGCCTCGGTCTGCGCGAGGCGTTCCGGCATGATGAAGAGCGGCGAATCCGCCTTGGCGAGCACGTCGAGCATCATCGGGAAGGCCCGCGTCAGCTTGATCGCGAAGGTCTTGTCGTCGACGGCCGCGGAGGACTCGATCACCTTGGCGAGAAGCTGGCCGTAGGGGTCGCGCTGGACCCAGCGCTTCAGGCTCTGCAGGCAGTCGGCGGCCTTGACGGGCGCACCGTCATGGAAGGCGAGCCCGTCGCGCAGCTTGAAGGTCCAGCTCTTGCCGTCGGCGGCGACCTCGTGGCTTGCGACCATCTGCGGCTGCGGCTTGCCGGCGAGGTCGAGCCCGTAGAGCGTGTCGTAGACGTAGTAGCCGTGGTTGCTGGTCACGGTCGCCGTCGTCCAGACCGGATCGAGCGCGGTCAGGTTGGCCTGCGGCACGAATTTCAGCGTGGTCGCCGATTGTGCGGCAGCGCGCCCGATCGCGGCCGGCCCGGCCAGGGTCAGGGCAGTCGCCCCCTTCAGAAATGTACGACGCTTCATCGACTTAACCCCCTATGTGTTCTTCACGGTGACTGCATGGGACGCGCGCGCGGGAGCGCCTGTCTTGGACGTTCCTGCCGTCCTGGCCTGCGGCCCCTGCGCGAAGCTCGAATGGTTCAATCGAAGCCCAGGAATCCCGGGGTGTTGCTAAGGCGTGGGGCTGACGCCAGCCTTGCGATGTCGGGCACGGGCCTTGCCGTCAGCGTATCGCCGGCAAGAGCCTGCTCCAGCGCAGCCGCAACCGCCAGCACCTTGGCGTCGCCGCCGCGCGGGCCGACGATCTGCAGCCCGAACGGCATGCCGTGATCGTCGAGTCCGACCGGGAGTGAGATCGCGGGATGGCCGACGGTCGTGGGGGCGTAGGCCAAAGCGAGCCAGTGGAAGTAGGTCCGGGTCGGCTTGCCGTCGATCTCGGCGGGATAGAGTTCCGCCCAGGGGCGCGGGCTCAGCGTCACGGCCGGCGACAGGATGACGTCGTAGTCTTCGAAGAAGCTCTGCCATTTCTGGTAGATCGCGGTCTGCTGCTTCAGTGCGCGGGTGATGTCGAGCGCGCCATAGCGCAGGCCTTCCTCGACATTGGCGCGGACATTGGGGCCAACCAGTTCGGGCGTGTCGCGCACCCGGTCATGCATGCCGGCGAGGAAGGAGACCGCGCGAAGCACCTCGAAGGTCTCGTCGGTGCCGGAGCAGTCCGGAGTCGTCTCCTCCGCCGCCGCGAAGAGCGAGGAGAAGGCGCCGACCTTCTGGGCGAAGACCTTGCGGATGTGCTTCTCGGTCGGCGCGAAGCCGAAATCCGGCGTCATCGCGACCTTGAGCGAGGCGAGATCGATCGTGGCCGGCCGGGCGAAATCCTCCGCGCGGCGGATCGTTTGGCCGTGGATCGTGGTCGCCAGTGGGTCGGCCGCGTCGTCCCCGACCATCGTCGAGAGCAGCAGGCAGAGGTCCGGCACGGTGCGCGCCATCGGGCCGAGCACGGAGAGCGGGTTCCAGCCGAGCGGACGCTTCTCGCTCGGCACCAGGCCGGGCGAGGGCCGAAAGCCGACGATGCCGTTATAGGCGGCAGGGTTGCGCAGCGAACCGCCAGTGTCGGAGCCGGTCGCGATCGGCACCATGTTCGTCGCCAGCGCGACGCCGGAGCCGCCCGAGGAGCCGGCGGCGCATTTCATCGGGTCGAACGGGTTGCCGGTCGCGCCATAGACGGCGTTGCGGGTGTTGGCGCCGGCGCCCCATTCGGGCGTGTTGGTCTTGCCGAGCACGATCGCGCCGGCCGCACGGGTCTTGGCGACGATGAGCTGGTCTTCGGCCGGGACATGGTCGGCGTAGAGCTGGCTGCCATAGGTGGTGCGCAGGCCGGCGACGTTTTCCAGATCCTTGACGCCGAGCGGCAGGCCGTGAAGGGCGGGAAGCGCATCGCCGCGCATGGTCGCGGCGTCGGCTGCCTTTGCAGCGGCGCGGGCGCGGTCGTCGTCGCGGGCGACCATGGCGTTGACGGCGGGATCGACGGCATCGATGCGCCTTATGCAGCTTTCGAGCAGTTCGGTGGCGGAAAGCTTCTTGGTTCCGATCAAGGCGCGAGCCTCGACGGCGCTGAGTTCGCAGGGTTCAGTCAAGTGGGTAGGCCTTTCGTTGACGGCCGCGCGACGCAAGAGGCGTGCCTCGATCCGAGCGCGGGCAGTCTAAGCAAAAGGCGGCTGCCGTGAAGGGCCAGCAGAGCAGAGATCGCTCTTGCGGAGTGCGCCTGACGCAGGGAGGCTCAGCTCCCCTGCCCGCTCATCGCCAGCCCGAGGAAGAGGGCCGCGCCGAGCACTGCGACGAAGGCGGCCGCCAGCAGTTCCAGGGCGGCCAGCGTCCGCGCGGCACGCAGCGAGGAACCGCCGGCGAGACGCAGCGCCGCGAACTTGAAGAAGACGGCGAGCGCAGCCAGCGCTCCTGTGGTCAGGGCCGTGCCGAGCGCCATGGCGAAGGTGGCGGCGATGCCGGCCCAGAGCAGCCCCTGCGAGGTGGCGAAGACCAGGATGATCAGGGCGCCGGCGCAGGGGCGCAGGCCAGCAGCGATGACGACGCCGGCCATTTCGCGCCAGCTCCGCAAGACAGCGATCTCGTCGGGGCCGGGCATATGGACATGGTCGCAGAAGGCGTCATGCACCTGAGCGCCATGGCCGAGCGCCAGCAGCGCGCCGGCCTTGCGCCAGAGCACGAGGGCGCCGACGAGCGCGACCAGGGCGAAGCTCGCGCGCTCGACGATGTCGGTGGCGACGGCCATCGTCTGGACGGTCTGACGCAGCATGATCGTCAGCGTGCCGACCAACGCGATCGCGACCAGCGCCTGCAGGATGGCGGCGGCGAAGCTCAGGCCAAGTCCGCGCCGCAGGCTGCGGTCGTCGGCGACGATATAGCCGGAGATCACCGCCTTGCCGTGGCCGGGGCCGGCCGCGTGGAAGACGCCATAGCCGAAGGCCAGCCCCAGCAGGCCCCACAGCGCCGCCGGGCTTGCGGCCACGGCTTTCAGGGTCGCCGTCAGCTCGCGGTAGAAGGCCGATTGCCAGCTCAGGATCATCCCGCCGATCCCGGTCGTCGAAGGCAGGGATTCGCGCGGCAGCGGAACGCCGAAGGGATTGCGCGGCGGAGGGGGAGGCGGCGGGCTCCAGGCGGCGATCACGGCAGCGAGGAGCGCGAATCCGCCCGCCACGACGGCGATGGCGAGCGCCATGATGATCAGCCGTCTCGACAAAGCCGGCCAGGGCATCAAGGCGTTACGCGGGGCGCTCAGGGACATGCTCGGCTCAAGGACATGCGACGAGCGCGCGGGTCGTCACCTGCAAGCCGCTGGTGTCGGGCGTGGCGGTGATATCCTCCTGTGCCAGCTTCTGCTGCACGGCGGGATCGAGCTTCGGCGGACGGGCGACGCGGACGATGCAGCCCTTGGGCGCGTCGCGCGTGATCACGGCGTCGGGCGCATCGACGATGTCGAAGGCGACGAAATAGCTGGGGTCGCCGATCTCGATGCCGAAGGAGCGGTTGGCGTGGGCCGGCACCTTCAGCGGCAGCGTGTAGGTCAGCGTCAGGATCTTGTTCTCGAAGACGAGGCCGGCCTCGGCGGGTGTCCCGAATTCCTGCGCCTTGCCGTTGGCCTTGGCGGTGGTGAAGAAGCCGACATCGGGCAGCGATTCGACATTGACCTTGGCGAGCTCGGCGAGTTCGTCCGGGGTCAGCCTGCCGTCGCCGTTCTTGTCCAACCCTTGCGTGATATAGGCCGAATAGGCCTCGTCGAAGCTCCAGATATGCTTCAGAGCCCTGACCGTGCCATCGGGCGCGTAGAGAATCTCGGCACGAGCGGTGACGAAGACATGCGGGTGCGCGGCGGCCGGGGTTGCGAGGCCGACCATTGCCGCAATGGCGAGCAGGCTGGCAAGGGCAGGGCGTCGTGCCACGGTCGATGTCCTCGGCATGCGCGCAAGCTGGCGCAGCATGGTTAATGCAGGGTAAATCATCGCTCGAGCCGAGCGCCACCTTATCCGGAGTCGCCGAAAAACGCGGCCGAATCGCGGCGGCCGCCTGCCGATCGAACGTAGCCGCGACCTCGTGGTCTCGAAGCCGGGCTTTGAGCCAGCTTGAGTTTCCGGCTGTGGGCGTCTCATACTCCCGCCCTCCGGAGCTTTGGGCTCGCGAATGGTGTCTGGTCGATCGTGATCTCGCCCGAGGAATTGCGACGCATCGCCGCCTGGTCACGAGGCCTGACCGAGGAGGAGTTCGAAGAGGCCCGGCGCGGCATCTCGTTCAGGAGCTATGGCAAGGGCGCCAATATCTGCCATGTCGGCGACCGGTTGGAGGCCTGGACCGGGGTCGCCGAAGGCTTGGTCAAGATGTCGACGACGTCGAAGACCGGCAAATCGGCGACGCTCGCCGGGATGCGCGCCGGCGCCTGGTTCGGCGAGGGCACCGTCATCAAGGGCGAGCTGCGCCGCTATGAGCTGGTGGCGCTGCGCCAGACGAAGCTGGCGCTGATGCGACGCTCGACCTTCCTGTGGCTGTTCGAGCATTCGGCCGCGTTCAACCGCTTCCTCGTCCACCAGTTCAACGAGCGCCTCGCCCAGTTCATCGCACTCGCCGAAACCGAGCGCACGCTCGACTCGACGGGACGGCTGGCGCGCAACCTCGCCTGGCTGTTCAACCCGACGCTCTATCCCGACAAAGGCCGCACGCTCGAGGTCAGCCAGGAGGAGCTCGGCCTTCTCGCCGGCATGTCGCGCCAGATCGCCAATCAGGGGCTGCAAAAGCTCGCCGATCTCGGCCTGCTCGAGATCGGCCATGGCAGCGTGACGATTTTGGATGTCGAGCGGCTGGCACGCTACGAGGGTTGAGCGCGAGGGCCTGAAAGCACAGTCACGATCGAGTGTGGCGGGTGGCCAAACACACCTCTGCAAGACGATAATCGTCAAAAGACGAACTGTCTGTCAAGCCTGCCCTTGCAAAGCTCATGCGTGGCTGCGAGGCTTGCATCAACGACAAGGGCCGAATGGCCCGAACGAAGGCCGGCGCCATGTACGCCGGCCGCTCAGGGTGGAGACGGACGATGGCAAGCGGAAGCGCCGGCCAGGCGGATACCTTTCCGAGATTGCTGCTGCGCAATGCGCGAGAGCGGGGAGACCGCGTGGCGTTTCGCCACAAGGACCTCGGCATCTGGCAATCCTGGAACTGGACCGAGGTCACTGAGCAGGTCCGCAGCTTTGCGCGCGGCTTGCAGAGACTCGGGCTGAAGCGCGGCGAGAAGGTCGCGATCGTCGGCTACAACCGCCCGCGCCTGTATTGGTCGATGGCGGCTGCGCAGTGGCTGGGGGCCGTGCCGGTGCCTGTCTATGCCGACAGTGTCGCCGACGAGATGGCCTATGTGCTGGATCATGCCGAGGCGGTCTTCGCCGTTGTGCAGGACCAGGAGCAGGTCGACAAGATCCTCTCCATCGCGGAGCGCCTGCCCAAGCTGCGGCACATGCTCTATGACGAGCCGCGCGGCCTGCGCGACTACGACCATGGCAAGCTGCATGCGATCGACGAGGTCATCGCGACAGGGCGAAAGGACCTCGCCACGGATTCCGGCGCTGCCGCCGAACTGGAGCGCGAGATGGAGGCCGGCAAGGGCTCCGATCTCGGCATCATCCTCTACACCTCGGGCACGACCGGCCGGCCCAAGGGGGTCATGCTCAGCCATTACAACGTCATCACGGCCGCCGAGATCGGCTGCCAGTTCGACGGGCTGAACGAGAGCGACGAGATCATCGCCTATCTGCCGATCGCCTGGGTCGGCGACCATGTCTTCTCCTATGCGCAGGCGATCGTCGCCGGATTCTGCGTCAACTGCCCCGAGGGGCCGGAAACGGTGATCGACGACCGGCGCGAGGTCGGCACCACCTACGCCTTCGCGCCGCCGCGCGTCTTCGAGACGATGCTGACGCTGACCATGGTCCGCATGGAGGATGCAGGCAGCCTGAAGCGGAAGATGTTCCACTACTTCCTCGGCGTCGCGAAGAAATACGGCGAAAAGATCCTGAACGGCGAGAGCGTGCCGCTCGGCGGGCGCCTGCTCTACATGCTCGGTGACGTGCTGGTCTACGGACCCTTACGCAACCGTTTCGGCCTGACCAACATCAAGGTCGGCTACACCGCCGGCGAGGCGATCGGGCCCGAACTCTTCCGCTTCTACCGCTCGATCGGCGTCAACCTGAAGCAGCTCTACGGTCAGACCGAAGCCGGCGTCTACATCACGATGCAGCCGAACGGCGAGATCAGGGCCGATACGGTCGGACGTCCTGCGCCCCTGGTCGAGATCCGGATCGACGACAATGGCGAGGTGCTCTACCGCTCGCCCTCGATTTTCGGCGGCTACTACAAGGACCCGGAGAAGACCGCCGAGACGATGACCGCCGATGGCTATGTCCGCTCCGGCGATGCCGGCTTCTTCGACGAAGAGGGCCACCTCAAGATCATCGACCGGGCCAAGGATGTCGGCAAGCTCAACAGCGGCGACCTGTTCCCGCCGAAATACATCGAGAACAAGCTGAAATTCTATCCCAACATCAAGGAGGTCGTGGCCTTCGGCCAGGGGCGCGACTACGCCACCGTCGCCATCAACATCGACCTGACGGCGGTCGGTAACTGGGCCGAGCGCAACAACGTCGTCTACGCGTCCTATCAGGAACTCGCCGGGCACGACCTCGTCTACGACATGATCGCTGGCCACGTCGACGAGGTGAACCGCTCGCTCGCGGCCGAGCCGCTGATGGGCGGGGCCCAGATCAGGCGCTTCCTGATCCTGCACAAGGAACTCGACGCCGATGACGGCGAGCTGACACGGACGCAGAAGGTCCGGCGCGGCTTCATCGCCGAGCGCTACGCACCGCTCGTGAACGCGCTCTATGACGGGTCGGATGCAGCCGACATCTCGACCGAAGTCACCTTCGAGGACGGCCGCAAGGGCGTAATCTCGGCCCGCGTCAAGGTGCGCGACGCGAAGACCTATCCGACGACCGCTCCCGAACGCCAGACGCCTGCGAGGGCGGCATGAACGCGGAACCGATGAACGTGACCGGCGAACCCATCCGCGAGAAGGGCGAGGTCCTGCTCGCCGTCCAGAATGTTTCGCTGCGCTTTGGCGGGGTGAAGGCGATCTCGGATGTCTCCTTCGACATCCGCAAGGGCGAGGTGCGGGCCATCATCGGCCCCAACGGCGCCGGCAAGACCTCGATGCTGAACTGCATCAACGGCTTCTACCAGCCGCAGGAAGGGCAGATCATCTTCAAGGGCGAGCGCCGCCACAAGATGAGGCCGCATCGCGCCGCTGCCGCCGGCATCGCCCGCACCTTCCAGAACGTCGCGCTGTTCAAGGGCATGTCGACGCTCGACAACATCATGACCGGCCGCACGCTGAAGATGAAGCGCGGCTTCTTCTGGCAGGCGCTGCGCCATGGCCCGGCGATGAACGAGGAGATCGAGCATCGCAAGGTCGTCGAGGACATCATCGACTTCCTGCAGATCGAGCACATCCGCAAGCTGCCGGTGGGCAGGCTGCCCTATGGCCTGCAGAAGCGCGTCGAGCTCGGCCGGGCGCTGGCGATGGAGCCGGAACTGCTCCTGCTCGACGAGCCGATGGCGGGCATGAACCTCGAGGAGAAGGAAGACATGTGCCGCTTCATCCTCGACGTGAATCAGCAGTTCGGCACGACGATCGCCCTGATCGAGCACGATATGGGCGTGGTGATGGACCTCTCCGACCGGGTCGTCGTGCTCGAATACGGCCGCAAGATCGCCGACGGCACGCCCAGCGAGGTGAAGGCCGACCAGAAGGTGATCGATGCCTATCTGGGAGTGGCGCATTGATGGACCACTTCCGTTCCCAAATCCGCGCCGTCATCCCGGGCGGAGCGAAGCGCAGACCCGGGATCCATTCCGGAGCAATTCGGGAGAGGCTCCGGAATGGATCCCGGATCGGCGCCACTTCGTGGCTTGTCCGGGATGACGACCCATTCCTATCTGCCGGTGTGAGGTGCAAGCCATGAGCGACGTCGCCGTGCGGCCCGCGCCGAACCTTCTCGCCAACCCCTGGATCAAGACCGGGCTGATCCTTGTCGCCATCATCGTCGCCGCGATCCTCGGCGCGCGGCTCGACGGCTCGGGCACGCTCCACAAGGTCTTCATCGATCCCTTCGACCAGATGGTCGCGGCGCCGGACCTGCTCGCCCAGACGGTTTGGGAGGGGCTCGTCTCCGGCGTGCTCTACGCGCTGATCGCGCTCGGCTTCGTGCTGATCTTCAAGGCGTCGGGCGTGTTCAACTTCGCCCAGGGCATCATGGTGGTGTTCGCGGCGCTGACGCTGGTCGGGCTCTACGAGAAGGGCGTGCCGGCCTTCCTCGCGGTGATCCTGACGCTCGGCGTGATGTTCGCGCTGGCGGTGGCGATCGAGCGGGTGGTGCTGCGACCGCTGGTCAACCAGCCCGACATCATCCTGTTCATGGCGACCTTCGGCATCACCTATTTCCTGATCGGGCTCGGCGAATCCGTCTTCGGCGGCAGCCCCAAGCAGATGATCGCCGACCAGCTCTGGCTGCCCAAGGGCGC
>DATDBB010000174.1:0-19443 GCA_036525085.1 Allobosea sp.
TGCACCTCGTCGACTACAAGGTCCGGATCTTCCAGGGCGGCACGGATGCGGTGACGCGCGTCCTCATCGAATCCGCCGACGAGACGGGCGAGCGCTGGACCACGGTCGGCGTCAGCGCCAACATCATCGACGCCTCGTTCCAGGCGCTGGTCGACTCGATCACCTATAAGTTGATGCGGGCCGGTGCGACGGCCTAGCCAATACGGCCGCCCCATCGTATCCGCACCGTCATCCCGGGCGCAGCGAAGCGGAGACCCGGGATCCATTCCGGAGCGCAGACCGGAGAAGCTCCGGAATGGATCCCGGATCGGCGCGGCTTTCAGCCGCTTGTCCGGGATGACGGGGAGGATGGTGCTCCGCTGGATCGTGACGAGCGGCGAGCCTCACTCCGTCAGGCGGATGATCTTGTCCTTGCACAGGTCCATGCCTTCGGCGTCGCTCTCGACCTCGTCGCCGAACTTCGCCAGCACGAAATAGCTGCAGCCCGCCGGCTTGTTGAGCTTCACGGCGATGCTCTTGCCCGGCGCGAGCGGCTTGGCGATCTTGCCGACGAGGCGCGGCTGGTCGCCGCCGGTCGCGATCTCGAACACCGTCAGCGGCGCGGCCCGCATGTTCTTGATGGTGATCTGGGCCGGCGGCTTGGCCCCCTGGGCGGCGGCAGGCAGCGTGGCAGACAGAAGACCGGCAGCCATTCCGAGCAGTCCGGTCACGACAACACGTTGAATCTTCATGGTTGTTTCTTCCCCGGTGACGCGCGTTCAGCGCTCCGGTGACAATCTGACACCGGGCTTTGGACGTAAGCAAGGCGGCGGCTGCTGCAATTCCGCCCTTCCGCCTGCCCACATGCATTTGCCGGCGATTGCGCCTATATCGGCACCCCAACCTGGAATCGTCCCAAGATGTCTCCGCCAGCTGCGCCGCCTCCGGCGTCAAACTTCGCGCGCCCCGCCTTGCTCAAGCCGGGCTCGGGCTTCGTCGAGACCTTCCGTGCGCTCTGGCCCTATCTCTGGCCTGCGGATCGCGCCGATCTGCGCAAGCGCGTCGTGGCCGCCTTTGCATTGCTCGTGCTCGGTCGCGTCGTGCTGATGGGCGTGCCCTTCGCCTTCAAATGGGCGACGGACGCGCTCGCCAACACGCCGTCGAGCCTGGAGCGCTGGTTGCCCTGGCTGGTGGGCGCGCCGCTCGCGCTGACGGTGATCTACGGCCTCGCGCGCGTCGGCTCGGCCGCCTTCATCCAGGCGCGCGATGCGCTGTTTGCTCCCGTTTTCATGCATGCAGTGCGGACGCTGGCGCTGCAGACCTTCGGCCATCTGCATCACCTGTCACTGCGCTTCCATCTCGAACGCAAGACCGGCGGGCTGACCCGCGTGCTCGAGCGCGGCCGCAACGGCATCGAGGAAATGGTCCGGCTCGGCCTGAATCAGCTCGTGCCGGTGGTGATCGAACTCGTCCTGATCACGGCCGTTCTGCTGACGATCTTCAACTGGGTCTATGTCGTCGTGCTGGTGGTGATGGTCACCACCTATATGGCCTACACCATCAAGGCGACGGAGTGGCGCATCGCCATCCGCACCCAGATGAACGAGTCCGACACCGACGCCAATTCCAAGGCGATCGACTCGCTCCTGAACTACGAGACGGTGAAGTATTTCGGCGCCGAAGCCCGCGAGACCGCCCGTTACGATCTGTCGATGGCGCGCTACGAGCGCAATTCGATCAAGGCCTACACCTCGCTCGCCTGGCTCAATTTCGGCCAGGCGGCGATCTTCGCGACCGGGCTGACGATCTCGATGGTCATGGCGGTGCAGGGCTTCCGGGCCGGCACGCTGACCGTCGGCGATTTCGTGCTGATCAACGCCATGCTGATCCAGCTGTACCAGCCGCTGAATTTCATGGGCACCGTCTATCGCGAGATCAAGCAGGCGACGCTCGACATCGAGCAGATGTTCTCGCTGATCGGCAAGGATCCCGAGATCCAGGACAAGCCGGGTGCGCCGCCGCTCACCGTGCCGGCGGGCGAAGTGCGCTTCGAGGACGTGCATTTCGCCTATATCCCGGAACGGCCGATCCTGAAGGGCATCTCCTTCACCGTTCCCGCCGGCCGGACGATCGCCATCGTCGGCCCTTCCGGCGCCGGCAAGTCGACGATCTCGCGCCTGCTCTTCCGCTTCTACGAGCCGCAAGCCGGGCGCATCCTGATCGACGGCCAGCCCATCGCCGATGTCCAGCAGGTCTCGTTGCGTGCGGCCATCGGCATGGTCCCGCAGGATACCGTGCTGTTCAACGACACCATCGAATACAACATCCGCTACGGCCGGCCCGAAGCGACAGAGGCGGAGGTCGAGGAAGCTGCACGCCTCGCCCAGATCGACCGCTTCATCAAGTCGCTGCCGGACGGCTACGCCACCTCGGTCGGGGAGCGCGGCCTGAAGCTGTCGGGCGGCGAGAAGCAGCGCGTCGCCATCGCCCGCACCATCCTGAAAGGTCCGCCCGTGCTGGTGCTGGACGAGGCAACCTCGGCGCTCGATTCCTTCACCGAGAAGGAAATCCAGGACGCGCTCGACCGCGTCAGCGAGGGGCGCACGACGCTCGTCATCGCCCACCGGCTCTCGACCGTGATCAATGCTGACGAGATCATCGTGCTCGACAAGGGGCTGATTGCCGAGCGCGGCCATCACCGCGACCTGCTCGCCGCCAACGGCATCTACGCCGCGCTCTGGAACCGCCAGCGCCAGGTCGACGAGGCCAAGGCCACCCTGCAGCGCGCCACCGCCGAGGAAGAGCCGAGCGTGCGGGTCACGCTGACGCCTTGAATGGGGCTCCCCTTCTCCCCCCGCGGGAAAAGGTGGCGCGAAGCGCCGGATGAGGGGGCGCCGTGAGCGATCCGCCTGATCGACAAGTCCGCCAGCCGGAAACGGCACGGCGCCTCCTCATCCGTCTCGGCTTTGCCGAGCCACCTTCTCCCGCGAGGGGAGAAGGCGACGCTCCAGTTTAAAAGCGCTCGCATCTGCGGCGCGCTTCCTGCATCCTGACGCAAGAGGAGCCACCGGCTCCGCGTTCGAGAGCCGGGGGGCTTGCCATGTTCGATCCGACCACATTCGTAGGGTTTCATACCTGGCTCAGCCTGATCGCCATCGTGGCGGGTTTTCCCGTCGCGGCCGGCCTGCTGAACGGGCATATCCGGCCAGGCTGGACCGGCGTCTTCCTCTCGACGGCCTTTGCGACGAGCGCGACCGGCTTCGGCTTTCCCTTCAACGGCGTGCTGCCGTCGCACATCATCGGGGCGATCTCGCTGGCGCTCGTCGGGATTGCGGGCTTTGCGCTCTATGCCCGCCGCCTCGACGGGGTCTGGCGCCGCACCTATGCGATCACGGCCATGCTGACCTTCTATCTTCTGCTCTTCGTCCTGGTGGCGCAGCTCTTCTCCAAGGTCCCGGCGTTGCGCGCACTGGCGCCGACCCAGTCCGAACCGCCCTTCGCGATTTCGGAAGGGCTGCTGTTCGTCGCCTTCGTCGTGCTGACATGGGCAGCGGCACGGCGCTTCACCACCTATCGCGCTCCGGCCTGACACCGCTCTCGTTCACGCGCGCGGACTGGCGCTCATCCGCAGCGGCTGCTTCGGCCGCAGCGTGATCTTGAGCGTCGGTTCCGGTGGCGTGGCGGAGAGCGGCTCCAGCCGTAACGCCGGCAGCAATACGGCCAGGATCGCGACCGCCTCCATCGTGGCAAAGGCGCTGCCGATGCAGATGCGCGGCCCCGCGCCGAAAGGCAGATAGGCGTAGCGATGCCGCCCGCGCACGGCCTCCGGCGCAAACCGGCCGGAGTCGAACAACTCCGGCCGCTCCCAGAGCTTTTCGTGCCGGTGCACCGCCTGGATCGGCACATACAGCACCATGCCCGGTTCCAGCGAGACGCCGCCGAGAGTGAAGGGCGCCTCAACCTGCCGCGTGATGACGGGCGCGGGCGGGTAGAGCCGCATCGCCTCCTGGAATACCGCCTTGGTCAGGGGCAGGGCCGCGACATGCTCCGGCCGCAGCGGCCCGCCGCCGGTGACGCCGGCGATCTCGCCCAGCACGGCGGCCTCATGCTCGCGATGTTCGGTCAGCAGATGCAGCGTCCAGGCGAGGCCGAGCGCCGTCGTCTCGTGGCCAGCGGTGACGAAGGTCAGGAGGTTGTCGACGATCTCGGCATCGCCCATCGTCCGGCCGGTCTCCGGATCGGTCGTATCGAGCAGCATGTCGAGCAGATCGCCGCGGCGCATCCCATCGGCCCGGCGCCGCGCCACCAGCCCGCCGAGGCTCTCGCGCAGATAAACGACCGAGGCCTTGGCCTTGCGGCGGCCGGGATAGGGCAGCCAGTCGGGGGCGCCGAACAGATTGTAGACGAACATGAAATTCGTCGGTTCGAGATAGTCCGAGATCGCGCGCTCGACCTTGGCCACGTCCAGCGCCTGCGAGCCCGACAGCATCGTTTCGACGATGATGTCGAAAGTGGTCCGCATCATCTCGTGGCCGATGTCGAGCGGGGACGGCGCCGCGCGCCAGCGCTCGCGCGTCGCCTCGGCCACCGCGATCATCGCCGGCAGGAACCCCAGCAGCCGCTCATGCTGGAAACCCGAGGCCACCGCCTGGCGCTGCCAGCGCCAATGCGCGCCGTCCGCCGTCAGCAGACCTTCGCCGATGGCAGGGCCGAGCACCTGGCGGATCAGGTCGCCCTTGCCCAGCGAGGCGGCCTGTTTGGTGAGCGCCTCCTGGATCAGCGGCGGGTCGCAGACATAAAGGCTGGTGCGCCCGCCGGTCTTCGCCAGCACGAGCTTCTCGCGATAGACTTCCCGAGGCATGGCCTGCAGCGGGTTGCGCAGCAGCGAAGCGATGACCGAAAGGGCCGGGCGCCGGCTTTCGACCAGACCGGAGGGCGGCGTCGCATCTAGGGCGGTGAGTGTCGTCAAGGGGCGACTTTCCTAATGATGTCGCCATGCTCGGCCTGGAATGAGGCGCGAATCAGACCGTTGGGCGCGCGTTCCGGGCGGTGCTGGGCCACGACGCTCTTCCCCCGGCGCGCCGAACCTCCTAAACAGCGCCACGAGCTGCGGCTGAAAATGCCGCCGCAAACGCATCATGCGCGCCATCCGCGCAGCCACATTACGGGACTTTGCCCATGTCGCTCGTCGATTCCGTTCGCAAGGTGATCGTGCCCATCCACAAGGAGGGCTACGTCTTCATCGCCATCGCGCTGGTCGCGACGATCGTGCTTGCCAATCTCTGGTCGCCCTTCGGCTGGATCGGCGCGATCATCACCATCTGGATCTGCTATTTCTTCCGCGATCCGGTCCGGATCACGCCGCAGCGCGAGGGGCTGGTGATCTCGCCGGCCGATGGCCGCGTCAGCCAGATCGCCTCGGCCCTGCCGCCGCCGGAGCTGAACCTCCCGGCCGAGCCGATGACGCGCATCTCGATCTTCATGAACGTCTTCGACTGCCATGTGAACCGCGCCCCCGTGCCCGGCCGCATCGTCAAGATGGCCTATACGCCGGGCCTCTTCCTCAACGCCGAACTCGACAAGGCGAGCGACGACAACGAGCGCAACGCGCTGGCGATCGAGACGAGCGCCGGCATCGTCGGCGTCGTCCAGATAGCGGGGCTGATCGCGCGCCGCATCGTGCCCTTCGTCAAGGAGGGCGACGTGATCGGCACCGGCGAGCGCTTCGGCCTGATCCGCTTCGGCTCGCGCGTCGATGTCTACCTTCCCGTCGGCGTCGTCCCGCTGGTCGGCGAGGGTCAGACGGCCCTGGCGGGCGAAACGGTGCTGGCCGATTTCGCCGGCGGCGAAGCGGCGGCGCGGATGTTCCGCGGCATTTGACCTTACAGGAGACGGCGCGGGGAACCCTCTCCTGTAAGGAGAGGGCAGGGTGAGGTGTCGGCCGTTTGACGCTTTGGCTGCGACCTCACAGCCGCGCCGCTGTAATCGGATGTTTCACTGGTCCAAGGGCCAGCACCTCACCCCTGCCCCTCTCCTTACAGGAGAGGGGTTCCCCGCGCCTGATAGCGTTGGCGTTGAGCGGAGACCCGCCTAGCCTCCGCGCCCAAAACCGCGTATTCCCGCTCGCATGAGCGACCTCTTTCCCCCCTTCGAGCCCGAACGCGCCGAATCGAAGCGCGCCCGCTTCAAGCCGATCCCGTTCCGGCTGATCGCGCCCAACGTCATCACCCTGCTGGCGCTCTGCCTCGGCCTGACCGCGATGCGCCTCGTCGTCGAGGGCAAGCTCGAGACGGCGACGATCTGCATCCTGATCGCGGCCGCGCTCGATGGCGTCGATGGGCGCCTGGCGCGGATGCTGAAGGGCACGTCACGTTTTGGTGCGGAGCTCGATTCGCTCTCCGATTTCGTCAATTTCGGCGTCGCCACCGGCTATGTGCTGTGGATCTTCGTCCTGCACGACCTGAGATCCTTCGGCTGGATCATCGTGCTGACGCTGGCCTGTGCGATGGCGCTCAGGCTCGCGCGCTTCAACGTCATGATCGACGATCCCGACCGGCCCGAATGGCAGAAGAACTTCTTCGTCGGCATGCCGGCGCCGGCCGGCGCGATCACGGCCATGCTGCCGCTCTACCTGCATTTCATCGGCGTGCCGGTGCAGGACTACGGCGCCGTTCCGGTCGGGCTCTATATTCTGTTCATCGCCTTCCTGACGATCTCGCGCATCCCCTGTTATGCCGGCAAGACGCTGGGCACGCGCATCCCGCGCGACAGGGTGCTGCCGATCTTCGTCGCGGTCGTGGTCGTGGCGGGCCTGCTCTTCGCCTATCCCTTCGAGGTGCTGGCGCTGATCGTCATCGCCTATCTCGCCCTGATCCCGCTCAGCGCCACCCGCTATCGCAAGCTCGATCGCGAATATGCG
Organism: Allobosea sp.; assembly: GCA_036525085.1. Classification (GTDB taxonomy): domain Bacteria; phylum Pseudomonadota; class Alphaproteobacteria; order Rhizobiales; family Beijerinckiaceae; genus Allobosea. The sequence goes on from DATDBB010000174.1 coordinate 6,899, forward strand.
GCGGCGATGGCATTGCCGCCGGAGGCTCCCACCGAGCCGGTCTGACGGGGAAGATCGAGAGCAGTCGGTTCTTTTTGACTGGCTTCCAGTGGAATGCGCGGGTCATCCCGGACGCAGCGAAGCGGAGATCGGGGACCCATTCCGGAACCTTGATCGGCAACGCTCCGGGATGGGTCCCGGGTCAAGCCCGGGACGACCGCGCGGTTCCGTCAAAAGCCCCGCAAGCAGGGCCTCAGCGTCGGCGGCCGGTCAGCCGCGCCGCATTGGCGCGGGTCCGCTTCGAGAACGGCTCCAGCGTGCTGTTGGCGACCTTGGCGGCCTCCTCGGCGAGATCGAGGCTGGCGAGCGGATTGAGCGCCAGCCCCCACCAGAACATCGCGGCGGCCTGGCTGGCGGCGAAGCCGCTTTCCATCACCGCCGTGACCTTCTCGCTGACGGCCTTGGCGGCTTCGCGCTGGCCATGGCTGTCGCCGAGCGCGCCCTTCATCAGCAGCGGCATGCGCATCGCGATCGTCAACCCGGCATCGGCGTGCAGCGTCATCACGCGGCTCGCGAGCGCCTGCGCTTCACCTCCCGCTGCGATGGCGGAACGTGGCTTCCTGATCGATGGCGCCATGGGGTGAACGACTCCGGGCTTCGGGGCGGGATCTCCGAGCAGCGATCCCCGCATGGCGGCCGCGACGGCATGCGAAACGACAATGTGGCTGTTCCCGCTTCTGTGTGCAATGCAATACGAAGGGGTTTTCCTGCTCATTTTATGCGCAGGGTGAATGGTTCAGTCATCGGCCAGACAGACCTTCAGCATCGGGCGCATGGGTGCCAATTGGATTTATCCATGGCTGAAAATGCTCTAGAGGCTGTTGGCACAGCGCGGCGTTCAGGCCGCGCCGGAACCTTGTCGGGCTGCCCTTGAGCTTTTTCGCCTCTCCCAAACATCCCGGCTGGCGGCCGATGCTGGTGCTGGCCTCGGCCTCGCCGCGCCGGCTCGCCCTGCTCGAGCAGGCCGGGCTGAAGCCCGACGCGCTGCTGCCGGCCGATCTCGACGAGACGCCGCTGAAGGGCGAGCGTCCGCGCGACCTCGCCCGCCGCCTTGCCCGCGAGAAGGCGCAAGCCGCGAAGATCGGCGCCGCCGGCCGGCCCGATCTCGAAGGCTGCTACATCGTCGCAGCCGACACCGTCGTCGCGGTCGGCCGGCGTATCCTGCCCAAGGCCGAGATCGTCGACGAGGCCGCCGCCTGCCTGCGCCTGCTTTCGGGCAGGGCACACCGGGTCTACACCTCGGTCGCGCTGGTGACGCCGTTAGGCGCCATCCGCGAGCGCATCGTCGAGACCAGGCTGCGCTTCAAGCGCCTCTCGAACGAGGACATCGAGACCTATCTCGCCTCGGGCGAGTGGCGCGGCAAGGCCGGCGGCTATGCCATCCAGGGCATCGCCGGCTCCTTCGTCGTCAAGCTCGTCGGCTCCTACACGGCGGTGGTGGGATTGCCGCTGCACGAGACGGTCAACCTGCTGGGGGGAGAGGGGTTCCCGATCAGGTTCGGCTGGATGAATGTGGGGTGAGGGGGGCTGCTGGCCCCTGCCGGACTCTGACAAAGTCTGCTCCCAGGCGAGAACTTGTTCGTCGTCTTGCTCGTCATAGCCCCATCCTCTGAGGAGTTGGGGCCTCCGACAAACCCGGTGCGGTTCACTGTGGCTTCACTTGTGCTCCGACAACGGCCCCCGCCATGTTCCGAGCAACATCTCGAGGAAGCGCTCGGCCGCCGGCGCCAGCCTGACGCCGCGCCGCCTGACCACGCCGATCGTGCGCGAAACCTCCGGATCGCGGATCGGCCGCGTTACGATGATCGGATGATCGGCGCCGGGCGTCGCCAGCCGCGGCAGCACCGAAATCCCCAAGCCCGCCTCGACCAGGCCGAGCGAAGTCGACAGATGTGTCACCTCGAAGGTCCAGTCGAGCCGGACGCCGAGCTTGACCAGTGCGGCGTCGAGGATGGCGCGATTGCCACTCGCCCGGCTGACCGTGACCAGCGGGTGGCCTTCGAGATCGTTCCAGTCTAGAGCGGCCCTGCCGGCGAGCGCATGGTCGCGCCGGCAGGCGAGCACAAACGGGTCGTCGAGCAGCGGCTCGAAGGTGAGCTCGACATCCGAGCCGCCGAGCAGGTTGATGCCGAACTCGACTTCGCCGCGCGCCACCGCCTCCAACCCGTCATTGGCCGAGAGGTCGAGGATGCGGAAACGGATGTTGGGGTATTGCGCTTGGAAGCGCGCGATCACCGCGGGCAGGAAGTAGAAGGCGGCCGTCGGAATGCAGGCGAGCGCGATCTGGCCGGCGCGGCGGCTGCCGAGATCGCGCATCGCGAAGATCGACGTGTCGAACTCGTCCAGCATGCGCCGGACCAGGGGCAGCATTTCGCGCCCGACCATGGTCAGCGCGACGCGCCGCGTCGTCCGCTCGAGCAAGGCGGCGCCGACCGCGGCCTCGAGCCGCTGGATGCGCCGGCTCAGCGCCGGCTGCGACATGTTCAGGGCCTCGGCCGCCCGGTGAAAGCCGGCGAGCTCGACCACAGCGACGAAGGCGCGCAGGTCGAGTGCTTCGAAATTGATGCTCATAGCGTATCAATAGCGCCGATATCTGCATTTCACAGCAGTTATTCGATCTGGGATGAGGAGGCATCGCCACTCGCCGGATCGCGCCCTTGTCCGCTCCCTTCCGCCCGCTGCATGCAAAAGCCCTGCGCATTCCCTGCGTGCTGATGCGCGGCGGCACCTCGCGCGGCCCCTTCTTCCTCGAATCCGACCTGCCGGCCGAGCCTGGGGCACGCGACCGCGTCCTGCTCGCGGCGATGGGCTCGCCGCATCTGCTCCAGCTCGACGGGTTAGGGGGCGGCAACTCGCTGACCAGCAAGGTCGCGATCGTCAACCGCTCGGCGCGGCCGGATGCCGATGTCGACTATCTCTTCGCCCAGGTCGCCATCGAGCGCGCCCATGTCGATCTCGGCCCCAATTGCGGCAACATGCTCGCCGCCGTCGGCCCCTTTGCCATCGAGGCCGGCCTCGTTCCTGCCGCCGAGGGCGAGACGGTGGTGCGCATCCACAACCGCAACACCGGGTCGCTGATCGAGGCGACCGTCCAGACTCCCGGTGGCCTCGTCGACTATGACGGCGCGACTGCGATCGATGGCGTTGCCGGCACGGCCGCGCCGGTCAAACTGAGCTTCCTCGAAGCGGTCGGCTCCAAGACCGGTGCGCTGCTGCCGACTGGCCTCGCCCGCGAGGAGATCGACGGCATCCCGGTGACGCTGGTCGACTACGCCACGCCGATGCTGCTGGTCCGGGCCGGCGATTTCGGCCTCGCCGGCGACGAGACGCCGGCCGTGCTCGATGTGAACCGCGAATTGCTGGCGCGGTTCGAACGGATCCGCCGCGAGGCCGGCCGCCGCATGGGCCTCGGCGACGTCGCCGGCCGTGTCATCCCGAAAATCGGCCTGCTCTCGCCGGCCCGCCGCGGCGGCGGCCTGACCTCGCGCTATTTCACGCCCGATCGCTGCCATCGCAGTCACGCCGTCACCGGCGCGCTCTGCATCGCGGCGGCGAGCCGCATCGCCGGCAGCCTCGCCGCCGAAATGCTCGCGCCGGAAGCCGGCACGCTGGTCGGCATCGAGCATCCGAGCGGCGCCATCCAGGTCGAGCTTTCGCTCGATGCCGCCGGCCAGGTGGCGCGCGCGAACCTGGTGCGCACCGCGCGCCGCATTTTTGAAGGAAACGTCATCGTCCCCGCAAGCACGATCCTCGCGCTTGCAGAGAGGGCGGAAACGGGAGGAGAAATGACCCATGACGATCACGCGCCGCCATCTCTGCAGCCTGATCACGGCCGCCGCGGCCAGCACCTGCCTGCCTGAACTCGCGCGCGCCCAGGCCGCCTTCCCGACGCGGCCGATGAAGCTGCTCGTGCCCTATGCCGCCGGCGGCGGCACCGACGCGATCGCGCGGCTTGTCGCGCAGGGCGTCGGCGAGCGGCTCGGCCAGTCGCTGGTGGTCGAGAACAACGGCTCGGGCGGCGGCAATCTCGCGACGGCGCAGGCGGCCGCGGCGCCGGCCGACGGCTACACCGTGCTGATGGCCAATCAGGGCCCGATGGTGGTCAATCCGCATCTGTTCAAGAACGTCAAGGTCGACCCGCTCACCGCCTTCGACCCGATCACGCTGATCTCGGCCGCGCCGCTGGTCGTGGTCGTCGCGCCGAACTCGGCGCACAAGACGCTGGCCGAGCTTGTCGGCTACGCCCAGAAGAACCCGGGCAAGCTGACCTATGGCTCGGCTGGCAATGGCTCGGCCAGCCATCTCGCCACCGTGCTGCTGGCGCAGATGGCTGCGTTCGAAGCGGTGCATGTGCCCTATCGCGGCGCCGGCCCCGCGCTGACCGACCTGCTCGCCGGCAATTCGGACTTCATGATCACGACCGTGCCCTCAGTGCTCGGCCTGATCGAGGGCGGCAAGCTCAAGGCGCTGGCGGTGACCGGCAAGGCGCGCGCCAGGCTCTTTCCCGACGTGCCCTCGGTCGTCGAGAGCGGCTGGCCGGATTATGAGGCGACCGCCTGGTACGGCTTCGTCGTGCCGAAGGGCACCCCGAAAGAGGTCGCGGCCAAGCTGTGGGCTGCGACGGTCGAGACGATCAACAGCGCGATCATCCGCGAGCGCCTGCAGAACGAGGGCGCCGAGCCGATCGGCAATCGGCCGGAGGAATTCGCGGCGATGATGGACGCGGAATCGCGGCGCTGGGCGGCAATCATCAAGAAGGCCCAGATCGCGGTGAACTAGGACCAATCCACATTCAGGCTTTCCTGGGCGGCGCTGAATCAATCCCTTCCAGGTTCTCGCAACCACTCTCGGCCTCAAACCTTGAGCCGTAGAGGTACAGCTTGAGGAGAGTGGCGCGATGGTAATCCAGGATGCCCCTCGAGGCCGGGCCGGGAAAGCCCAACTCCGGACGGTATCGCGATTTGCATTGGACCTCGGAGAAGGGTCAAGACTCGTCCTAGAGCAGATCTTTCTGGGACGTCCGCTTCCTGGCGACGGGCCGGAGTCAGATTTTTGGCGCAGCGCCGCCCTGGCGACGTTCTTCGCTGTCACGCTGACGCTGGCACCACCATACGTGATTATGCGGCGCTGATATGGGCAGGACGGGCAGCCTCATCGCAATCAAACTCCTGACCGATGCGCCGCCCGACCGACACGACCTTATGGCTGACTGCGTGCATTGGCCCGTGCTGGATCGGCTATCCAATCAACGACGGATAGCGTCGGCAGGTCGAAATAGTCCCGCGTCGTTGCGTAACCCTTGCCGCCCATGCGGCCAACCGCGTCGAGGGCGACGGGATCGACATAGAGCTTGGCGAGGTCGATCGTATCGGCTCGGAAGTGGGCGTAGACGACCTCGCCCAGTATGATTTCGCGCGAGCTGCCGATGCCGAGCGTGGTGTGGTGGCGACATTCGAAGGCAGCCGGCGCCTGGCCAATCCAGGGGCAGGGCACCTTGACGCCCGGCATCGCCGTCAGGCCGGCTTGCTGCAATTCGTCGATGCCGGGCTCGAACGGCGTCGCGCAGACATTCATCCCCTCGACCAGTGCGTCGGAGACGATGTTGACGGTGAAGGCGAGCGTCTCGCGGACATTTCGGCCGGTGTCCTTCTGCCCACCGGTCGGGCGATATTCGACCCCGAGCGCCAGGATCGCCGGATCGGCCGAGAGGCAGTTGAAGAAGGAGAACGGCGCGGCGTTGACGACGCCCGCGTTGTCGACTGTTGTGACGAGCGCGATCGGGCGCGGCACCACCGCGCCGATCAGCAGCTTGTAGCGCTCGCGCGGCGTCAGCCTGGCAAAGTCGAAGGTGACGATGTCGCTGGCGGGCGAGCCGGTTGACGGCGTTTCGGTCACAGTCGATCCTTCGCTGATTGCGCGGCGGTCGAAACCTCGTGGATGTGCGTTTCACGCCGGCACGCGATGCGTCGCCAGCGGCGTATGGCAGCTCAGGTTCTCAAAGCCGTCATGCGTCACGACGTAGAAGTCGCCGAGATTGGCGCCGGCCGAAAGCGGCTCCAGCCATTGCGCGTGCAGGACGAAGACCATGCCCTCCTCCAGCCGGTCGTAATTGTGCGAGGCGAGGTTGAAGGCGTTGCCGGCCCCGGCCATGCCGACGGCGTGGCCGATATTGGGATTATGAGGCCCGTGCGTCGCCGGATAGACATGCATCAGCTTGCGCCCTTGCGCCTCCCAGTCCGGCGCGCTGACCTGTTGGCGCTTGATCAGCCGCGGGCCGCCATCCTCGGCCGTGCTCCAGTTGTACGGCATGGTGCGCGTTTCCGGCGAGGTCAGCATGCCTTTCTCGATGAAGGGTTCGAAGGCGGCGTTGTTGATGTCGCGCATCAGGGCGCCGGGGCGGATCAGCTTTTCGGCGCGCTTCACGCCTTCCTCGCAGGCCGACAGCACCAGATCCTGCCGTGCGGTGATGTCGCCGAAGGCGATCATGCGCGAGGTCTGGGCGTTGTAGCCGCGAAAGGTCACATTCGAGATGTAGAGATTGGCGATGTCGCCAGCCCGCATGACATGGCCGTATGGCTTGCCGCAATGGGTGCCGAAGGCGTTGGCGCCGATCTGGTAGCCATCGGCGGATTCACCGCCGCGCGCCAGTTGCGCATAGGTGAAGGCCGCAAAAATCTCGTGATCGGTCACGCCGGGCTTTGCGACGTGATAGGCCGCCTGGATGCCGATATCGATCAGCTGGCAGGCGGCCCGGAACATGCCGACCTCGCGCGGCGACCTTACCCGCTGCATCCGGTCGATGATGGCGCTTTCGTCGGCGAAGCTCGCGCCCGGGACCAGCTCCTTCAGCAGACCAATGAACTCTCCCGAGCGGCTGTCGCCCATCCAGCCGATCTGCGGGCGGGCCGGCACGATGTCGCCCAGCAGCCTGGCGCAGGCCTCGGCCGTCTTCACGACCGACGAGCCCGGCCGGTCGGCGTATTCGCGCCCGATCGCGCCGATCTGCCAGATGTCCTCGACCAGCACCGGCTCGCCGCCCGGCGGGAGGATGACGGCCTGCGTGAAGAAGGAGAGCAGCGTCAGCGGCTTGTCCTCGTCCATCGGGACGATCAGCACGCCCTCGCGCATCCAGTCGCAGAGATAGCGCAGATAGGCGTTGGAGGTGTGAAACCAGCCGATCATGTCGGTGTGGACGATCAGGACGTCATGCCCCGCGACGACGCATTCGCGGCGAACCTTGCGCAGCCGCTCCTCGAACTCCTCGAGCGGCAGCGGCAGCGGCGCGTCGAACTGGAAATCGGGCTCGAAATCGGCCAGCAGGGCTTCGATGCGGCGGTGGCCGGCAGGCGACATTGATGTCACGAGAGCGATCCTTGCAAGAGATGGAACTTTGGATGGCGGCCTAGCTTTGCCGCTTGGGCTCCAGCGCCCGCCAGGAGACGATGAGGCACAGCAGCACCGCGCCGATCAGCACGCCCGAGATCGCGGCGACCCGGACGTCGAGCGATTCCTCGATCATCTGGAACATCCGCAGCGGCAGCACGGTGGTGCGCGCATCGGCGAGGAACAGCGTGACCGACACATTGTCGAGCGACTGCATGAAGACGAGGAACATGCCCGCCAGGATACCCGGCAGCATCAGCGGCAGCGTCACGCGCAGGAAGGTGCGCAATGGCCCGACACCGAGCAGGGCAGAGGCCTCCTCCAGGCTCGGATCCAGCCGCTGTGTGATCGCCGCACATGAGCGATACATCAGCGGGCCGAACACGACGATATGGCCGAAGACGACGAGCCCGAAAGAGGGGCTCAGGCCGACGCGGCCAGACGCGATTAGCGCCGCGAGTCCATAAACGAGGCTCGGCAGCACGAGCGGCGCGAGCATCAGCGGCTCGACGGCCGCCGAGGCAGCCGGCTTCAGCCGCGTCACGCCGTAGGCGGCAGGCGCGGCGAGCAGCACCGCGCCGAGGACAGTCAGGACGGCGATCTGCACGGAGTGGAGGATCGCCGTATGGATCGGGGCCGACTGCTCGGGATCGAGCAAAGCGGCGTACCAGCGCAGCGACAACCCGTCCGGCGGGAACTTGAGCGTCTGGCCGGCGGTGAACGACATCGCCAGGCCGACCGCCACGGGCGCGATCATGAAGGCGATGGCGAGGCCGCCGAGGCCGTAGACGAAAAGCCGGTAGGCCCAATCTGAGAGGCGGTGTCCGTCAAGCATGACCGGCGAGCCTCGGATGGCGGGAGGCGGCCGTCATCGCCAGCATCACGAGGCTGGTCGCGGCGAGCAGAACGAAAGCGGCTGCGGCAGCCGATGGCCACTGGAACAGCACGCCGACCTCGCGATACACGAACTGGGGGAGATAGATCAGCCGGGCGCCGCCGATCACCGACTGCGTGACGTAAGATGTCGTCGCCCCCGCAAAGACCAGCACCCAACCGGCGAGGATGCCGGGCGCCATCATCGGCAGCAGGATCGTCGACAGGACGCGCCATGGGCCGGCCCCGAGCGTGGCCGCAGCGGCCGGCAGGCTGCCGTCGCTGCGCGTCATCACCGCGATCACCGGCAAGACCAACAGAGGCAGTTCGATCTGGGCGAGCACGACGACCAGCGCGGTTTCGTTGAAGAGCAGGCTGCGCGGCGCCGGGAAAAAGCCGAGCTCGACCATGGCCTGACTGACCGGGCCTTGCCGTCCGAGAATGACGATCCAGGCGAAGGTGCGCACGACGTTGCTGGTCAGCATCGGCAGCAGCGTCAGGAAGACGATGACGCGCCGCATCTTCGGGCCGGCATGCCAGTAGAGCAGCACGATCGGCAAGGCGATCAGCGTCGTCAGCGCGACCACCTTGGCGCCGAGCCCAAGGGTATCGACGAGGACGCTCAGGATGAAGGGATCGGCGAACAGACGCCGATAATTCTCCAGCGTCGGCGCGCCTGCCGTGTCGACGAGACTGAACACCCCCAGCAGAGCGAGCGGCACGAGGAACCCCGCCAGCGACAGCGCCAGCATCGGCAGCAGAAATGGCAGTGCGTTGCGGTTCATCTGCGCTCGCCCCTCGTTGCCTAGCGTTCGCTCACTTGCGGACGACGCGGTCGAATTCGGCCGTCCAGGCCGCGCGCTTGGCGTTGATCTTCGCCCAGTCCGGGTAGACCAGCGTCTTCATCTGCTCGTCCGAGACAAAGGCCTTGATGCCGGGCGGCAGCGGCACGTCCGAATTGGTCGGTATCATCTCGGTCGGCGGCAGGGCGAGCTTGGCCTGGGCGTCCGCCGAGATCGCCGCATCCATGTACTGGTAGACACCCTCCGGATTGGCCGCGCCCTTGGCGAGGTGGATCGTCACCGGCACACTGGGCGAGCCGCTGGTGGGATGGACGAACTCGCAGGGCACGCCGAGCGATTTGAGCCGCGCCACATTGCCGGTGCTGGCCATGAAGACGGCGATTTCGCCCTGCTGGAACATCGTCATCTGCTGGCTGCCATTGTTGGCGATGGCGCCGATCTTCGGCAGATGCGAGGCGAGCAGCTTGAAGACGGGCGTCATGTCGTCTTCGCTGCCGCCATAGAGCTTGGCGATCTCGACCCAGGCCATGGTCGCGGTGTTGGAGCCGAAGCCGATCCAGGCGACCTTGCCGTCATAGGCCTTGTTTTCGAACAGGTCCTTGTAGCCGGCGGGCTTGGGCACCAGGCTCGGATTATAGGCGATGCCGTTGATCTCGACCGTGACGTTGGGCCCGTATTCGGTGCGCGCGGCAGCGTCGAGCTTGCTCCAGTTCTTCAGCTTCGACGGGTCGATCTTCTCGATCAACCCACGCGACGCCGCTTCCGCCGTCTGGCCGGGCGACATCAGCAGGGCATCGAAGGGAGGCTTGGACGGGTTTGCGAGCAGCTTGGCGAGCTGATCCTGGGCCAGCGCCGGCGCGACCACCAGCTCGGTGCCCTGCGCCTTGACCAGCGGGGCGACGATCTTGCGATAGGCGTCCTCCCAGGCGTTGGGGAAGGATGCGGCGACGACGGAGCCTGCCGCGCGAGCAGACTGCGGCGAGAGCAGTCCCAGGCCTGCGAGGCTGGCGAGGCCGGCGGTGAAATGGCGACGGCTGAGCGGATGGCTGGTCATGGCGGCGATCCTTCTGATGGCGGTCAGGGAGCAGGAAACAGGCGGCAGCGATCGAGAGCGAAGGTCACGAAGACATCTTCCGGCAGGTTCTCAGTGGGCGAGCCGGGCACGCGGCTTTCCGCAGCGCGGACGGGATGCGTGCCGGCGACCAGAAGGTCGTGCATCATCAGCGGCCCCTGAGGCACGGAGAGCATGCGCTTTGCCGGCAGGGCGCCGGCGGAGGGGCCGGGCTGGAGCATCACATGCTCGGGCCTGACTGCGAGGACGACAGGCGAACCCGGCACGAAGCCGACGGGGGCAGGCATCGGCAGCAAGGCACCCGAACTCAGCCGCAGGCCGGCGCCAGTGGCACCCGTCTCGACCTTGGCCTCCAGCAGCGAGGCGTGGCCGACGAAGCCGTTGACGAAAAGGCTTGCCGGAGAATCGTAGAGTTCGGCGGGGCGGCCATACTGCTCGACACGGCCCCGGTTCATCACGATCAGCCTGTCGGCGACCGACTGCGCCTCGTCCTGGTCATGGGTCACGATGATCGCCGTGATACCGAGGCTGCGCTGGAGTCGGACGAACTCGAACTGGAGATCAGCGCGCAGGCCGCGGTCGAGAGCTGCAAAAGGCTCGTCGAGCAGCATGATCGCGGGGCTTGGCGCCAAGGCTCGCGCCACCGCGACCCGCTGTTGCTGACCGCCTGACATCTGCCGTGGCAGGCGATCCGCGAAGGCGGCGAGTCGCACCAGCCTGAGCATCTCGTCGACACGCGCGCGGCGTTCCTCGCGCGGAAGGCGAGAAATACCGTAGGCAACGTTCTCCGCGACTGTCAGATGCGGAAACAGCGCGTAATTCTGGAAGACCATGCCGACGCTGCGCTCGCGCGCCGGGATGTCCGTGACATCGCGCTCACCGATCCGCACGCTGCCTGCATTCGGGCGCAGGAGGCCGGCGATGACACGCAGCATGGTCGACTTGCCGCAGCCGCTTGGGCCCAGGATCGCGGCGATCGTCCCGGCGGGAACCTCGAAGCCGACATCCTCGATCGCGGCCGCCCCGGCATAGGCATGGTTGACACCCGCGACAGTCAGACGCTGCCCGAGGCGCGGCGAGGAAAGCTCCGGGTTCATTTCAGCCGCCATCGACATGCTGCACCATCCGGGCGTTTGGGATCGAGCGTGCGACCATCCGCGATGATCGTCAGCGCTCGTTTCTCTGCGATTCCTGGGGAGTGTCAGGCAAGGCGCATGCCAATCGGCAGCCTGATCTCGCAATTCATGATCTAACTAATTGAAAGAAATACGAAAAAAATGCTTCTTACACCGATATCATAACAAAAATCTGATATGCTTTCACAACTGAAACCATTTCTGATTGCATAAATTTCAACATCGTGCGCATTAAATGGGCTGTATCCCGATGCTGCGGGAAGCTATCTGTGATCGACGGGTGCGACGGCGATCAGGGAAATAAAATGAACGAGCGCGGCAGCGACATCTCTGGCGACGACGTCGTCGTGCGTATCTGCGACACGCTCTCGGAAGCGATCGCCGAGGGCGCACTCCGCCCCGGCATGAAGCTGCCGGAAGACGTCATCGGCTCGCATTTTGGCGTCAGCCGCACCGTCGTTCGCGGCGCCATTGCGGTGCTGCAGCGCGATCATATCGTCGAGCGTAAGCGCAATCGGGGCGCCTTCGTCGCGGAGCCTGGCATCGAAGAGGCACGCGCGCTGCTGGAAGCCCGCCGCAGTCTCGAATTGCTGATGCTGGAGCGCGTCTGTGAACGCGCCGCGCCCGACCGCATCGCGGCCCTCGAGGAGCTCACGATCGAGGAGGAGCGCATCCACGCCGCTCCCGACGCCGCCGCAAAATCCAGGCTTGCGGGTCGCTTCCACATCGAATTGGCGCGGCTCGGCGGCAACGCGGTGCTGCTCGAACTGCTGGAGAAGGTTCTCGCCAGGATTTCGCTGGTCGATGCCCTATACCGGCGGAAGAATGGCGATCAATGCGGCGCCGATCATCATCGTCAGATTATCGAAGCGGTCGCACGCGGCGACAAGGCCGGCGCGATCGCGCATATGAGCGAGCATCTCGACGATCTCGAAAACCGGCTCGTGCTGGATGAAGCCCAGGGCGAAAGCCACAACCTGACCGCGGTGCTGGAGCGCTTCTCGGCGCGCGCCTGATCAGGATAAACGGGTTGATCTGCTGGCTAGCTCCGCCTCGACCGCAAATGTCGGGTTTCGGGTGATGCCTCTATGTCGGCTACTGTGAAGGGTTTCGGATGCCGGCCCGTGCGAGCGGGTTTGGACCGGGCTGAGGGCCGGCGTTCGAAAGCCTCCAGTGGAGGAAGCCGCGGCCCGGGGCCGTGGGCTATGGGGATTTCGCCGCGCGGCTTGGTCGACGGGA
>DATDBB010000175.1:0-3073 GCA_036525085.1 Allobosea sp.
GTTCAACTTCCGCCGCAAGGAACTCGCCGACATCCGCGTGCGCCGCGCCATCGCGCATGCGCTCGACATTCCCTTCTTCATCGAGAACTTCCTCGGCGACTTCGCCAAGCGCGGCACCGGCCCGGTCCCCTCGGTCTCGACCGATTTCTATCCGGCCGATAACGGCCCGCAATATCCGTTCGACAAGAAGCTTGCCGCCCAGTTGCTCGACGAGGCCGGCTTCAAGGCGGGCGCCGGCGGCACCCGCTTCACCTTGCGCCTCCTGCCGGCGCCCTGGGGCGAGGACATCACCCTGTTCGCGACCTTCATCCAGCAGTCGCTGGCCGATGTCGGCATCAAGGTCGAGGTCGTCCGCACCGATGGCGGCGGCTTCCTGAAACAGGTCTATGACGAGCATGCCTTCGATCTCGCCACCGGATGGCACCAGTACCGCAACGACCCTGCCGTCTCGACCACGGTCTGGTATCGTTCGGGCCAGCCCAAGGGCGCGCCCTGGACCAACCAGTGGGGCTGGACCGACGAGGCGATGGACAAGATCATCGACGACGCGGCCACCGAGGTCGATGTCGCCAAGCGCAAGGCGCTCTATGGCGATTTCGTCCGCCGCGCCAACACCGAGCTGCCGATCTGGACACCGATCGAGCAGATCTTCCTGACCGCGATCAACGCCAAGGCGCGCAACCATTCGAACACGCCGCGCTGGGGTTCGTCCTCCTGGCATGATCTGTGGTTGGCGGAGTGAAACACCTGAACCTCGCCGTCATCCTGGACAAGCCGCGAAGCGACGCAACTCCGGGATCCATCAAAGGGGACGGTCGCGTTCTATGATGGATCCCGGCGCTCCGCTTCGCTTCGGCCAGGATGACGGCGTGTTTCCGAGCCGGAATCAGATGCTGTCCTCCCTCGCGGAACCGCGTAACCCATGCGCATCCTGACCCTTGCGGGGCGGCGTCTCGCCGCCTCGATCCCGACCCTCGTTCTGATCCTGATCGGGGTCTTCGTCCTGCTGCAATTCGCACCGGGCGATACGGTCGATGCGCTGATGGCCCAGATGGGCGGCGGCGACGCCGAGACCGCCCGGCAATTGCGCGAGCATTACGGGCTGAACCTCTCGGCCTGGGCGCAGCTCGGCCAATATCTCTGGCGGCTGGTCCGGCTCGATCTCGGTTTCTCGGCGATCTACGGCAAGCCGGTCGCGACCGTGATCGGAGAGCGCCTGCCGGCGACGATCCTGCTGATGACGGCCTCGCTTTCGCTCGCCTTCTTCTTCGGCCTGATCTTCGGCGTCATCGCCGCGCGCGGCGTCAACCGCTGGCCGGACACGCTGATCTCGACGCTCGGCCTGGTCTTCTACGCCATGCCGACCTTCTGGTTCGGCCTGATGGCGATCGTCGTCTTCTCGATCTACCTGCAATGGCTGCCGGCCGGCGGCTTCGAGGACATCACGATCGCCCGCGTCGGGCTGGCGCGAACCCTCGACATTGCCAGCCATCTCGTCCTGCCGACGCTGACGCTCGCGCTGTTCTACATGGCGATTTACCTACGCATCATGCGCGGCTCGATGCTGGAGGTTCTGACGCTCGACTTCGTCCGCACCGCCCGCGCCAAGGGCATGGACGAGACCCGCGTCGTAGTCCGCCACGTCCTGCGCAACGCGCTCCTGCCGATGGTGACGCTGATCGGCCTGCAGGCCGGCACGATGCTCGGCGGCTCGGTTGTGGTCGAGAGCGTGTTCTCGCTGCCGGGCCTTGGCCGGCTCGCCTATGAATCGGTGATCCAGCGCGACCTCAATACGCTGCTCGGCATCGTCTTCGTCTCGGCGCTGTTGGTCATCGCCGTCAACTTCATCGTCGACCTGCTCTATGCCCGGCTCGACCCGCGCATCACGACGGGAGGCTGAAGCCATGTCCTTCCTGAAGCTCTATTTCCGCAGTCCGCCGGCCGTGATCGGCATCCTGCTGCTGCTCGTCGTGCTCGCCATGGCCATCAGCGCCGATTGGCTCTATCCGCGCGATCCGCTCGCCCTGGCGGGCCGCCCGCTGATCTGGCCCTTCGCCAATCCGCGCTTCCTGCTCGGCACCGATAATTCCGGCCGCGACATCGCCGCCCAGATTTTCCATGGCGCGCGCATCTCGCTGCTGATCGGGCTGGTCGCAACGGTGATCTCGGTCTTGATCGGTATCACCATCGGCGCCTTCGCCGGCTATTATGGCGACTGGGTCGACACTGCCCTGATGCGGGTCACCGAAGCCTTCCAGACGTTGCCGAACTTCATCCTGCTGCTGGTGCTGGTCGCCGTCTTCGGCTCGACGATCACGACGGTGACGATCGCGATCGGCATCGTCTCCTGGCCGGCCTCGGCGCGGCTGACACGCGCCGAGTTCCTCTCCCTGCGCAACCGCGAATTCGTCCAGGCCGGGCGGACGCTCGGCCTGCGCGACGTCAAGCTGATCTTCGGCGAGATCCTGCCCAACGCCCTGCCGCCCGTCATCGTCTATGCCAGCGTCGTGATGGCGATCGCGATCCTTCTGGAGAGCGCCCTCGCCTTCCTCAAGCTCTCCGATCCCAACGTCGCTTCCTGGGGCAACCTGATCGGCGCCGGCCGCGATGTGCTGCGGGTGCAATGGTATGTCTCGGCCATCCCCGGCGTTGCAATCCTCGTCACTGTGCTCGCCGTCTCTCTCGTCGGACAGGGCCTGAACGATGCCCTCAACCCGAGGCTGAAGGGCCGATGAGCGCGATCCTCACCCTCGACGCCGTCAGCGTCAGCCTCCCGAAGAACGCCGACCGGCCGCACGCGATGAGCGAGGTTTCGCTCGCTCTCCAGGCCAACGAGATCCTCTGCGTCGTCGGCGAATCGGGATCGGGCAAGTCGATGACGGCCAACGCCGTGATGCGCCTCCTGCCCCCCGGCGTCGCCATCGATGGCGGGCGCATCCTGTTCGAAGGCCGCGATCTCGCAGGCCTGAGCGAAGCCGAGATGCGCAAGGTCCGCGGCGCCGGCATCGCCATGATCTTCCAGGAACCGATGACGGCGCTGAACCCGCTGCGCACCATCGGCGACCAGATCGGC
>DATDBB010000176.1:0-4400 GCA_036525085.1 Allobosea sp.
CAGCACGGTCGGCATCGAGTTCATGCACATCTCCGATCCCGAGCAGAAGGCCTGGCTGCAGGGCCGGATCGAGGGGCCGGACAAGGAGATCGCCTTCACCAAGGAAGGCAAGAAGGCGATCCTGAACAAGCTCGTCGAGGCCGAAGGCTTCGAGAAGTTCATCGACCTGAAGTACACCGGCACCAAGCGCTTCGGCCTCGATGGCGGCGAGGCGCTGATCCCGGCGCTGGAGCAGATCATCAAGCGCGGCGGCGCGCTGGGCGTGCGCGACATCGTCTTCGGCATGGCCCATCGCGGCCGCCTCAACGTGCTGACGCAGGTGCTGGGCAAGCCGCACCGCGCGCTCTTCCACGAGTTCAAGGGCGGCTCCTTCGCGCCTGACGATGTCGAGGGCTCGGGCGACGTGAAGTACCATCTCGGTGCGTCGTCGGACCGCGAGTTCGACGGCAACAACGTCCACGTCTCGCTGACCGCCAACCCGTCGCATCTCGAGATCGTCGATCCCGTGGTGCTCGGCAAGGTGCGCGCCAAGCAGGACCAGTTCGGCGACATCGTCGAGCGCTCCAAGGTGCTGCCGCTGCTGATCCATGGCGACGCGGCCTTCGCCGGCCAGGGCGTCGTGGCCGAATGCCTCGGCCTGTCCGGCCTGAAGGGCCACCGCACCGGCGGTTCGATTCACTTCATCATCAACAACCAGATCGGTTTCACGACCTATCCGCGCTATTCACGCTCCTCGCCCTATCCGTCCGACGTGGCGAAGATGGTCGAGGCCCCGGTCTTCCATGTGAACGGCGACGATCCGGAGGCGGTCGTCTTCGCCGCCAAGATCGCGATCGAGTTCCGGCAGAAGTTCCACAAGCCGGTCGTGGTCGACATGTTCTGCTATCGCCGCTTCGGCCACAACGAGGGCGACGAGCCGGGCTTCACCCAGCCGCTGATGTACCGCAAGATTCGCGCGCACAAGTCGACGCTGGAGCTGTATTCGGCCAAGCTCGAGGCCGAGGGCGTGCTCAGCCCCGGCGAGCTCGACGAGGCGCGCGCCGCATGGAAGGCGAGGCTCGAGGTCGAGTTCGACGCCGGCCAGGCGTTCAAGCCGAACAAGGCCGACTGGCTCGATGGCCGCTGGGCCGGCATGAAGGCGATCCGCGCCGACGAGGACGATCCGCGCCGCGGCGCGACCGGCGTTCCCGCCGCCGTGCTCAAGGAGATCACCGAGAAGATCACTGCGGTTCCGCCGGGCTTCAACGTCCACAAGACGATCCAGCGCTTCCTCGACAACCGCCGCAAGGCCGTCGAGACCGGGCAGGGCATCGACTGGGCGACCGCCGAGGCGCTGGCCTTCGGCTCGCTGCTGCTCGATGGCAATCCGGTCCGCCTCTCGGGCCAGGATTGCGAGCGCGGCACCTTCTCCCAGCGCCATTCGGTGCTGATCGATCAGGAGACGGAAGCCCGTCACACCTCGCTGAACCATATCCGCGACGACCAGTCCCGCTACGAGGTCATCAACTCGATGCTCTCGGAGGAGGCCGTGCTCGGCTTCGAATATGGCTACACCCTGTCGGAGCCGAATGCGCTGACGATGTGGGAGGCACAGTTCGGCGACTTCGCCAACGGCGCGCAGGTGGTGTTCGACCAGTTCATCTCCTCGGGCGAGCGCAAGTGGCTGCGCATGTCGGGCCTCGTCTGCTTGCTGCCGCATGGTTATGAGGGCCAGGGTCCGGAGCACTCCTCCGCCCGTCTCGAGCGCTTCCTGCAGATGTGCGCCGAGGACAACATGCAGGTCGCGAACTGCTCGACGCCGGCGAGCTACTTCCACATCCTGCGCCGCCAGCTGAAGCGCGACTTCCGCAAGCCGCTGATCCTGATGACGCCGAAGTCGCTGCTGCGCCACAAGCGCTGCGTCTCGACGCTGGAGGAGCTGGCCGAGGGCTCGACCTTCCACCGCGTGCTGCATGACGATGCCGAGCGCGGCAACTCGACGACCAAGCTGGTCAAGGATTCGAAGATCCGCCGCGTCGTGCTGTGCTCGGGCAAGGTCTATTTCGACCTGCTCGAGGAGCGCGAGAAGCGCGGCATCGACGATGTCTACCTGATGCGCGTCGAGCAGCTCTATCCGTTCCCGCTGAAGTCGCTGGCGCATGAGCTGTCGCGCTTCAAGGGCGCCGACGTGGTCTGGTGCCAGGAGGAGCCGAAGAACATGGGCTCCTGGACCTTCGTCGAGCCCTATCTCGAATGGGTGCTAGGCCATGCCGGCTCGAAGTCGAAGCGTCCGCGCTATGTCGGGCGCCCGGCCTCGGCCGCGACCGCAACCGGCCTGATGTCGAAGCACCTCGCCCAGCTCAACGCCTTCCTGGACGAAGCCTTCGCCGGCTGACCTCCAGACATCCGAACGCCAGACAAAGACACGAAACAGAGGCCTGACATGGCGACCGAAATCCGCGTACCCACCCTCGGCGAATCCGTCTCCGAGGCGACCATCGGCAAGTGGTTCAAGAAGCCCGGCGATGCCGTGAAGGCCGACGAGCCTTTGGTCGAGCTTGAGACCGACAAGGTGACGCTCGAGGTCAACGCGCCGGCCGCCGGCGTGCTCGGCGAGATCGTCGCCAAGGAAGGCGACACGGTCGGCGTCAGCGCGCTGCTCGGCATGATCTCGGCCGGTGACGGCAAGGCGGCTGCGCCGAAGGCCGACACGGCGGTGGCGCAGGCCGCCGGCAAGGCCGGCGAGCCGACCGTCGCAGCTGCCGAGAAGAAGGCCGGCGAGGTCGCCGGCGACACCCAGATCAAGCCTGCGACCAAGGCCGCCGATTCCGGCCCGGCCGTCTCGCGCCTGGCTGCCGAGAGCGGCGTCGACCCGTCGAGCGTCGGCGCCTCGGGCAAGGACGGCCGTGTCACCAAGGGCGACATGCTGGCCGCGATCGCGACCGGCCCTGCGGTTGCGGCCTCCGCGCCTGCCGCCCCGGTGCAGGTCCGTGCGCCGTCGGCCCCCGACGACGCCTCGCGCGAAGAGCGCGTCAAGATGACGAAGCTGCGCCAGACCATCGCGCGCCGCCTCAAGGAAGCGCAGGCGACCGCCGCGATGCTGACCACCTTCAACGAGGTGGACATGTCGGCGGTGATGGCGCTGCGCAACCAGTACAAGGACGTGTTCGAGAAGAAGCACGGCGTGAAGCTCGGCTTCATGGGCTTCTTCGTGAAGGCCTGCGTGCAGGCGCTGAAGGAGATCCCCTCCGTCAACGCCGAGATCGACGGCACCGACATCGTCTACAAGAACTACTACCACATCGCCGTCGCCGTCGGCACCGACAAGGGCCTGGTCGTGCCGGTCGTGCGCGATGCCGACCAGCTCTCCATCGCCGGCGTCGAGAAGGCGATCGGCGCGCTCGGCAAGAAGGCCCGCGAGGGCAGCCTCAAGATCGAGGACATGCAGGGCGGCACCTTCACCATCTCGAACGGCGGCGTCTATGGCTCGCTGATGTCGACGCCGATCCTGAACGCGCCGCAATCGGCGATCCTGGGCATGCACAAGATCCAGGAGCGCCCGATGGTCGTCGGCGGCAAGATCGAGATCCGCCCGATGATGTATCTCGCGGTCTCCTACGACCACCGGATCATCGACGGCAAGGAAGCCGTGACCTTCCTCGTCCGCATCAAGGAGGCGCTGGAGGACCCGGCGCGTCTCGTGCTGGATCTCTGAGGGGCTCGACCACCACCGACGGCGGGAGACGACGATCATGGCTTTCACCACCCTGACCGGCCTTCTCGGCTGGAGCGTCGTTCTTCTGCTGGCTCAGGTCGTCGCGCAGGCCGTATCCGTCACGGCGGCCGTCGGCCTGCCCGCGGCGATGACACCACGCGACGGCGGTAACACGCCGCCGACGCTGGTTTCCGGCCGGTTGACGCGGGCGCTGGCCAATCTGCTCGAAACCTACCCGGCCTTCATCGCGCTGGCGCTGGGCCTGATCGTCACCAACAAGGCCAGCGGTCTCGCCGTGACGGGCGCCCAGCTCTGGCTCGTTGCGCGCGTGGCCTATGTGCCGATCTACGCCGCCGGCATTCCCGGCATCCGCACGGGTGTCTGGATTCTCTCGATCGTGGGGCTCGTGATGATGCTCTACGCTTTCGCCTAATATCGACCTGCCGCATTCGCTGCGCCACCTCCCCGGAGATGCGGCGCGCGCCCTGATACTCGCTCTCCACGGAAGAAACAGATGTCCTACGATCTCGTCGTCATCGGAACCGGCCCCGGCGGCTATGTCGCCGCCATCCGCGCAGCCCAGCTCGGTCTCAAGGTCGCGGTCGTCGAGAAGCGCAAGACCTTGGGCGGAACCTGCCTCAATGTCGGCTGCATCCCGTCGAAGGCGCTGCTGCACGCTTCCGAGATGTTCGAGGAGGCGGCCCAC
>DATDBB010000177.1:0-2846 GCA_036525085.1 Allobosea sp.
CCGGCCACGCTTACTGATCTCGGGAGGTAACCGTCATGTGGTATTTTTCCTGGCTGCTCGGCTTGCCGCTGGCCGCCGCTTTCGCGGTGCTCAACGCCATGTGGTACGAACTGATGGACGACGAGGCGAAGCGCAAGCAGGCGATTGCGGCTCAGGACCGGCGCTGAGCCGCCGGTCCGCGCCTGATTGTTCCGGCTGCTCGCTCCGGCATGCCCCTTCGGCATGCCGAGATGACATGCCCCCTGGCCAATCCGGCTGGCGCAATCATCCTTGGCCTCTGTCATACATCTTCGGAAATCGTGTCGCGGCCCCGTCGATGTCCGGCGGCGTTGCGGCGCGTTCGGGCCGAATGGGGAGCTGCCGCCGATGAGCGTTGTCAAAGAGGTGCCTTACCGCACGCAGAACTGGAACCTCGGCAAGCCGATGGCGAGCGGGCGCAAGGGCATCGTCGTGTCGCAGAACCGCGAGGCAGCGGAGGCCGGTGCGGCGATCCTCGAGGCCGGCGGCAATGCGGCGGATGCCGCCGTCGCGGCCTGCTTTGCGCTGGCCGCCGTCGAGCCCTGGAACAGCGGTATCGGCGGCATCGGCTTCGCCGTCGTGCTCAAGGCGAACGCGACGCAGGCCAAGGTCGTGGATTTCGGCCCGGTCGCGCCGCGCCGCGCCAATCCGACCGACTATCCGCTGACCGGCGAGATGAAGAAGGATCTCTTCACCTGGCCCGAGGTCGTCGGCGACGTGAACATCCACGGCCCGCTATCCTTCGTCATCCCGTCCTCGGTCGCTGGCTACGCCGCGCTGAAGGAGAGCTTCGGCACGGCGATGCCGGTCGCCGATCTGCTGGCGCCCGCGATCGCACTGGCGAAGCGTGGTCTGGCGCAGGATTGGTATACGACGCTCAAGGTCTCCTCCTCGGCGGCTGTGCTGCGGCTCTATGAGGAGAGCGCACGGATCTATCTGCCGAACGGCCTGCCGCCGGTGCCGCCCTATCAGGGCAAGCCCGGCTTCTTCCGCCTCGGCAATCTGGCGGCGACGCTGGAGCGCCTCGCCTCGGCCGGTCTCGACGATTTCAATCGCGGCGAACTCGCCGGCCGGCTTGCGGCCGACATCAAGGCGATGGGCGGCGTGGTCGATGCGGAGGATCTCGCCGCCTGCCGGGCGGTCGTCCGGGGCGCGCCGACGATCGACTGGCGCGGCACCCATCTCGTCCACACGGCCGGCGGGCTGACGGCCGCGCCGACGCTGGAGGCGGTGGTCGAAGGGATGGCCTCCGACAAGCCCTCGCCGGCCGGTCCCGATGCGGATTGGTTCGCGACCCTGTCGCGCGTCATGCGGGAGGCCTATGCCAGCCGTCTCGAAGGGCTGGGAGCCGCGCAGGCGGCGAAGGAGCCGGGCGACACCTGCACGACCCATCTCACCGTCGTCGACGGCGAGGGCAATCTCGTCAGCGTGACGACGACCCTGCTCTCCTCTATGGGCAGCCGTGTCGTGCTGCCCGACACTGGCGTGCTGATGAACAATGGCATGATGTGGTTCGATCCGCGCCCCGGCAGCGCCAATGCGATCGCGCCCGGCGCCCGGCCGCTCTGCAACATGTGTCCGGTGATCGTGACGCCGAAGGATGGTAGCTGGCCGCGTTATGCGGGTGGCTCGTCGGGCGGGCGTCGGATCCTCGCGAGCGTCTACCAGATGCTGGCCTGGACGGTGGATTGCGAGTTCGGCCTCGAACAGGCCGCGCATCTGCCGCGCATCGACGTGTCCGGCCCGGACCAGACCAGCGCCGATCTGCGCCTGCCGGCGCAGACGCTCGCCGCACTGGAGGCTGCCGGCCCGCTCGTCGTCGTCGAGCATGGCGTGCTGCCGATCAATTTCGCCTGCCCCAACCTGATCCGCGTCGATGCCGATGGCGCCGAGGGCATCAGCGACGTGATCTCGCCCTGGTCGGCGGCGGTCGCGGCGAAAGGGTAGGCCTTGGGGGTCTCGTGAGGAGACGCGCCGTGATCCTGGGCGACCGTAGGTCGACCCAGGATCCATCATAGAGTTCAGTTCCCTACGATGGATCCCGGATCTGCGCGGCTGCGCCGCTTGTCCAGGATGACGGTGCGGCTCCGAGATCAGGTGCGTGGGCGCGTCAGACCCGCTTCAGCCCCCACGGATAAGGCGCCGAGCCCTTCTGCATGCCGGTGAGGTTCTTGCGATAGGCCGTGCGGATCATGAAGACGCCGAGCGGGATTGTCGCGGTGTCCTCCAGCGCCAGACGGCCGAGCGCCGCGGCGGCCTTCTTCTGCGAGGCCTCGTCGGGGGCGTAGAGCCACTCCTCGGCCAGCGCTTCGGCCTTGGCGCTGTCGTACCAGCCGAACCAGCCCTTGGCCCCCTGGCCACGGACCAGGTAGGACAGGGCCGGATTGCTCCAACCCATCGCCGAGCCGGTGGTGTGGAAGATGCTCCAGCCGCCCTTCTCGACCGGCTCGCGGCTGTTGCGGCGCTGGATCACCGTGCCCCAGTCGCTGGCGACGAAGTCGACATTCATGCCGATGCTCTTGAGCAGCTCGTAGGTGACGTCGCCGAGCGGGCCGATATCGGGGAAGTCGGTCGGGCTGATGATGACGACCTTTTCGCCATTGTAGCCGGAATCCTTCAGCGCGGCCTTGGCCTTGTCGACGCTCTGCGGCATCAGGTCTTCCAGCTCGCCGTCGTAATAGGGCGTGCCGCGGAACCAGAGATTGCGCGAGGTCTTCCAGATCGAGGTGTCGTCGCCCTGGGTGGCGCGCATGTAGTCTTCCTGGTTCACCGCCATGCGGACGGCGGCGCGCACCTTCGGGTTGTTGAAGGGCGGGTGCAGGTGGTTG
>DATDBB010000178.1:0-9321 GCA_036525085.1 Allobosea sp.
CCGCCATGGTGATGGCGACGACCTCGACCGCCTGCCCCGTCTGGTTCAGCACCGTGCCGGTGAAAACCTGGACGAGATCGGGATAGCCGATGGCGACCGCCAGCGAGGAGTTCTTGGTCAGGTTGAGATAGTTCGAGGTCAATGGCGGGATGATCACGCGCATCGCCTGCGGGATCACGACGAGCTTCAGCGTCGGGCCGGCGCGCAGGCCGAGTGCATGGGCCGCCTCCGTCTGCCCCTTGGAAACGGCGAGGATGCCGGCGCGCACCACCTCGGCGATGAAGCCGGCGGTATAGGTCGTCAGGCCGATCAGCAGCGCAACGAACTCCGGGAAGATCTGCAGGCCGCCGGTGAGGTTGAACCGGCCCTGCTGCGGGAACTCGAAGGAGAGCGGCTGTCCGGCAGCGAAATAGACCAGCAGCGGCACGCCGAGGATCAAACCGGACGAGATCAACCCGTTCGGATATTGCGTACCGGTGCGCTCCTGCTGCTTCTTCGACCAGCGGTAGAAGACGATCGCGGCGACAAGCGCGATGAAGAAGGCGATCACCACGGCCTGAAAAGCCGGTGCGAATTGCGGGTTCGGCAGGATCAGGCCGCGATTGTTCAGAAAGATCGAGCCGGGCAGCGCAATCGAATTGCGCGCATCCGGCAGCGGCTTCAGAACCGCATTGTACCAGAAGAACAGTTGCAGCAGCAGCGGCAGGTTACGGATGACCTCGACATAGATCATCGCCAGCTTCGACAGCACCCAATTGCTCGACAACCGGGACACACCGACGAAGAAGCCCAGGAAAGTCGCGAGCACGATGCCGATCGACGCCACCAGAAGCGTGTTCAGCAGGCCGACCCAGAAGGCCTGGCCATAGGTCGAGCCCGCGGCGCTGAACGGGATCAGCTTCTGATTGACGTCGAACCCGGCGGCGTTGTGCCAGAAGCCGAAGCCCGAGGCGATCTTCTGCGCCCGCAGGTTCTCGATGGCATTGGAGGCAGCCGACCAAATCAGGAAGCCGACGATCGCCACCAGGGCAATCTGGTAGACATAGCCTCGTATCTTGGGATCGTAGAAGAGTGAGGCTTTGCCTGGTTGTACCGTCTCTGTCGGAATGGTCGACACCTGTTACGCCCTTTTTTGGTTTTGATGGCGGCCTATGAACCGGCGGCGGCCTGCGCCGTCGCCGGTCGTTCTCTCAGCGCTCAGACCGTAGCGCCGCCCCCTCAGCGGATCGGCGGCGCATATTGCAGCCCGCCCTTGGTCCAGAGCGCATTCTGGCCCCGCGCGATCTTCAGCAGCGAGCCCGATCCGACATTCGTCTCGAATATCTCGCCGTAATTGCCGACATGCTTGATGATCCGGTAGGCCCAGTCGTTGGTCAGGCCGATGGCCTCGCCGAACTTGCCCTCGGTGCCCACGAGGCGCTTGATCTCCGGGTTATCGGACTTCAGCATCTCGTCGACATTCGCCTTGGTGACGCCGAGTTCCTCGGCGTTCAGCATGGCGTTATGCGTCCACTTGACCACGTCGAGCCAGTTGTCGTCGCCATGGCGCACGACCGGGCCGAGCGGCTCCTTCGAAATGATCTCGGGCAGGACGATGTGGTCGGCCGGCACCGAGAGCTTCAGGCGCTCGGCATAAAGGCCCGAGGAATCCGTGGTGAAGGCGTCGCAGCGGCCTGATTCATAGGCCTTGATGGTCTCGTCGCCGCTCGAGAACGCCACGACCTCGTACTTCATCTTGTTGGCGCGGAAGAAGTCCGCAAGGTTGAGTTCGGTCGTGGTGCCCTGCGCGACGCAGATGGAGGCGCCGGCAAGCTTGAGAGCGGAATCGACGCCGAGCTTCTTGCGCACCATGAAGCCCTGGCCATCGAAGTAGTTGATGCCCGCGAAGTTGAGGCCGAGCGAGGTGTCGCGCGACATCGTCCAGGTGGTCGTACGCGAAAGCAGATCGACCTCGCCCGCCTGGAGCGCCGTGAAGCGGTCCTTCGACGAAAGCGGGATGAACTTGACCTTGAGCGGATCGTTGAAGATTGCGGCTGCCAGAGCCCGGCAGAGATCGACGTCGATCCCGGAATACTTGCCTTGAGCATCGGGCATCGCGAACCCGGCCAGACCCGGGCTGGTCCCGCAATTGACGGTGCCCCTTGCCTTGATCTGCGGGAGCAGCCCGGTCTGCGCCTCGGCAACGCTGGCGCCGAGCAGGACCGACGCGACCGTCAGAGCAGATTTAACGAATTTGTTCATTGCGTTCCCCTGTTTTGGATGCGGGTTTGCACCCGCACCCAGAACGCTTAGCAAGTCCCGGACCATGCGCTTGCCGTGCGGATAAAGGGCGCATATCCGAAGCGATGGGCGTCGGCGGGGTCGCCGGCGCCCATCTTTCCGAACCTCAGCGGATCGGCGGGGCGTATTGCAGCCCGCCCTTGGTCCAGAGCGCGTTCTGCCCGCGAGCGATCTTCAGAAGCGAGCCGCTGCCGACGTTCTTCTCGAAGGATTCGCCGTAATTGCCGACATGCTTGACGATCCGGTAGGCCCAGTCGTTGGTCAGGCCGATGGCCTCGCCGAACTTGCCCTCGGTGCCCACGAGGCGCTTGATCTCCGGGTTATCGGACTTCAGCATCTCGTCGACATTGGCCTTGGTGATGCCGAGTTCCTCGGCATTCAGCATGGCGTTGTGCGTCCACTTGACCAGGTCGAGCCAGTTGTCGTCGCCATGGCGGACGACCGGGCCGAGCGGCTCCTTCGAAATGATCTCGGGCAGGACGATGTGGTCGGCCGGCACCGAGAGCTTCAGGCGCTCGGCATAAAGGCCCGAGGCGTCGGTGGTGAAGGCGTCGCAGCGGCCCGATTCATAGGCCTTGATCGTCTCGTCCGCCGAAGCGAAGGCGACGACCTCGTACTTCAACTTGTTGGCGCGGAAGAAGTCGGCGAGGTTCAGTTCGGTCGTGGTGCCCTGCTGGGTGCAGACCGAAGCGCCGGCGAGCTTGAGCGCCGAATCGACGCCGAGCTTCTTGCGGACCAGGAAGCCCTGGCCGTCATAATAGTTGACGCCCGCGAAGTTGAGGCCGAGCGAGGTGTCGCGCGACATCGTCCAGGTCGTGTTGCGGGAAAGCAGATCGACCTCGCCCGACTGGAGCGCCGTGAAACGGTCCTTGGACGAGAGCGGGATATACTTGACCTTGTTCGGATCGTTAAAGATCGCGGCCGAAATGGCTCGGCAGAGATCGACGTCGAGCCCGCTCCAGACACCCTGGGCATCGGGGATTCCGAAGCCCGCGAGACCGGGGCCGACGCCGCAGGTCAGGACACCCTTGGTCTTGATCTGGCCCAGAAGCCCGGTTTGAGCCTGCGCTCCGCCGACGCAGACCGTGGTTGCGGCAGCGACGAGCGCTGCGGCGATAATCTTCTTCATGCCTTGTTCCCCTGTTGGCGGAACGGGTTCCTTCCCGTTCTCGGCTACCTTGCAAGTCCCGGACCAAGCTCCCCGCCTGGCTCACCCTCCTTTTGGCCGAATCATGGCCCTGGATCGTCTCGAAAAGTGACGGGCGCCACGTTGCGCGGCGCCCGTCGAAAGTGCCTCAGCGAACCGGCGGGGCGTATTGCAGGCCGCCCTTCGTCCAC
Source organism: Allobosea sp. (assembly GCA_036525085.1). Taxonomy (GTDB): domain Bacteria; phylum Pseudomonadota; class Alphaproteobacteria; order Rhizobiales; family Beijerinckiaceae; genus Allobosea. The sequence continues at coordinate 3,619 of DATDBB010000178.1, forward strand.
AGACCGTTCTGGCCGCGGGCGATCTTCAGAAGCGAGCCAGCGCCGACATTGCGCTCGAAGGATTCGCCGTAATTGCCGACATGCTTGATGATCCGGACGACCCAGTCGGGGGTCAGGCCGATCGTCTCGCCGAACTTGCCCTCGGTGCCGAGCAGACGCTTGATCTCGGGGTTGGGCGACTTCAGCATCTCGTCGACATTGGCCTTGGTCACGCCCAGTTCCTCGGCGTTCAGCATCGCGAAGTGAACCCACTTCACCAAGTTGAACCACTGCGGATCGTTGTTGCGGACGGACGGGCCGAGCGGCTCCTTCGAGATGATCTCGGGCAGCACCATATGATCGTCCGGCGCCGTCAGCTTCAGGCGCTCGGCATAGAGGCCCGACGCGTCGGTGGTGAACGCGTCGCAGCGGCCGGCGTCATAAGCCTTGACCGTCTCGTCGGACGAAGCGAAGGCGACGACCTCGTATTTCAGGTTGTTGGCACGGAAGAAGTCGGCGAGGTTCAGCTCGGTCGTGGTGCCCTGCTGGGTGCAGACCGAAGCGCCCGAAAGCTGCAGCGCCGAAGTGACGCCGAGCTTCTTGCGCACCATGAAGCCCTGGCCGTCATAGTAGTTCACGCCGGTGAAGAGGATGCCGAGCGAGGCGTCGCGCGTCATCGTCCAGGTCGAGTTGCGGACCAGCAGATCGACCTCGCCCGACTGGAGCGCCGTGAAGCGGTCCTTGGCCGAGAGCGGGATGAACTTCACCTTGGTCGGATCGTTGAAGATCGCGGCCGCGACGGCACGGCAGTACTCGACGTCGAGACCGCCCCAGTTGCCCTGCGCGTCCGGAACGCCGAAGCCGGCGAGGCCGGTGTTCGAGCCGCAGTTGAGGATGTTGCGCTGCTTGACCTGAGCCAGCGTCGCGGGTGCCTGCGCCGAAACCGCCGTAGCAGTGATCGCGAGACCGAGCCCTGCGACCGCGGCTGCCAGAAACTTTTTCATCGAACTCTCTCCCATTGAGGTCTCCTGCCCGGCCTTGGCCGGCAGGCCGTCGGGTTACGTCGCCAATGGCTGGCCGGAGCCAGCTCCGGCTGCTCATATTTTGAGCGACGTTCCCTCCGTGTCGATTGCCAGAGCCCCGCATGAGCGTCAAGCAAGGGCGCCTGCCGGCGCCGCCCCTTGTCCGCTGCATACATCACATGCGAGTTTGTGGGGGTGGTCAAGCCTGACCTATTCCCCCGAACGCCCCTGCGCCTGCCGGTTCCATGAAAAAGCTGCCTTCGTCCGACTTCGCGCGCCTTCGCGAAAGAACCCGTCTCGTCATGGCCGGCCGCGATCCCACCGACAGCTACGGCTTCGTCAACCCGCCGATCGTGCGCGGCTCGACCGTGGTCTATCCCAACACCGAGGACTTTTTGGCCCGTAAGGCGCGCTACACCTATGGCACGCAGGGCAACCCGACGATCGACGCACTGGTCGCCGCCTGCAACACGATCGAGCGGGGCGCCGGCACCGTCATCACGCCCTCGGGCCTGCTCGCCTGCACCCTGCCCTTCCTCGCCTTCCTCTCGGCCGGCGATCACGTCCTGGTGACCGACAGCGTCTATCGGCCGACGCGCATTTTCTGCGAATCGATGCTGAAGCGCATGGGCATCGAGACGACCTATTACGATCCCACCGTGGGCGCCGGCATCGCCGAGTTGTTCAAGCCGAACACGAAGGCGATCTGGGCCGAGGCGCCGGGCTCCCAGACCTTCGAGATGCAGGATATCCCCGCGATCGTCGCAGCCGCGCATGCCCGCCACATCCTGGTGATGATGGACAACACCTGGGCGACGCCGCTGTACTTCGACAGCCACAAGGCCGGCGTCGACGTCACCGTGCAGGCCGGCACGAAATACTATGCCGGCCATTCCGACGTGCTGATCGGCACCGTCTCGGCACGGACCCCGGAGCTCTACAAGCAGTTGCGTTCGAGCTGGGAGCAGCTCGGCGTCATCATCGCCCCGGAGGATGCCTTCCTGACCCTGCGCGGCATGCGCACCATGGCGATCCGCCTGAAGGAGCAGATGCCAGCCGGCATCGCCATGGCGCAATGGCTGGCCGCACGTCCTGAGGTCACTCGCGTCATGCACCCGGCCATGCCCGAGGATCCCGGCCACGCGCTCTGGAAGCGCGATTTCACCGGCGCCTCCTCGCTCTTCGGTTTCGAGCTGGCGCCCGTCTCGATGAAGGCGGTGGCGGCAATGCTGGACGGCTTGACGCTGTTCGGCATGGGGGCGTCATGGGGCGGCTATGAGAGCCTCGTCCTGCCCTTCGACTGCAAGGTCTACCGCACCGCGACGACGCCGAGCTTCAAAGGCCCGACGGTCCGCATCCAGATCGGGCTGGAGGATATCGACGATCTCAAGGCCGATCTCGACGCCGGCTTTGCCCGGCTGCGCGCCGCCGCCTGAGCCCTCTGCTGCCGGCCATCATGGCGGGTGCTGTCCGCTATGACGATGCCGGCCAGCGCCTCAGGCCTGGCCGCGGCGGCCCCGGTTGCGGAAGATCAGCATCAGGTTGCGCGTATAGATCACCATCGCCAGCGCCTGGCCCATGATGATGATCGGCTCGCGCCGGACGATACCGTAGATCAGCGTCATCAGGCCGCCAGCCATCGAGAAGTACCAGAAGGACAGCGGCATCACCGACTGGCCTTCCCGCTCGCTGGCGAGCCATTGCACGAGGAAGCGTGCCGTGAAGAGCAGTTGCGCGACGATGCCGAAGGCGAGCCAGAAGTCGAACTTCAGCACGAAGACGTCGTAGATGTAGTCGGAAACCGCATGGCCAATCGAGATGATCATGATTGCGCCTCCGTGACGATCTGCGGGACACGCTTGCGGCGGCGGATCAGCCACCACACGCCGACGAGATCGAGGATGCCGACCCAGAGCCGGTCGAAGAACCCGTAGTTCGAGACGCCGCTCAGGCGCGGCCGGTCACGCACGTCGACATGCACGACGCCGTAGCCCTCGCGCACCATCAGCGCTGGCATGAAGCGGTGCAGCGCGTCGAAATAGGGTAGCGCCAGATAGGCCTCGCGCCGGAAGCACTTCAACCCGCAGCCGGTGTCGCGCGTGCCGTCCTTCAGCAGCCGGCCGCGCACGCCGTTGGCGATCCGTGATTGCAGCTTCTTGAAGCCGGTATCCTTGCGCCCGACGCGCTGTCCCTGCACCAGACCGGCCTGCATGCCGGCCTGCCGCAGCGCCCCGACCATGGCCGGCAGGAAGGCCGGATCGTTCTGGCCGTCACCGTCCAGCGTCGCGACGATCGGCGCACGGGCGTGGCGCACGCCGCTCCTGACGGCCGCGCTCTGGCCGCAGGATTGCGCGTGGGTGACGATCCGCAGCCAGGGCCGGCTCGACGCCAGGGCCGCCAGGGCCGCCGGCGTGCCATCGCTCGAGCCGTCATTGACAAAGACCACCTCGAAGGCGCCGAGCGCCGAGCAGGCCGCCTCGATATCGGCCAGGAGCGGGCCGACATTGCCCACCTCGTTGCGGACGGGCACGACCACGCTGAGGAGCGGGGCAAAGGACGCGGATTCGGTCAGCGAAGAAGGTTCGGTCAACAGAGCATCATCCGGAAAAACGGCCCGCAACCTGCGTCAGCGCGGCAGGCAGGGCAAGGAACTTTCAGGCACGGCGCCCCTGCATCGGCTTCACGGCCGCGCATAGACGGCCATTTCGAGCCGGCGGCCACCATTCAGGTTGAAGCCGCGGATCGTGGTGATCAGCCGTTGCGTCAGCCCGGACTGGGCTACAGCCGTCTGGAACCCGGCATTGTGGCGCGCCTCGACGAAGGCGACACGGCACCCGGGCTGGTTCAGGAAGGCGGCAGCGGCAGCGCCGTCGATGCCCATGGCGAGATTGGTCCCCGTCAGAAAGACCAGGCTCGGCTCGCGATAGCCCACCGTCATCACGGCAGGATCGGCGCAGCCGACCGAGCGCGCGGCTTCCGCCAACCGCGGCGACAATTTGAGCGAGCGCAGGCTCTCGATCGCGAAGCCGTAGACGCCGATGCCGAGCAGCAGGCTCGCCAGCACGCAGCGCCAGAGCGCGCCCTCGAAATCGCTGCGGCGGAAGGCTGCGACCACGCTGGCCGCAACCAGAAGCGTCAGCAGCAGGAATGGCAGCGCGAGATAAGGCAAGGTGCCGTCCAGCGACCAATTGGCGCCGATGATGACGCCGATCAGCGCAAGCGGCACCAGGACGACGAGCAGCGCGGTCGCGACAGCCCCTCTACGGAAGCGGTCGATCCCGCCATTGACGATGGCGAGCAGGAGCAGCGCCGTGATCGCCGGATAGAGTGGGAGCACATAGTGCGGCAGTTTGGTCGGCACCGCTTCGAAGACGATCCAGGACGGGATGATCCAGGCGAGCAGGAACAGCACCTGCGGCTCGCGCCGACGGACCCAGGCGAAGGGGATCGCCATCGCGGCGAACGCCGCGGCGGGCCAGTAGGTGCCGAAGAAGATCAGGAGATAGAGCCCGGGCGGCCCCCAATGCTTCTCCTGCCCTTCCGCGACCTTGCCGAGCATGTCCTGGCCGACGCTGGCAGTGAAGAAACCGCCGCCGGTCTTCCAGGCGATGGCCGCGAACCACGGCAGCACGACGATGAGGCAGAGCAGCAAGCCCCGGCCGAAGCGTAGCGGCGCGACCCAACGGAAGCTGCGCTCCCGGATGCTCAGGACAAGGATCGCCAGTCCCCAGACCATCGGCACGATCGGCCCCTTGAGCAGCAGCCCCAGCGCCGTAGCGCCCCAGAAGACGAGCCAGTTGAGCGAACTCGGTACGAAGGCAAGCGAACGCGTCCAGTCCAGCCAGGTGCGCGCCAGAGCGCCCATGCTCGCGACCGCGCAGGCCGCCAGAAGGGCGTCGGTCTTGGCGATGCGGGCCTCAACGCCAAGCAGGACCGCGCCTGCCATCAGCGCGGCGCCCAGCAGCGCAAGCCGCCGGTCCACAAACGCCAGCAGGGCCCAGTAGCTCAGCAGCACGGTCGCGATGGCGCCGATCAGCGAGGGAATGCGGTAGAGCCAGATCTGCGTGCGCGCCTGCGGAACCCCAATCGCTTCGCCGGCAGCCACCGTCGCGCTCTGGAGCCAGTAGATTCCAACCGGCTTCTTGTGCCGGGCTTCGTCCTGAAAGCGGATGTCGACGAAGTCGCGCGTCTCGAGCATCTGCTTGCTCGCCTGGGCGAAGCGCGGTTCGTCCCGATCGAGCGGTTGCAGCGTATGGAAGCCGGGCAGGAATGCCGCCAGCGACAGCAGGACAAGAAGCGCGCAGGCGCGGGCATGGCTGGCCGAGGCCATGGCCGCGAGACGGTCGAGCGCGGGACTGAGCGACAGCATGTGTATCCTCGCGACCGGACAGGTCGCCTGTCATGAAGGCCGGGAATGGCGGGACCGGCTATCCCCGAAAAGCCAGCGCCGCGATGACGGGCCTTTCAGGCACGATCAAGGCGAAGCCATCAAAACGGCAGCCGGCGCGGTTTACGCCGCATGCTGCGCCGCGGCAAGCCGGGCGAGACGACCGGCATGGGCAGACCGATATGGGCATGACAGCCCTCTGTGCGGTTGCTAGCGTGCCGTTTCGGCATGGAGCGGAAATGGGCCGGCTTGTCCTGAAGGCACTGCGCGCCGGTCTGTGGGGCCTGCTGATCGGCCCGCTGCTGGCTGTGATCG
>DATDBB010000179.1:0-9676 GCA_036525085.1 Allobosea sp.
GTCGAGACCGAGGGGACCGGGCCGGTGCCGCGCTTGGCGAAGTCGCCGAGGAAGTTCTCGATGAAGAAGGGAATGTCGAGCGCATGCGCGATGGCGCGGCGCACGCGGATGTCGGCGAGTTCCTTGCGGCGGAAGTTGAACTCGATCGTGTTGGTGCGGGCGTTGCCCTCATTGCCCTTGGTCGAGACGATGAAGCGCTTGTCCTTGCCCAGGCGCGCCGCGTCCGAGATCGTCAGGCCGGAGAAGGGGCTGTAGTGGATCTGGCCCGCTTCCATCTGGGCGGCGGCGGCCGAACGGTCGGTGACGACGCGCCAGACGATGCGGTCGAGATAGGGGGCGTTCGGGCGCCAGTAGTCGGGGTTGCGGTCGGCGATGACGTGCTGGCCGCGCTCATAGGTGACGAACTTGAACGGGCCGGTGCCCACGGGCGCGAGGTTCACCGGGTTCTGGCGGATGTCGCCCTTGCCCTCGTAGAGATGGCGCGGCGAGACATAGCCGAGGTCCGGCAAGGCGCGCAGCAGCAGGTTGAGCGGCATCGGGCGCTCGTAGCGGAACACGGCGGTCAGCGGATCGGGCGTGTCGACGGCGGTGAGGAAGAGCTGCAGCGTGGTGCCGTAGTTCAGGATCTTCTTCCACATCTCCATGGCGGTGAACTGCACGTCGGCCGAGGTGAAGGGCTTGCCATCATGCCACTTCACACCGTCGCGCAGCTTGAAGGTGATGGTCTTGCCGTCGGGCGCCGCTTCCCAGCTCGTGGCGAGGACACCGACCGGGTTGCCGGCGGCGTCGAGATCGACGAGCTGCTCCTGGATCTTGCCGCCGATGATGTAGACGCCGGTCGAGGCCTGCAGGCTCGGGTTGAGCTGGCGCTGCTCGGCGCCGTAATGGACCGTGAAGACGCCGCCCTTGCGCGGCGTCTCCTGCGCGAAGAGTGAGCGCATCGGGAAGGCGACGCTGGAGGCGATGGCGGCGCTGGTCAGGAGCGCGGCGCGGCGGGTCATGTCCATGGGAAATCCTCGGTGCTGAGGTCACGTAAGGGAAACGATGGGCGCCGTGGCTGTGCCCGTCAACGGTGGTCGCGCCCAAAAAGCAGGCGCGCGTGCTATTGCGGCAGGAAGCTCACGACGATGCCGTTGGCTGCGCTCGCGGCGACGCTGACGGCGCCGTCATGGGCGGTCGCGAGCGGGCCGAGCGCAGCCTTCGCGCCGTCGATAGCGTTGGTCGCCAGGACGAGCGCGGCAGCGCCCTCGCTCGCCGCGCCGTCGCGCACGGCTGCCGGGTAGCGGCGCGCGAAGCCCGCGGCGTCATAGAACAGGATGTCGGCGCGCTTGCCGCCGGAGGGCACGAGCCAGCCATCGCCATCGGCGCGGACGGGCTCGTCGATCAGGCGGCCGAGATGTTCGGCCGCGGCCTTCGGATCGGAACTGAGCACTTCGAGGCGGACGATCCGCTGCGCGCCATTGGCATGGCTCTGCCACTCGGGAATCCAGACGGTGTCGCGGGTCAGGTGCTGGCAGGCGAAGATGCGCATCCCGCCGGGGGCTTCATCCAAAGGCCAGCGGAACACATTGAATTTCGCCTCTCCGATGCGGCCATTGGGCAGGTCGACCGGGCGGCTGAAATGCACGGGGCCATCGGCGTCGACGCCGCGCGCCTGTAGTTCCACGACGCCCGCAGCCGCATCGTCTGTCGTGAAAGCCACGCGCTCGACGCCCTCGCGCGCCTTCAGAAAATCCCGCATCGGTTTGTTGTGCTCGGTCTCGTTGAGAATGCCGAGCAGTTCGAGATAGTCGTCGCCGAACATGATCGTATAGTTGCCGGAGCCGAGATGCGGAGAATGCGTCCCGCGCGGCGAGACCGTGAAGCCGAGGCTCTTCCAGGCAGCCGCAGATGCATCGAGATCACGCACTGTGACCATCACATGGTCGAGGCCGAGAATGTGCTTGAGAGGCATGATGGCGTCCTGATCCGAAATCCGTCGGAGGCCGAGTTCATCCGAAGCGAAGGCCATGCGCAACCGGCCGTCTCGACGTTTCCGGCAGCCCCCTGCTGCACTGCGCACATAGCGGGGCGGGGATGAAAATTCCAAGCGGAGAATGATATATCGCAAATTTTGGAAGATAATATTCGTTTTGGCGATCTTTCATGGAAGATCGATCTCCCGCTTGGTCCGAGTGCGGGAAGCTCCTCTTGCCTCTGCCGGATGAGGCGGCAAGGATATGCCCGAGCGGCCTTTCCCATCCTGCGCCGGCTGACCACCATCTGGAAAGAAAACGTCATGTCCGCTTCCGCCACCGTCACCTGGCCGCCCTCGCTCTGGGCCGCGACGGCTCCGGCCGGTCCCGCGCTGAGCGCGCTGGAGGGCGACGTGCAGGCCGATGTGGTAGTGATCGGCGCGGGCTTCACCGGGCTGTCGACGGCGATCCATCTGCGCGAGAGCGGCGTCGAGGTGGTGGTGGTCGAGGCGGCCGAGCCGGGCTGGGGCGCGTCGGGACGCAACAACGGCCAGGTGATCCCGACGCTCGCCGGCCACGACCCCTCCGCGATGGTGGCGCGCCATGGCGAGGCGGGCGAGCGCTTCAACGCGGTGCTGCGCGATAGCGCGCAATATCTCTTTGATCTCGTGCGCAAGTATGATGTGCCGGCCGAGGCCGAGCAGGCGGGCTGGGTCCAGCCGGTGCATTCGCCGGGGCGGTTCAAGCTCGCCGAGAAGCGGGTGCGCGAATGGTCGGCGATCGGCGCGCCGGTCGAGCTGCTGGACCGTGCGGCAACGGCAGAGATGACAGGTTCGGACGCCTGGTTCGGCGGCTTCTGGAACCGGACGGGCGGCCATATCAATCCTCTGGCGCTGGCGCGGGGGCTGGCCGAGGTGGCACTGAAGCTCGGTGCGACGATTTATGTCCGCTCGCCCGCCACCAGCATGGCGCGCGAGGGCGACCGCTGGGTGGTCAGGACGGCGAAGGGCTCGGTGACGGCGCGCGCGCTGGTGCTGGCGACGAACGCCTATACCGGCGAATTCGAGCGCGGGCTGGCGCCGGAGATCGCAGGCGAGGTCATCCCCGTGCTGTCCTGGCAGATGGCGACCAAGCCGATCAGCGACAACATCGCCAAGACGATCATTCCCGGCCGGCAGGCGCTGTCGGACACGCATCGCGAGCTCTATTTCGCCCGCTGGGACGCCCGCAACCGGCTGGTGACGGGCGGTGCGGCAGTGTTCCCAGGCGCTGGCGGAAACAATCTGCGCGGGCCGGTCGGTGAGCGGTTGAAGCGGCTCTGGCCGCAACTCGGCGAGGTTTCGTTCGACTATGTCTGGTCGGGCTATATCGGCATGACGCCCGACGACGTGCTGAAGCCGCAGGTGCCGGGCTATCCGCGCATCCACCAACTCGGGCCCAACGGCTTCGGCTGGGTCGGCTGCAATGGCCGCGCCGTAGCGCTCTCGATCTCGCTCGGTCGCGAACTGGCGCAGGCGACGCAAGGGGTGCCGCTGGGGACGCTCGGCCTGCCGCTGTCCGAACCCAAGGCGCAGCCGATGCGGGACGTCATCCGCCGGATCGCGCCGTTCGCGCTGCCGCTCTACCGGGCGCTGGATGCCAGGGAGATCTAGGGACGTGCCGCGAAGGGCTGTGCGGTCAGGAAGGCGTGCGCAGCCCGCATGACCAGCGGGTCGGACAGGCGGGGCCCGACGATCTGGAGGCCGATCGGCAGGCCATCCGGCGTCAGGCCGCATGGCACCGAGACGGCCGGGCAATGCGAGAGGTTGAACGGATAGGAGAACTCGGCCCAGACCAGCCAGTCCCAGGGATGGGCCGGCCAGTGGTCTGGCACCTGCCGGCCATGCGGGAAGGCGGCGACGGAGGCTGCCGGCGTCAGCAGCAGGTCCCAGCCCTCGGCGAACCAGCGACCAACGTCGCCGGCATAGGCGTGGCGGCGCGATTGGGCCGCGTGCAGGTCGCGCCAGCTCGCCTGGCCGGTCTCGCGCAGGCAGGCGACGAAGCCCGGGTCCATCGCCGCTTCCGCTGCGCCATCGGCCGGAGCATAGGGCAGCAGCGGCGGTCCCCATAGTGCGCGGATCAGGTCCGGTCCCAACGGGCCCCAGGCTGGTGTGGTGAGTTCGACGCTCGCGCCCAATTCTTCGAAGACGCGGGCGGCGGCCTCGACCTGCGATGCGATCTCGGGGTCGACGCGGGCATGGCCGAGATCGGGGCTATAGGCGATGCGCAGGCCGGTGAGATCGGGCCCGGCCGGGTCGCGCCGGAAGCCGCCAGGCAGGGTGGTATGATCGGCCGGATGAGGGCCCGCCATCACCTCCAGCATGAGTTCCGCATCGGCGGCGTCGCGCGTGATCGGGCCGATATGCGAGAGCGCGCCGTTATTGGGCACGGGCACATAAGGCACCATGCCGAAGGTCGGCTTGAAGCCGACGACGCCGCAGAAATGCGCCGGCAGGCGCACCGAGCCGGCGCCATCGGTGCCCAGATGCAGAGGCCCGCAGCCTGCGGCGGCGAGCGCAGCCGCTCCCGACGAGGAGCCCCCGGCGGTATAGCCATGTCTCCACGGGTTGTGGGTCGCGCCGGTCAGCGGGTTTTCGCTGACAGCGGTCCAGCCCTGCTCGGTGGTGGCGGTCTTGCCGAGGATGACGGCGCCTGCCGCGCGCAGCCGGGCAACCGCGGGGGCGTCGTCGGTTGCCGGCGTGGGATCGGAGAGCCTGGAGCCGCGGCGTGTCGGCAGTCCGGCTGCGGCCTGCACGTCCTTGATCGTGACGGGCACGCCATGGAGGGGGCCGAGCGTGTCGCCGCGCATGACGGCAGCCTCTGCCTTATGCGCCGCCGTCCGCGCGCCCTGGACATCCAGCGCCACGAAGGCGTTGAGCCGGGGTTCGAGCGTGGCAATGCGGGCCAGCACGTCTTCGACGATCTCGACCGGCGAGGCGCGCCTCGATCGCACCAACTCGCTCAGCTCATGGACCGAGAGCGAGGAGAGCCGGCCGGTGTCGGTCGTGTCCATCGCGGGCTCTCCGATCGGCGCCGCTGTCGGCTTCAGGCCCGTTTCTCCCAGGCTTCGACCTCGAGGAAGGTGCTCTGGTAGGAGGCGCCCTCGCCGATATCGGTCAGGCGGTCGGAGCAGAGCATGTTGACGGTGCCGTCGACCGCCTCCGTGCCGGGCCGCTGGCCGGGGACGAGGATGACGCCGGGCTGGATCTCGTCGGCGACGCGCAGCACGAGACCGATCGCGGCGCGCTGGTTGAACAGCCTGACCTTGGCGCCGCTTTCCAGGCCGCGCCGGGCGGCATCCTGCGGGTGCAGCACGCAGAAGGGCTCGCCCTCGCGCTTGCGCAGGAATGAGACGCCGGAGAAGGCGGTGTGCGGCTGGAAATAGGAGGGGGCCGTCAGCAGGCGCAGCGGCCAGGTGCCGGCATCGGCCACCTCCTGTTCATCGGGCTGCCAGTTCGGCATCGGCGAGACGCCCTGATCGGCGAGCGCCTGCGAATAGATCTCCAGCTTGCCCGACGGCGTGCCGAAGCTTTGGCCGGCGGGCGGCGCGACCTTGACCGGGACGCCGTCGAAAAGGCTCGACGGTTCGACGGCCGCGACGGCCCCGGTCGAGCCCTTGAAGAACTCAGGCAGGATCTCCTTCTCGGTCTTCGAGAAGATCGGGTCGGTCACGCCCATCCGCCGGGCGAGTTCCTGCGCCAGCCGGAAGTTCGACCAGGCCGCGCCCTGCGGCGCGACGGCGGCCGGCGAGTACTGCATGTAGTAGTTGCCGTAGCCGCGGTAGAAATCTTCCGTTTCGAGATAGGTCGTTGCCGGCAGGACGATGTCGGCGAGCGCCGCGGTGTCGGTCATGAACGGGTCGTGGACGACGGTGAAGAGGTCTTCGCGCGCCAGCCCCTCGCGGACCTTGCCGGCTTCGGGGCAGGTCACGGCCGGGTTGTTGGCGGCGACGAAGAGCGCGCGCAAAGGCGGGTCGCTCATCTCCAGCAATTCGCGCCCGAGCAAGCTCTGGTTGACGAGGCGCGTCGTGGCAGGACCGGAGGCCGGCTTGCGCACCGCGGAGAAGTTGAAGTCCATCGAGCCGGCCGTCAGCAGCAATGCGCCGCCGCCGGGACGGCCATAGGCGCCGGTGACGGCTGGTAGCGTGGCGACGGCGCGCAGGGCCTGACCGCCGCGGGCGAGCCGCGTCATGCCTTCGCCGATGCGGATGAAGGAGTGTTTTGCGGCGCCATACATCGCGGCGAGCTTCTCGATGTCGGCGATGGGCAGGCCGGTCACTTCGGAGACATAGTCCGGCGTGAAGCGCGGCACGGTCTCGCGCTCCCACTGATCGAAGCCGAGCGTGTTCGCCGCGAGATAGGCGCGGTCGCAGAGGCCATCGCGGACGAGGATATGGACGATGCCGAGCGCCAGCGCCGCATCGGTGCCGATGCGGATCGGCAGGTGCCAGTCGGCGCTGGCGGCGGTGCGGCTGCGGCGCGGGTCGACAACGACGACCTGCACGCCGCGCTTGCGGGCGATTTCGAGCTTGGCCCAGAAATGCACGTTCACCGCCATGAGGTCGCAGCCCCAGGCGATGACGAGATCGGAATCGACGACGGATTCAGGATCCGCGCCGCCGACGGGGCCGAGCGTCATGTCCCAGGCGGTCTCGCAGCAGCTGTCGCAGACGGTGCCGGCCTGCAGGCGGCTCGTGCCCATCGCGTAGAACAGGCCGTTGACGATATGGCGATTCATCTGGCCCTGATGGGCGCTGTAGGCATAGCCGAGCAGCGCCAGCGGCCCTGATTCCGCGATGATCGCCTTCCACTTCGCGGCGATCTCGTCGAGCGCCTCGTCCCAGGTGATGGCTTCGAACTGCCCGGAGCCTTTCGGGCCGGTCCGGCGCAGCGGGGTCTTCAGGCGCTCGGGCGAATGCACCAGTTCGGCATCGCGGTTGACCTTGGCGCAGGCGAAGCCGGCGGTGAAGGGCTGGTCCGGATCGCCCGAGATCTTGGTGATCCTGTCGCCCTCCACATGGGCGATGAGGGAGCACATGTCGGGGCAGTCATGGGCGCAGGCCACGCGAACGGTCTTCATCTGGCGTCCTCGATCCGGCATGGTCCCGGACATATTCCGGGCATGCGGAGGCCCATCTCAGTTGCGAACTGGAACAGGTGCAATGACCACTTTGCGTGGAGCCGGCGGACCAGTTGTGGCGCGCAGCGACGATCCCGATGCGATTGGCCGTACAGAGCCTAGCTACGGATCGCTGCCCGGAGAGGTGCCGTTTCGCAGCCTGTGGATCGTATGGCTTCGCTGGTCCCGCCATCTCTGACGGCCCGCGCGATGCGGCCGAGCTCGGCGGCGGCGGCGCGCAGCTTGTGGTTGTCGAAGCCGGAATAGCCGAGCACGAGTCCCTGCCGGCGCGCGGCCTCCGCGACCGCGATGTCGGACAAGCCGTCGCGGAAATGGATCACGAGCTGGATGCCGCATTCCGGCACCTCGATGTCGACGAGATCGCCGAGATGGCGGTCGATCGCCTCGACGACGACGTCGCGCGCCTCCTTGTAGCGCTGGCGCATCCGCCGGATATGGCTGGTGAGGAAGCCCTGCCGCATGAACTCGGCGGTCATCGCCTGCTGCAGCGTCGGCGGTGAGCGGTCGCTGAGGAAACGGGCACCGCGGAAGACGTCGATCAGATGGTGCGGCACGACGGCGAAGCCGAGCCGGATGCCGGGAAACAGGACCTTGCTGAGCGTGCCGACATAGACGACGCAGCCGCCGCGATCGAGCCCCTGCAGCGAGGCGAGCGGGCGGCCGGCATAGCGGAACTCGCTGTCGTAATCGTCCTCGATGATCCAGGCCCCGGTCTGCGAGGCCCAGGCCAGCAGTTCGAGGCGGCGCGACATGCTCATCACGGCGCCGGTCGGGTACTGGTGCGAGGGCGTGATGTAGACGGCGCGGGCCTTGCTCGCGGAGGCGATACCGGCGGCGACGTCGAGCCCGTTGTCGTCGACGGGGACGGGGACCAGTCCGGCGCCCGCCGCAGCGAGCGCTTCCCGCGTCGCGCCATAGCCGGGATCCTCGATCCAGACCGGATCGCCGGGGTTGAGCAGGGTGCGGATCGACAGGTCGATGGCCTGCTGGGCGCCCGACAGGACGATGATCTGATCGTCGTCGCACTGCACGGCACGGGCGGCACGCAGATAGGCGGCGATCTCGCGGCGCAAAGGGGCCTCGCCGCTGGGGTCGGCATAGGACAGGTTGACCGGATCGAACTGGCGCATCTGCTCGGCGCCGATCCGCCGCCAGGCCTCGACCGTCTTGGCATCGACCGAGCAGCAGCCGGCCGCGAAGGGCAGGCTGCCGGGGGGCACGAGCTCCGCCGCGAAGCGGCCATAGCGGGCGCCGGCGACGGAGACGATCTGGCGCGGCGCCGAGCCATCGGCGCCTGCGACCCGCGTTGGCGTGACGATGGCAGAGGGCACGTCGTCGGAGACATAGGTGCCGGAGCCCTCGCGGCCGACGACATAGCCCTCGGCGAGGAGTTGATCATAGGCCGAGACCACCGAGGTCCGCGAAACCTTCAAGCGTAGTGCGAGATCCCGGCTGGAGGGCAATTTGCTGCCGGGGGCCAGCGTGTTCGCCACGATCGCCTCGCGCAGGGCCAGGTAGATCTGCTGGAAGATCGGGCGCGCGCTGCCATGGTCCAGGGTCAGGTGGAACAGATCGGACCATTTCGCACGGGATGGCTTTTGTCGCATCGGACGGGCTCTCCCCGGGAACAGTTCCAAGCAACCGCCATGCCATGTCAAGGCGCCAGCCGTTCAAAGTGGCCTGCACGATAGCCTCACAACTGGCACTTCTGAAAACCACTAATCTGCGCTTTCGTGCCGCTGCGCCCGCCCCCGCCGCACCGGAACAGCCATGCCCTACGTCGTCACGGAAAACTGCATTCGCTGCCAGTACATGGATTGCGTCAGCGTCTGTCCGGTCGATTGCTTCCGCGCGGGCGAGGCGATGCTGGTCATCCATCCCGACGAATGCATCGACTGCGGTGTCTGCGAACCGGCCTGTCCGGCCGAGGCAATTCGTCCCGATGACGACAAAGTAGGCATGCGATGGCTTGCGTTCAACGCCCGCTTCGCAGAGGAGTGGCCGCGCATCTGCGAGAAGGGCTCTCCTCCCGCCGATGCCGACGACTGGCGCGGCCGCCCGGGCAAATCCGCGATGGTCTTCGGCGCAGCGGGGCCTTGATTGCGGAAGCGCGGACCGAAACGGGTAGGACGGAAGAAGCGAAGATGAGCAACCAGTATGTCGAGAAGGTCTTGTCGGTTCATCACTGGAACGACACGCTGTTCAGCTTCCGCACGACCCGCAATCCCGCCTTCCGCTTCGAGGCCGGCCAGTTCGCGATGATCGGCCTGAGTGTCGAAGGGCGCCCGCTGCTGCGCGCCTACTCCATGGCCTGCGCGCCCTATGACGACGAGCTCGAGTTCCTCAGCATCAAGGTGCAGAACGGTCCGCTGACCTCGCGGCTGCAGAAGATCGTCCCCGGTGACGAGGTGCTGATCGGGCGCAAGGCGACCGGGACGCTGCTGCACGACAACCTCGTGCCCGGCCGCAACCTGTATTTCCTCTCCACCGGGACGGGGCTTGCGCCCTTCATGAGCCTGATCCGCGACCCCGCGACCTATGAG
>DATDBB010000180.1:0-6747 GCA_036525085.1 Allobosea sp.
CGGCGCAGTTCGCCGGAGTTCTTGTCTTCGATATAGGTGGGCTGCTTCAGCGCGTCGGCCGAGCGGCGCATGCCACGCTTCGACGGCGACGTCTTTCTCTTCGGAACGGCCATGATACTCTCCATCGTGCCGCCGCTCGGAAGCGTCGCCATCAAGGCCACGCCACCGTCACGACGACGGATCAATCTCGTGAGGCGTTGCCCATACACGCTCGGGCGCGGGATGGCTAGTGCTGAATCCCCAATTTGCGAATCCTGGTCACTCGCCTCACCCGCGGCGTCATTCCGGGCAAGCGTAGCGCAGACCCGGAATCCATCGAAGGCTGTCGAACTCTACGATGGATTCCGGATCGGTGCCGCTGATGCGGCTTGTCCGGAATGACGGCGCTCTTTTCTGAGACGAGAACGGCATCGGGTGCCGTGCTTCATCCTATCCGGGCAGGGCGCAATCGCCGAGCGGGCCGAGTTGCCCGACGCGCCGCTGGATGCGTCCCGAAGCCGCTTGCAGGCCCCGCGTCGGGCGGGCGGGATTGCGCAGGATCGGGTTGGGCAGCGCGCCGGCGAGCCTGGCTGCCTCGGCAGGAGACAGGCGCGAGGCCGGTTTGCCGAAATAGCGCTGGGCAGCGGCCTCGGCGCCGAACAGGCCTTCGCCCCATTCGGCGACGTTGAGATAGACCTCGATGACGCGTTGCTTGGGCCAGGCGAGGTCGATCGCCATTGCGAGCGGAATCTCCAGCCCCTTGCGGACATAGGAGCGGCCGGGCCAGAGGAAGACGTTCTTGGCGGTCTGCATCGTCAGGGTCGAGGCGCCGCGCGAGGGGCCATCCTCATCTTCCAGCACCGCGTTCAGCTCGACCCAGTCGACACCGTCATGGCTGCAGAAGCGCTGGTCCTCGGCGGCGATCACGGCGCGCACGAGGTTGGGCGAGATCGCCGTCAGCGGCACCCATTGCCGCTCGACCGGCCGGAATGTCAGCCAGCGCCCGATCATGAGAGTGGAGGGCACCGGCACGAAACGGTAGAGCACCAGCCCGAGAACCAGCGCCGCGAACAGCGTGACGATCGCGAGCATGAGCCAGCGCAGGACGCGGGCCAGGATGCCCCGCCGCATGCTTGCCCGCCCTGCCGCCATGTCTGTCATTCCCCCCGGTGTCTCCCCCTTGGCTTGACGGCTCGGCCGCACTCCGGCAAGCCCCGCTTGGCCCAAACCCCGCCGGTCAGCGAACGCGAGGCCATCGCAGGAGTTCCGCCCCATCATGAGTTCCGCGCAGCCCTCCGACAATGATGCTCGCCGCGGCGATGGCGATCTCGCCGCAAGGCTGGCGCAGACCGCGGGCGAGATCGAGGCGCTGCTGGATGCGCTGCTCGGCGATGCCGTGCAGGAGGGCGAGATCGCCCGCCCGGGCCGCCTGCTCGCGGCGATGCGCCATGGCTCGCTCGGTGGCGGCAAGCGGTTGCGCCCGTTTCTGACGGCGGAGACGGCCCGCCTGTTCGGGGTTGCCCCGGCGCAGGCGCTGCGCGCGGGCGCTGCGATCGAACTGGTCCACTGCTACTCGCTGGTGCATGACGATCTGCCGGCGATGGACGATGACGACACCCGCCGCGGCCGGCCGACGGTGCACAAGGCCTATGACGAGGCGACCGCGATGCTGGCCGGCGACACGCTGCTGACGCTCGCCTTCGAGGTTCTCGCCGATCCGGCGACGCATCCGTCCGGCGATGTCCGTGCGGCGCTCGTGCTCGCTCTCGCGCGTGCCTCGGGGCTGGGCGGCATGGCAGGCGGACAAATGCTCGACCTGGCTGCCGAAGGGCGCTTCGAGACAGGTGGTGCTGCCACCCTGTCGGAAGCCGAGATCCGCCGCCTGCAGGCGATGAAGACCGGCGCGCTGCTGGCGGGAAGCGTCGAGATCGGCGCCATCCTGGGCGGCGCCTCGGCCGAGCAGCGCGCGGCGCTGGTGGCCTATGGCCGGGCGCTGGGGGCGGCCTTCCAGGTCGCGGACGACATCCTCGATGTCGAGGCGAGCCCGGAGCAACTCGGCAAGGCGACGGCCAAGGACCAGGACAAGGGCAAGGCGACATTGGTCTCGGCGCTGGGGCTCGACGCCGCCAAGCACGAGCGCGACGGCCTGAGCACGCAGGCGGTGGCGGCTCTGGCGGGGTTCGGGGCGGAAGCGGACGTCCTGCGCGCGGCGGCGCGGTTTGCGGCTGAGCGGGCGAGCTGAGGGGCCAAGCTTCGAGCTGTGCCCGATAAGACACCGTATCCGCATTTACCACGTATCAGGCGCGGCGCGCCAAGGCCAAGGCGCGGATACCGACACGGTCGGCAAGCATAGCAATCATGTGACGGACACTTGGTTGATCCCTGCATCAATCCACTCACGCGTCTGTTGCAGCACCTCATCCGAAAACGCTGGATCGTCGATCGCGCGGGCGAGGATCACTGCCCCCACCATCGCCGCAAAGCTTCCGATCGCCGCACGGCGTCTGTCTGCCGCGTCCAACTCCGGGAGCGCCTTGCCCATACGGTCGATCTGCGAGCGAAGGCCTACCGTCATTGCCGCGCGTGCTGCCGGGGTCTGATGGCGGACGGCCGCGGCAAGGCCCGCCGTCGGGCAACCACCGGCGCAGTTGTCGCGGTGCCGGGGTGACAGATAGGACTCCACATAAGCGCGAAGATCGCTCCCTCCGCCCGCGTCGGAGGCGAGGACATGGGCAAGGCTCTGCGCGATCAGGTCATCCTTCGAACTGAAATGGCCATAGAAGCCGCCATGGGTGAGCCCGGCGGCTTTCATCACCTCCGCCACGCTGACCGCGTCGAACCCCTTGTCGCGGAACAGCCGGCTGGCGACATCCAGAATCCGGCGACGGTTCTCCGCCATCTGCTCTCGACTGACCTTCATTTCAAAATTCTCCGCCGACCCCGTTGACACTTACATGATGGTTATCATATTTACGACCAATCATGATGTCCATCATGATTATAGGTTTCATCAGAACAGAGAGCAATCCTATGGCCGCCATTCCGTCAGTCCTCATCACCGGCGCTTCGACCGGCATCGGAGCCGCCTATGCCGAGCGCTTCGCACGGCGCGGGCACAGCCTCGTGCTGGTTGCCCGGGACATCGCACGCATGGAGGCCTTGGCCGCCCGTCTGCGCCAGGAAAACGGCGTCGCGATCGACATCATCCAGGCTGATCTCACCAAGGCCGACGAGCTTGCAACGGTAGAGACGAGGCTGCGCGATGACGCCCGCATCGGGATCCTCGTCAACAATGCCGGAACGGCCATCGGCGGAAGCTTCGTCGAGCAGAGCACCGACGACGTCACGCGGCTGGTTGCGCTCAACACGACCGCACTTCTGCGGCTTGCCAGCGCCATCGCCCCGCGTCTTGCGAAGGCCGGCGAAGGAGCGATCGTCAACATCGGCTCCGTGGTCGGCTTGGCGCCGGAGTTCGGCATGACGGTCTACGGGGCAACCAAAGCATTCGTGCTGTTTCTGTCGCAGGGGCTCAGCCTCGAGCTCGCGCCGAAGGGTGTCTACGTCCAGGCCGTGCTTCCTGCCACGACCAGAACGGAGATCTGGGACCATGTCGGCGCCGACATCAATACGCTCTCGAACGTGATGGAGGTGGGCGATCTCGTCGATGCGGCGCTGGTCGGCTTCGACCGCCGCGAAGCGGTGACCATCCCGCCGCTTCCCGATGCCGGACAGTGGGACGCGCTTCAGGCCGCGCGCCAGGCCATGCTTCCGAACTATCGCAACGAACACCCCGCTGAGCGGTACCGCACGCTCGCCTGAGCGCCAACCAAGCCATCTCGATAAACGGCCCCGCCGTGGCGGAGGCAAGCAAAGGTGACCCATGACCAGCAAAACGCTGTTTGAGCCCTATACGCTCGGCTCCCTAACCCTCTCCAATCGCATCGTCATGGCGCCCCTGACGCGCAATCGCGCCGGCCCGGGCTTCGTTCCAGGCGATCTCGCCGCCGAGTATTACGGCCAGCGCGCATCGGCCGGCCTGTTGATTTCCGAGGCCACGCAGATCTCGCAGCAGGGACAGGGTTATCAGGACACGCCC
Organism: Allobosea sp.; assembly: GCA_036525085.1. Taxonomy (GTDB): domain Bacteria; phylum Pseudomonadota; class Alphaproteobacteria; order Rhizobiales; family Beijerinckiaceae; genus Allobosea. The sequence continues at coordinate 4,076 of DATDBB010000180.1, forward strand.
GGCATCTACTCCCAGGCTCAGATCGACGGCTGGCGCAAGGTCACGACCGCCGTGCACGCCAAGGGCGGGCGGATATTCCTGCAACTCTGGCATGTCGGCCGGGTCAGCCACGTCGACCTCCAGGAGAACGGGGCGGCGCCGGTTGCGCCCTCGGCGATCCGGGCCGGCACCAAGACGTTTGTGAACAACGGCTTCTTCGATGTCTCGGAGCCCCGCGCGCTGGAACTTGCAGAGTTGCCGGGCATCGTGGACGACTTCCGCAAAGCAGCCGCAAACGCCGTCGCTGCGGGCTTCGACGGCGTGGAAGTCCATGGCGCCAACGGCTATCTGCTCGACCAGTTTGCCAGGGACGGCGCCAATGTCCGGACGGACGCATATGGCGGATCGGTCGAGAACCGCGCTCGTCTGATGCTGGAGGTTACGGCTGCGGTGGCCGAGGAGATCGGCGCCGCACGCACCGGAATCCGGATCTCGCCCGTCTCGCCCGCCAACGGTGTCTCGAGCAGTGATGCTCAGGCGCAGTTCGACCATATCGTCGATCAGTTGAACGCCTTGGGCATCGTCTACATCCATGTCGTCGAGGGCGCCACGGGCGGACCGCGCGATGTCGCACCGTTCGACTTCGGCTCGGTCCGCCGGCGTTTCAAGAACACCTATATCGCCAACAACGGCTATGATCTCGACCTCGCGACGTCGCGGCTGGCCGAGGGCAAGGCCGACCTGTTTGCCTTCGGCCGCCCCTTCATCGCCAATCCCGACCTTGTGGAGAGGCTTGCGACCCGCGCACCGCTGGCGGCCGTCGACCCGGCTACGATCTATGGCGGGGGCGCCGCGGGATACACCGATTATCCAGCAATCGCCGCCGCAGGCCGCCCATGAGCCATCGGAGTGCCGCGCCTGCGCGGCCCCCCTCCGCGGCGACAGCAGCGCGTCATCCTCTCGGAGATCATCGCCATGCGCGTTCTAAAACATTCGGCCGCTTTCGCGCTCATCGCGGCCGCGGCACTCATGTCGCCGGCAGCATGGGCGGACAATGCCTCGCCAGTCGGCCTGTGGCGGAACGTCGACGACGTCAGCGGCAAATCGAGGGCGTTGATCCGCATCACGGAAGCGAACGGTGCTCTGCAAGGCAAGGTCGAGAAAGTCTTCCTCGCCCCGAACGAAAGCGGGAGATGCGAAAAATGTGAAGGCGCGCTCAGGAATGCGCCGGTGGTCGGCTTGGTCATCCTGAGCGGCCTGAAGAAGGACGGCTCCGAGTACAACGGTGGCCAAATCCTCGATCCCGACAATGGCAAAATCTATAGCAGCAAGATCTACCTGACCGATGGCGGCAAGAAGCTCAACGTACGCGGCTTCATCGGAGTCTCGATGCTGGGTCGTTCGCAGATTTGGCAGCGGCAGGAATAGTCGGCGCGATCGACCGCAAGACTGCTCGGTCCCGTGAAAAATTCTCGGAAAAAAGAAAACATCATGAAAGCCTTCATCGTCGATCGATACAGGAAGAAGGGTGCGCTACGGCTTGGCGAGATGCCGCAGCCAAGCTTGCGGGACGACGATGTCCTGGTCGAGGTTCACGCAGCCGGGCTCAATCTTCTGGATTCCAAGGTCCGCGACGGCGAGTTCAAGCTCATCCTGCCGTACCGCCCGCCCTTCATCCTGGGACATGACGTCGCGGGCACGGTGGTCCGCGTCGGATCGAACGTCCGGCGCTTCAAGCCGGGCGACGAGGTCTTTGGCCGGCCGCGCGACGGCCAGATCGGGACATTCGCGGAATTCATCGCCGTGAACCAAGCCGACATGGCGCCGAAGCCCAAAAACCTCACCATGGAGGAAGCGGCTTCCATTCCCCTGGTGGGGCTGACGGCCTGGCAGGTACTGGTCGAACGAGCCGGTCTGCAAAAAGGGCAGAAGGTTCTCATCCATGCGGGCTCAGGCGGCTTGGGCACATTCGCCATTCAGCTGGCGAAGCATCTCGGCGCCACGGTCGCGACGACGACGAGCACGCTGAATGTCGACCTGGTCAGGAGCCTGGGCGCCGATGTCATCATCGACTACAAGAAGCAGGACTTCGAGAAGGTGCTGTCCGGCTACGACGTGGTATTGAACAGCCTGGACGGCGATACACTCCAAAAATCCCTGAACGTGCTGAAGCCCGGCGGCAAGCTGATCTCGGTCTCCGGCCCGCCGGACCCCGATTTCGCCAGGGAACAGGGGCTGAACTGGCTCTTACGGCAGGTCATGCGCGCTTTGAGCTTCGGCATCCGGAGGAAGGCGAGAGCCCGGCGGATCGGCTATTCCTTCCTGTTCATGCGCGCGAACGGCGAGCAGTTGCGCCAGATCACATCGCTGATCGAAGCCGGAATCATTCGCCCCGTCATGGATCGGGTCTTCCCGTTCGAAGCGACCAACGAAGCCCTGGCTTACATCGAAACGGGACGGTCAAAGGGCAAGGTCGTCGTCAAGCTGAGGTGAGGGCGGCGGCGCCTTCGCCTGGAAGCGAGGCGGCGTCGAGGGCGCGGTTTCGTCGCCCGATTCAAGCCGTCTTGAACCGGCCGTCGTTGCGAGGCACGCGGCCATTCACACTGGTCCTTGTCCTCGGCGCGCTTCCGATTCGCCTCCACCCTTCCGCCGGACTCGTCAAGCTGACGTTTGGTCGTTAGCGTATCGGGCTT
>DATDBB010000181.1:0-4492 GCA_036525085.1 Allobosea sp.
TGCTGCGAGACCAGCCCCAAGGAGCCGAGATGCTTGTGGGGCAATGCCATGTAGCCGGTCTGCGCCAGAACCGCCCGCCCGGCGCGCTGCAGCACCGTCGCGACAGGCGGGATCGCGGTGGCTGCGACGAGCGCGAGCACCACGAAGGCGCCGCGGCGGCCACGGCCAACCCAACCGGTCACGATGCCCAGCAGCACCGGCCAGATGAAGATGAAGGCCTGCCCGCCGGTGTTCTGGGTCTCCAGGAACAGGCCCGCGGCCATCACCACGGCGAGCCAGACGAAATCGCGGTCGGCCAGGTGCCGCAGCGCCGGCCCTGAACGTTCGCGCGCCAGCCGACGCAAGCCGGCCATAAATTCATGGCGCTCGAGCCAGGCCAGCGTCACCGTCAGCGCGCCGCCGGCCGCGACGATGTCGAGATGCAGCGAGCCGGCCCGGAGGAAGCGCTCCAGGATGCCGCCCGCATTGATTTCCAGAAGCGCCGCGATGCTGTGGACATAGGCGCTGATGAGCCCGCCCGAGAACTCCAGCGCGAGCAGCGCGATACCGGCGGTCGCTGCCGCTCCCAGGCTCAGGCGGATGTCGAGGCGGCCGGCGAGCAACGCGAAGGCGACGACGAGCCCGCCGGCGAGGAAGCCGGTGACCTTGATCAGCAGCAGCGCCAGCAGGCACCAGACCAGCACGCCCGTCAGCAGGCGCCGGTCGCGCAATGCGACGAGGGCGCTGACCAGCACATAGAGCACGATGCTGACCTGGCGGTTGTAGATGCCGAAGCCATCGACACCCGGAAAGAACGAGTATTGCTCGACATTGATCGGCAGGATCTGGAAGACGAGATAGGGCAGGAGCAGCCCGAACGCAGCGGCGCGCGAGCGCTTGTCGGCCTCCCAAAGGATCAAGGCCATGGCCGGGGCCGTGACGGGGAACGGCGACCATTGCGCCAGCAGCAAAGGCTGCGCTTGCGGAAAGACATCGCCGAGCCAGGCGAAGAGCCAATAGCCCAAGGGCCCAACCGGGGTGAGAAAGTCGAGCAGCGGCACCTGCCCGCCTGCGATGCGATTGGCGGCGTCGATGTAGAGGACGAGATCCCAGTACATCGCGCCGAGCGGCAGGGTGAGCGGCCGGGTCAGCAGCAGCGCGCAGGCGAGGACGGCGCAGCCCAGCAACGCAAGCGGCGACAGGATCGAGGCGCAACGGCCCGCAGTGGCCCGAACGGGCGAGGCTTCGATCGGTTTGCCGGCCTGCATCCCCACCTCGCGACGATCCATCCTGGATGCGCGCTCGATAGCGACAACAGGTTAAGACTCCGCTGAGCGAATCAGCGACTCGCGGTGCCGTTCAGGGCGTTGGCCTCGTCCCAGCCATAGCGCAGCGTCTCGAAGCGCATCGTCAGCGCATCGATCAGCAGGAGCTTGCCGACCAGCGGCTCGCCGAAGCCGGTCACGGCGCGGATCACTTCGAGCGCCATCAGCGAGCCGACGACGCCGGGCAACGCACCGAGGATGCCGGCTTCGGCACAGGTCGGGATCGCGCCCGGCGGCGGCTCCTCCGGAAACAGGCAACGCCAGGTCGGGTTGGGGCGGCCGTCGGCACCTGTCTCATGGGCCCGGATGGTCGTGACGGAACCGTCGAAGCGGCCGAGAGCGCCCATGACCAGAGGCTTGCGCTCATGGAAGCAGGCGTCGGAGACGGCATAGCGCGTGGCGAAATTGTCGGAGCCCTCGGCGACGATATCGTAGAAGGCGATCAGCGCACGGGCATTGTGCGGGTCGATCCTTGTGACTTGCTCCTCGACGACCACATGCGGATTGAGGCGGCGAATGAAAGCCGCCGCCACCACGGCCTTGTGGGCACCTATGTCATCGGTACCGAAGATGGTCTGACGCTGCAGGTTGGACAGCGAGACGATGTCGTCGTCGACGATGCCGATCTTTCCGACGCCGGCGGCAGCGAGATATTGCAGCAGCGGCGCGCCGATACCTCCGGCCCCGACCACGAGGACGCGCGCGTTCTTCAGCCGTTGCTGGCCCGGCCCACCGATCTCCGGCAGCACCAGGTGGCGGGCATAACGTTCGATCTCGTCGTCGTTCAGGCTCATGGGCGAAGGGTTAAGCCGATCCTGCGCCGGGGGCAATCATCGCTCCGATGCCGAGGCGTCGGGACCACATCTCGTCCCCGCTTGGCCACGCCGCAAAGCCATGCCATCGTATCGCTCAGATGGGGCGGTCAACGACCCCAAGAGTCGAACAGGGGATACTCCATGCGTCTGAAATCGCTTGCGCTGGCGCTGGCCGGCGTCGCTCTCTCGGCCGTAGCAGTGATGGCGCAGACGGCGATCAAGCCGGCGGTCGTCTATGACAAGGGCGGCAAGTTCGACAAATCCTTCAATGAGGGCGTCTTCGCGGGCGCCGAGAAGTTCAAGGCCGAGACCGGCGTCGAGTTCCGCGATTTCGAGCCGACCAACGAGGCGCAGATCGAACAGGCGTTGCGCCGCTTCGCCCGCGACGGGCATTCGCCAATCATCGCCGTGGGCTTCTCGCAGGCGACGGCCCTGCAGAAGGTCGCGGCCGAATTTCCAAACCTGAAGTTCACCATCATCGACATGGTGGTCGACCTGCCGAACGTGCAGTCGGTCGTGTTCAAGGAGCATGAGGGCTCCTATCTCGTCGGGCTGCTGGCCGGCCTCGCCTCGAAGACCAACAAGGTCGGCTTCGTCGGCGGCATGGACATCCCGCTGATCCGGAAATTCGCCTGCGGCTATGTCCAGGGCGTCAAGGCGGCGAAGAAGGACGCCGAGATCTTTCAGAACATGACCGGCTCGACGCCGGCCGCCTGGAACGACCCGGTCAAGGGCGGCGAGCTCGCCAAGTCGCAGATCGACCGCGGCGCCGACGTGATCTACCACGCCGCCGGCGGCACCGGCATCGGCGTGCTGCGCGCCGCCGCCGACGCCGGCAAGCTCGGGATCGGCGTCGATTCCAACCAGAACGCGCTGCAGCCCGGCAAGGTGCTGACCTCGATGCTGAAGCGCGTCGACGTCGCCGCCTACACCTCGTTCAAGGCGGCGCGCGACGGCGCCTGGAAGCCGGGCATCTCCGTGCTCGGGCTGAAGGAGGACGGCGTCGGCTGGGCGCTCGACGACGCCAACAAGGCGCTGGTGACGCCCGAGATGAAGGCCGCCGCCGACAAGGCCCGCGCCGATATCATCAGCGGCGCGGTCAAGGTCCACGACTACATGTCGGATTCGAAGTGCACGATCTGAAGTGCGGTAGAACGCCGTCATTCTCGGGCGAAGCGCAGCGCAGACCCGAGAATCTCGCGCATGAGATGCTCGGGACGACCCCGAGCATGACGGCCAGGGCTGCTCGCCTTCCATGAAGATCACCATCCTCGGCTCCGGCGACGCCTTCGGCAGCGGCGGGCGCTTCAACACCTGCCTGCATGTCGAGGCCGGGGTCGAGCGCCTGCTGCTGGATTGCGGCGCCTCGAGCATGGTGGCGCTCAACCAGGCGGGGATCGAGCGCAACGGCCTCTCGACGCTGCTCTTCACGCATTTCCATGGCGATCATTTCGGCGGGCTGCCGGCCTTCCTGCTCGATGCGCAATTCGTCTCGCGACGGAGGCAACCGCTGACGATCGCCGGTCCTTCCGGCATCGAGCACCGGGCGCTGCACGCCCTCGAAGCGGATTTTCCGGGCTCGTCGACCAATCGCTGGCGCTTTCCCATCGAATATGTCGAGGTGACGCCGGAGCAGCCGGCCACGCTCGCCGGCATCGATGTCAGCGCCTTCCCGATGGTGCATGACGAGCGTGCCGGACCCTGCCAGGGCTACCGGCTCGACTATAACGGCAAGGTCTTCGCCTTCTCCGGCGACACCGCCTGGACGGATGCCCTGATCCCGCTCGCGGCCGGGGCCGATGTCCTGCTGGTCGAGTGCTACGCCTACGACATCAAGCTCGCCAACCATCTCGACTATCGGACGCTGGCGGAGCACAGGGCCCAACTCGACACGGCACGGATCGTGCTGACCCATATGGGCGTGAGCATGCTGGCCCATCGCGATGAACTGCCCGAGGAGCGGGCTTTTGACGGCATGATCATCGAGCTATGACGACGCAAGGCTCCCCCGCCATCGAGCTATCGGGCATCTCCAAGCGGTTCGGGCCGGTCGAGGCCAATCGCGACGTCTCGCTCTCGGTCGCGGCCGGCTCGATCCATGGCATCGTCGGCGAAAATGGAGCCGGCAAATCGACGCTGATGTCGATCCTCTACGGCTTCTACGAGGCCGACGCCGGAACCATCCAGATCGGTGGCATTGAGCGGCTGATACGTACATCTGCGGATGCGATCGGCTGCGGCATCGGGATGGTCCACCAGCATTTCATGCTGGTGGAGACGCTGAGCGTCGTCGAGAACGTCGTGCTCGGCGCCGAGGGCGGCGCCTTCCTCAAGGGCGGGCTCTCCCGGGCGCGCGCCGAGCTTTCGCGGCTG
>DATDBB010000182.1:0-3562 GCA_036525085.1 Allobosea sp.
GCGCGATCGGCGACATAGCCCTGGCTCTGCAGAAGCGTGAGCGTGGCATCGATCGAGGATGGGAGAGAAGCAGTCCGGCTATCGTTCATGTCAAATCCTGGCGCGCGAGTCTGTCATCACCACGCCGTGGCGGCCAGCCCATCATGGCCTGCCCCTATACCCGAAACCGGACAGGGAGACGATCAATGACGGATGCAGAGGCCATCACCACCTTCGCCGACATGCTCAAACGCGGCGAACATCAGGAGGCCGCCGAACGTTTCAACGCCGCCGACATCGTCAGCATCGAAGCCATGGACGGGCCGATGGCGCGGGTCGAGGGCCGGGCCGCCGTCAAGGCCAAAAGCGACTGGTGGTATTCCGCTCACGAACTCCATGCGGCCGAGGCCTTCGGGCCCTATCGAAACGGCGACCAGTTCGTCATGCGCTTCGCATTCGACGTCACGGTCAAGGAGACCGGCAAGCGCGTCCAGATGGACGAAGCCGGTCTCTATACGGTTCGCGATGGGCTGATCGTCGAGGAGCGGTTCTTCTACTGATCCGCCATTCGGCACTCACTTCCCCGTCGCCTGCGCCACGGCCTGCTTCGTCATCACACCGATCAGATGCGCGCGGTATTCCGCGTCGGCATGCATGTCGGCATTGATGCCATCCGCGGTATGCTTGAGCCCCTCGAGCGACTTCGGCGCGAAGCGGGCCTTGAGCGCGACCTCCGCTTCCGGCCAGCGGAAGACGCCGCCCTCGCCCGCCCCGGTCACCGCGACGCGGATGTCGCTGCCGCGCTTGGCGACGAAGACGCCGACCAGCGCATAGCGCGAGGCCGGATTGCGGAACTTGGCATAGCCCGCCTTGGAGACGACCGGGAACACCACCTTGGTGATGATCTCGCCCTCCTCCAGCGCCGTCTCGTAGAGCCCGGTGAAGAAGTCGTCGGCCTCGATCTTTCGCTTGTTGGTCACGATCGTCGCGCCCAGCGCGAGGCAGGCCGCCGGATAATCTGCCGCCGGATCGTTGTTGGCGACCGAGCCGCCGATCGTGCCGCGATGGCGCACATGCGGGTCGCCGATATGCGAGGCGAGATAGGCCAGCCCCGGGATCGCCTCCTGCACGACCGCAGATTCGGCGACCTCGGCATGGGTCGACATCGCCCCGATGACGACGGTGCGCCCCTTGCGCACGATGCCCTTGAGGTCGCCGCAGGCGCCGAGATCGATCAGCGCGCTCGGCGAGGCCAGGCGCTGCTTCATCGTCGGAAGCAGCGTGTGCCCGCCGGCGAGGATCTTGGCGTCCTCCTTCTTGGCGAGGAGGCCCGCGGCCTGACGTGCGGAACCCGGGCGGTGATAGGTGAAGGCGTACATGGGTATGATCCCTTGTTGAAATCCGCAGGGGTCATCCCGGCCGGAGCGAAGCGGAGAGCCGGGATCCATTCCGGAACAGTTCAGGAATGGATCCCGGATCGGCGCCGCTTCGCGGCTTGTCCGGGATGACAAACGAAGTCTATTCGGCTGCCATTCTCTTGATGCTCTTCTGCGCCGCGCGCCAGACGGCCTGCGGCGTCGCCGGCATGGCGATGTCCTCATGGCCGAGCGCGTCGGTGATGGCGTTGATGACGGCGGGCGGCGCGGCAATGGCGCCGGCCTCGCCGCAGCCCTTGATGCCGAGCGGGTTGGAGGGGCATGCCGTGACGGTCATGCCGACCTCGAAGGACGGCAGGTCGTCGGCGCGCGGCATGCAGTAATCCATGAAGCTCGCCGTCACGAGCTGCCCGTCGCTGTTGTACTTCGCGCCTTCGAGCAGCGCCTGGCCGACGCCCTGTGCGATGCCGCCATGGACCTGGCCCTCGACGATCATCGGGTTGATGACATTGCCGAAATCGTCCACCGCCGCCCAGCGCTCGATCTTGGTCACGCCGGTCGCGGGATCGATCTCGACCTCGCAGATATGGACGCCGGCCGGGAAGGTGAAGTTGGTCGGGTCGTAGAATGCGCCCTCCTTCAGCCCCGGCTCGAGGTCCTGCCCGTTGAACTTGTGCGCGATATAGGCCTGCAGCGCGCACGACCCGAAATCGAGCTTGCGGTCGGTGCCCTTCACAGAGAAATGCCCGTCCGCGAAGTCGATATCGGCCTCGTCGGCCTCCAGCACATAGGCCGCGACCTTCTTGCCCTTGGCGATCACCTTGTCGACCGCCTTGAAGATGGCGGACATGCCGACCGCGCCCGAGCGCGAGCCATAGGTGCCCATGCCCATCTGCACCTTGTCGGTGTCGCCATGGATGATCGAGACATTGTCGATGGGGATGCCGAGCTTATCCGAGACGAGCTGGGCGAAGGTCGTCTCATGGCCCTGGCCGTGGCTGTGCGAGCCGGTCAGCACCTCGACGGTGCCCACCGGATTGACGCGCACCTCGGCCGATTCCCACAGGCCGACGCCGGCGCCGAGCGAACCGACCGCCGCCGACGGCGCGATGCCACAGGCCTCGATATAGGAGGAGAAGCCGATGCCACGCATCTTGCCGTTGCGGGCGGAGTCGCGCTTGCGCTTGCCGATGCCCTTGTAGTCGATGATCTCGAGCGCCTTCTTCAGCGCCGCGCCGTAATTGCCGGCATCGTACATCATGATGACCGGCGTCTGGTGCGGGAACTTCTTGATGTAGTTCTGCATCCGGAACTTTGCCGGATCTCGGCCCAGTTCCCGCGCCGCGACCTCGATCAGCCGCTCGACCACGAAGGTCGCCTCGGGCCGCCCGGCCCCGCGATAGGCGTCGACCGGCGCGGTGTTGGTGTAGACCGCATCGACCTCGGCATAGATGGCAGGAATGTCGTAGGAACCCGAGAGCAGCGGCGCATAGAGATAGGTCGGCACCGAGGACGAGAAGGTCGAGAGATAGGCGCCGAGATTGGCCGTCGTCTTGACCCTCAACCCCGTGATCTTGCCTTCCGCATCGGTCGCGAGCTCGGCATGGGTGACGTGGTCGCGGCCATGCGCATCGGAGAGGAACGCCTCGGTGCGGTCGGAATTCCACTTCACCGGCCGCCCGACCTTCTTCGCCACCCAGACGCAGACCGTCTCCTCGGCATAGATGAAGATCTTCGAGCCGAAGCCGCCGCCGACATCGGGCGCGATCACCCGCAGCTTGTGCTCGGGGGCCATGCCGACGAAGGCCGAGATGACGAGCCGCGCCACGTGCGGGTTCTGGCTCGTCGTGTAGAGCGTGAAATGATCCTCCGCCGGATCATAGGAACCGATCGCCGCCCGCGGCTCGATGGCGTTGGGGATCAGGCGGTTGTTGCGGAATGCGAGCTTGGTGACATGCGCCGCCTTGGCGAATTCGGCGTCCGTTCCCTCCTTGTTGCCGAGCGACCATTGGAACACCGTGTTGCGTTCGATCCCGTCATGGACGAGGCTCCGGGCGCCGGCCGCCTGGGCGGGATCGACCACCGGGTCGAGCTCGCTATAGGAGACATCGACGAGCTCGGCGGCCGATTTGGCATCCGCCAGCGTTTCCGCCACCACCACCGCCACGTGGTCGCCGACATAGCGCACCTTGCCCTGGGCCAGCACC
>DATDBB010000183.1:0-5187 GCA_036525085.1 Allobosea sp.
GCATCACAGGCCGATTCGAGATTGCTCGCAACGAACCGGGACCTCACAGGCACCACATACTCGGTCTGGTCCTTTTTGAACCTCCAGACATCAGGAGACTGAAACGGCGGATAGCTGACGCAATCATGCGCGGTGAGGTCGTGGGGCGATTTCGGAAATCCGCGGGAATTCAGATAGCCCGGGCTTGCGAAGGCCGCGCGGCGGATCTCGCCGACACGGACCACGATCAAGCTGCTGTCGGCGAGATTCCCGATGCGAAGCGCGACATCGATGTGCTCCTCCAGAAGATTGACCGTCCGATCCTGCAAGCTGAGCCGCACGTCGACCTCGGGATAGGTCGCGAGAAACTCGACCAGGACCGGCTGCAGGTAGACGCGACCGAGCGCAACGAGGGTCGACACTGACAGTTCGCCGCGCGGCGTCGCGTACTCGCCAGCGGCCACACGCTCCGTCTCGGCAATGTCGGCGAGAATCCGCCTCGCGGCTGCGATGTAGGAGCGCCCGATATCTGTCGGCACGAGCGCCCGGCTCGAGCGGTTGAACAGCTTGGTCTGCAGATGCGCCTCAAGCTCGGCCACTTTGCGGCTCACGGTCGCGAGCGGCACCTTCTGCCGGCGCGCCGCAGCCGAGAGACTGCCAGCCTCGGCAACCGCGACCACCATCGACATCGCTTCGAGCCGATCCATCGACCTTTCCAATCTACGGAAGGATATATCTCGAATCTACCAGATACACCAAAATTCCAGAAGGGCTTATCCAACCGGCAACGGACACAAACCACCCGGAGGATACCGAGATGCCCAAGCTTCAAACCAACGGAACCGCCGCCATAACCGGAGCCTCCAGCGGCATCGGCGCGATCTATGCCGACCGGCTTGCCAGGCGCGGCCATGACCTCCTTCTCGTCGCCCGTAACGGCAAGCGGCTCGCCGCGCTGGCGCAGCGGATCACGAGCGACACCGGTCGCTCCGTAGAGACGGTCAAGGCCGATCTCACCTCCCCGGCCGATCTGCGGCGCGTCGAAGAGATCCTGCGGAGCAACGCCGACATCTCGATGCTGGTCAACAATGCCGGCGTCGGCGCAACGGCGCCCCTCGTCGCCTCCAACGTCGACGAGATGGAGCAGATGATCCACCTGAACGTGGCTGCGCTAACGCGCCTGACCTATGCGGCGGCGCCGGCGTTCCTCGCTCGCGGCAAAGGCACGATCATCAATGTGGCCTCGGCGGTCGCGGTCGCCCCGGAAATCCTGAACGGCGTCTACGGAGCAACGAAGGCCTTCGTGCTCGCGCTGACGCAGTCGCTCCTTCATGAACTCGCCGGCAAGGGCCTCCGCATCCAGGCGGTTTTGCCTGGCGCTACTGCGACCGACTTCTGGGACATAGCGGGCACCCCCGTTCACCAGCTTCCGGCGCAGATCGTGATGTCCGCCGACGATCTCGTCGACGCCGCGCTGGCGGGCCTCGACCTCGGCGAGACCATCACCATCCCGTCCCTCCCCAACCGGACGGACTGGGACCGCTACGAGGCGGCGCGCCGAGCGCTGGCCGAAGTGATCCCGAATGCCATCGCTGCTCCCCGCTACGGCCTGCACCAGGGCCGGCAGGCCAACGCCTGATCCGGACAAGCAAGGAGATCGTCATGAAAGCCCTCAGCACAATCGCTGCCGTCGATCACGACCGGCGCCGGCTCCTGGGTCTGGCCGCTGCCGGATTGGCGGCTGGAGCCGTCAACCTGATCCCGTCGTCCCCAGCAGCAGCCCCTGTCGGCGACGCCATCCGCCCCTTCCGCGTCGAGATTCCGGACGCGCAGCTCCTCGATCTCCGCCGGCGCATCGCCGCCACACGCTGGCCGGACCGGGAAACGGTGAGCGATCGCTCGCAAGGCAACCAACTCGACACGCTCGAGGCGATCCTTCGCCATTGGGGCACGGGTTACGACTGGCGGAAGGTTGAGGCGCGCCTCAACGCCTTGCCGATGTTCACCACCGAGATCGACGGCATCGACATCCACTTCATCCATGTCCGTTCGCGACATCAGGATGCCCTGCCGCTGATCGTGACGCATGGCTGGCCGGGCTCCGTCATCGAGCAGCTCAAGATCATTGATCCGCTGACCAACCCCACGGCCCATGGCGGCACAGCTTCGGACGCTTTCCATCTCGTGATCCCGTCGATGCCGGGCTATGGCTTCTCCGGCAAGCCGAGGGACAAGGGCTGGAACCCCGATCGCATCGCCCGCGCCTGGGCGGAACTGATGCGCCGTCTCGGCTATGCCCGCTATGTCGCCCAGGGCGGTGACTGGGGCTCGCCGGTTTCCAGCGCGATGGCCCGCCAGAATGTGCCGGGGCTGCTCGGCATTCACATCAACCTGCCGGCGACGGTGCCGCCCGAGATCGCCGCGGCGCTCGCTGGCGGCGGGCCAGCGCCTGCGGGCATCTCCGGCAAGGAGCGCGCGGCCTATGACGCTCTCGACCTGTTCTACAAGAAGTACCGAGCCTATGGCGCGATCATGGGCACGCGTCCGCAGACGATCGGCTACGGCCTGTCGGACTCGCCGGTCGGGCTCGCGGCCTGGATCTTCGACTACAACAACGGCGAGCCTGAACGTCGGCTCGATCGGGACGACGTCCTCGACAATATCACGCTATATTGGCTGACGAATTCGGCGACTTCTGCCGCGCGCCTCTATTGGGAGACCGCCGGTCAGAGCGTCGTCCTGTCAGCCGCCCAGAAGACCTCCGAGATTTCGCTTCCCGTCGCGATCTCAGTGTTTCCGGATGAGGTCTATCGCGCTCCGGAAAGTTGGGCGCGGCGCGCCTACCGCAACCTCGTCTACTTCAACGAGGTCGACAAGGGCGGCCACTTCGCCGCCTGGGAGCAGCCGCAGCTTTTCGCGGCGGAGATCCGCCACGCCTTCAGATCGCTTCGGCCGGTCCACTGACAAGGGGCTCAACCGGCTCGGCGCCGCTCCGGCCTCGTACCAGGCGTCGCGCAACCAGATGGTTGTGCCCTGCCCGGCCGCGAACACACACGTCAAGGAGACCGATCATGAACACGCGGTTTCGAACGATCAACCTTCATCGCCGGTATCTCTTGGGCGCCGCCGTCGCCACGGTCGCCGGCGTGCAGTTCGGGATACCCACCGGTGCGGCGCCAGGGCAGGCGCAGAGCGTTTCCGATAGGGCGCGGAAAGCCGAGATCGGCTTCGTCGCGATCGACCCGGACATCACGCTCAGGAGTATGGTGATGAGGCACCCGAGCCCGAAAGGCACGGTGCTGTTCCTGCAAGGGTTTCCAGAAACCCTCTACGCCTGGAAGGACATCGGCGAGAGCCTTGCCGACGACTACGAGGTCCACGCCTTCGATTGGCCGGGCTATGGCCTCTCGTCGCGCCCGACGGTCGAACGGTTCTCCTATTCGCCGAGAGACTATGCGCGTGTCCTGGACGGCTACATCGCGAAAGCCCGCATCGACACGACGAAGCTCACGATCTACGCGACCGATATCGGTGCTCTCCCGGCACTTCTCCTGGCGCTGGACAAGCCTGATATCGCAAGGACGATCATCGTCGGCGACTTCGCGCCGTTCGACAGGCCCGGCTACATCTATGAGAGCCTGCAGAGCCTGAAGGCCGATCCTAGAAGGGGACTGGCTCGCGCCCAGCTGAACAGGAACCGCGAGGACATCCTCGAAAACGCCTTCAGGAGAGGCTTGCCGAAAGAGGCCCAGTTCGAGATCTCGCGGGCGTTCAAGGACGACATGGCGCAAGGCTGGAGTCACGGCGCGATGACGACAGCCGACGCCTTCGCCCACTACTACGCTCATTTCACGCGCGACCAGAACGACTTCGAGTCGCGGCTGGGTGGGCTCAGGACCACGGTCAAGGTGATCTGGGGCGAGAAGGATCTCTACATCAGGAAGGAGATGGGGATCGAGTTCGCCAAGCGAATCCGGGCCGATCTCACGGTTCATCCCGGCATAGGGCACTACCCTCACCTTCAGAGCCCAAGCCAGACCTGCGACGAGGTTCGCGCCTCGTTCCGATAAACCGGATGCTCCGTCGCCTTTTGCGAAACTGCTGACAAGAACGCGCCGATCTTTCGCCGCGCATCCCACAACGCTCAAGAACCCCTGGAGGACAATGATGACCGCACGTCTCGACTACAATCAGATCGCTCCCGGCGCCGTGAAGGCCCTTGGCGGCGTCTATGGCTATGTCATGCAGAGCGGCCTTGCCGCCGAACTGGTCGAACTCGTCTATTTGCGGATCTCGCAGATCAACAACTGTGCCTACTGCCTCGATATGCATAGCCGCGAGCTCATCAAAAGGGGCATGAAGGTCGAGAAGCTCGCCTTGGTCCAGGCCTGGGCGGAAGCCGGCAACCTCTTCAGCGAGCGCGAGCGGGCGGCGCTCGCCTGGGCGGAAACCGTCACGCGCGTGTCCGAGATCGGCGTGCCGGACGACGCTTTCGCGAGCGCGCGCAGAACCTTTGAGGAGAAGGAACTGGTCGACCTCACAGTCGCGATCAGCCTGATGAACGCCTACAACCGCATGGCCATCAGCTTCCGGAACACGCCGAAAGCCGTGCTGGAGCATGCGACGCCGATTGCCGCCTGAGAACGCAGGTTGCTCCCGCGGCAGAGGGTGCAAAGATCGAGGTTGAGCCAGGAAGCGGAGACCGACCTTTGCCCGCTCGCCTGGCTCACTCCCGCGCATGCTTGATCAGGTTGTCTCGGAGCTTGACGATCGATTTCTGCGTATTTGCGAACTCGTCAGGCTCCATGCCAGTCGCCTTGACCAGCGTCCTTTGCGCTCCCCGTTCGCGCAGGCTGCGCCCTTTCTCGGTCAGGCTGACGATGACCTGCCGCTCGTCGCTCGCGTCGCGGCGGCGGTGGAGATAGCCGAGTTCCTCCAGCTTCTTGAGGATCGGCGTCAGCGTATTCGATTCAAGGAACAGCTTCTCGCCGAGAGCTTTGACCGTCTGATGGTCCTTCTCCCACAGCGCGACGATCGCGATCCATTGCGTATAGGTCACGCCCAACTCCTCCAGGATCGGCTTGTAGGCCCGCCCATAGGCAAGGTTGGCCGAATAGACGGCAAAGCACATGAAATCGGCGAGGTTCGCCGTCGCGAGGCGATCTGGCTTCGATGTGGTCATGGGCGCCGTCCTTTCCGGAGCTGGTC
>DATDBB010000184.1:0-9665 GCA_036525085.1 Allobosea sp.
TCCCGTCGACCAAGCCGCGCGGCGAAATCCCCATAGCCCACGGCCCCGGGCCGCGGCTTCCTCCACTGGAGGCTTTCGAACGCCGGCCCTCAGCCCGGTCCAAACCCGCTCGCACGGGCCGGCATCCGAAACCCTTCACACGACCAGACTCTCAGCAACTGCCAGAAAGCAGACCTGACAGCGTCCTGAGTTGCACGTTGTTCGAGATGCCTCATCGTGAGCGCCGCCGATCCAACTCAAGCTCAATGATGAGGGGAGAGGGAGGCTGTGATATCTGGCCCAGCAGTCACGAGAGGGGCATTCGCGTGAAGTCGATCGTCATCAGCATCCCACGTAAAAGGTCGCGGTTGATCGGTTCAGGGGCGAAGACGATTGGACTGCGTCGGCCCACGCAGGACGCCCCTGCGTGGACATGTAAGAGTTCGGCAACTGGCAGTTCATGAATGGTGCCGATGCGGGCCATCCTGCACCTCTCTGCAGAGAGGTTGAATCAGCCACGTCGGCGCGCATCACTTCACAATCGATTCAGTAATCATCGGAAACGCTCTATTTCTCGGCTTTGCCAAACAATTGCGACACGGCAAGAAACAGCGAGGTGATCACGATCATGATCGTCGAGATCGCCGCGATGGTCGGGTCGATCTGGTCGCGCAGGGCCATGAACATCGCCCGCGTCAGCGTCGAGTTGTCGCCACCGGAGACGAAGAGCGAGACCACCACCTCGTCGAAGGAGGTCAGGAAGGAGAGCAGCGCCGAGGTGACGATGGCAAAGCCGATCTGCGGCATCGTCACCTGAAGGAAGGCCTGGGTCCGTGTCGCGCCAAGGCTGCGGGCGACGCGCTCCTGGTCGAGATCGAAGCTCTTCAGCGCCGATCCGACGATCATCATCACGATCGGGACGGCCAGGATCGTATGCGCCAGCACGATGCCGATGAAGGAGTTGACCATCTTCAACTGCACGAAGGCATAGAACAGCGCGATGCCGACGAGGATGACCGGGACGATGGTCGGCGTCAGCAGCGCCAGGATCGCAACCCCGGCGAAGCGCAGCCGCGAGACATGCAGCCCATAGGCGGCGAGCGTGCCGATCGGCGTCGCCAGCAGCGCGGTGCAAAACCCGGCCTTGAGAGAGGTCGCGGTCGCCGCCATCCAGCTTCCCGAGGAGAAATAGGCCTCGTACCAGCGCAGCGACCATTGCCGCGGCGGAAACTCCAGATACTGCGAGTGCGAGAACGACATCGGGATCACGATGAGCGTCGGCAGGGCCAGGAACGCCAGCACCAGCACGCCGACACCGTAGAGCCACAGCCGAGAGCGATGCGTGATCTGCGTGTCACTGGCGGGGCTATCGAGCCAGCCCATGCTCAGTGCCCTCCCCCGAACAGCCCGGCGCCGCGCGACAACCTTGCCGCCAGCACGAGGACTGCGAGCGTGATCACCAGCAGCACCACGCCGAGCGCGCTCGCCGCGCCCCAGTTGAAGAACAGCTCGATGTCGTTGGCGATGCGGTTCGACACCATCGTCACCTTGCCGCCGCCGAGCATCGCCGGAGTCACATAGAAGCCGAGGCAGAGCACGAAGACGAGCGCCGAGCCGGCTGCAAGGCCCGGCAGCGACAGCGGAAAGAACACGGTCCAGAAACCGTGGGCCGGGGTCGAGCCGAGGCTGGAGGCGGCGCGCAGCAGGTCGCGGTCGATCGCCCGCATCGTGCCGTAGAGCGGCAGGACGAGGAAGGGCAGCATGATGTGCACCATGCCGATCAGCGTGCCGCCGACATTGTGGACGAGTTGCAGCGGCTCGCTCCAGAGGCCGAGCTGGATGCCCCATGTGTTGATCAGCCCGCTCCGCTGCAGCAGCACGAGCCAGGCATAGGTGCGCACCAGAAGCGAGGTCCAGAACGGCAGCAGCACCGCGATCATGCACAGATTGGCGGCCCGGCGCGGCAGTTGCGACAGGAAATAGGCTAGCGGATAGCCGAGCAGGATGCAGATCGCCGTGGTCAGCAGGCTGATCTCGAAGGTCGTGCGGAAGGTCCGGCCATAGGAGGGCTCGGCCAGCATCCGCCGGTAATGCTCCAGGCTCGGCGCGCCGGCATCGTCGAGGAAGGACAGGCCGAACAGCCAGCCGACCGGCAACAGGACGATGACGGTGACGAGCAGCAGCGCCGGCGCCGCGAGCGCAGCCAGCCCCAGCCGTTCGCGCCAATGGTCCCGGCGCAAAGCGGCGGCGTGGAAATCGCCGCCGACCTGGTTCGAAACGCTGAGGGCGGGCACGCTCACGCCCTCCCCTCGTCGGCGAGCAGGACCGTGTCGCTGACGGCGATGCCGACGGCGATCGGAGAACCGGCGGCCGGCGGCGGCGCGTCGTCGCCACGCGTCGCCATGCGCAGGCTGACCGGGCTGCCATCGCCCAGCACGAGCTGCAGGAGCAGCGTGTCGCCCTGGTAGATCGCGCTCTGGACCTTGCCCTCGAAGCGATTCATCGCCTCTGTCTCGCTGCCGTCGAGGATACGCAGCCGTTCGGGCCGCAGCATCATCACGCAGCGACCGCGGGCGACCGGGACATGGGGCGCCCGAACATCCGAGCCGGCCGCATGGCAGATGCCATCGACGACTTCGACCTCCAGAAACGAGGACTCGCCGATGAACTCCGCGACGAAGCGGCTGCCGGGCTGGTCGTAGATCGCGCGCGGCGAGTCGATGCGGGCGATCTTGCCACGATCGAGAACGGCGATGCGGTCCGACATCGTCAGCGCCTCGCGCTGGTCATGCGTGACATAGACGGTGGTCGTGCCGAGCCTGTCATGGAGCTGGCGCAGCTCGATCTGCATGCGTTCGCGAAGCTGCTTGTCGAGCGCCGAGAGCGGCTCGTCCATCAGGATGATGCGCGGCTCGAAGACGATGGCGCGGGCGAGTGCGACGCGCTGGCGCTGGCCGCCGGAAAGCTGGTTGATGCTGCGGCCGCCATAGCCGCCGAGCTGGAACATCTCCAGCGCGGCCTCGACGCGCCGCGCGATGTCCGGCGCCGGCACGCCCCGCAACCGCAGCGGAAAGCCGACATTGCGGGCCACGTTCATATGCGGAAACAGCGCATAGTTCTGGAACACCATGCCGATCTCGCGCTTGTGCGGCGCGAGGCGGACGACCTCGCGCTCGCCGAAGCGGATGCTGCCCTGGTCGGGGCGCAGGAAGCCGGCGATCGCCATCAGCAGGGTCGTCTTGCCGGAGCCCGACGGGCCGAGCAGGGTCAGGAATTCGCCCGGCCTGACGTCGAGATCGACATCGTCGAGCACGGAAACGGCGCCATAGGCCTTGCTCAGGTGCCGGACGGCGATGGGCAACGCGTTGCCCATCGCAGGAGCGAGCGAAGCTGCGGCTGTCGCAACCGCCGGCTCGCCATGGTCGGCCGCCTGCCTCATTCGGTCAGCATGTTCTGATAGGCGGCCGAGGCCTGGGCCTCGAACTTCGTGTACCAATCGAGGTCGATCGGCAGTTGCTTGGCGGCATTGTCCGGGTGGGAAGGCAGGGTCCTAGCATAGGCCGCCTCGATCATGCCGAGGTCATAGGCCTTCTTGTTGGTCGGGCCGTAGGTGATGTATTTGGTGAACTCCGCCTGATATTCCGGCTTGCTGATCTCGGCGAGGAACTTCATCGCCAGGTCCTTGTTCGGCGCGCCCTTGGCGATGCCGTAGCAGTCATAGTCGAGCAGGCCCTGGTTGAAGGTGTAGGCGACCTTGGCGCCGTCCTTGGCGGCGACATCGAAGCGGCCGTTCCAGCCGGTGATCATGTCGACCTCGCCATCCTTCATCAACTGGGCGTGCTGGGCGCCGGACGCCCACCAGACCGCGACATGCGGCTTCAGCTCGCGGATCTTCTTGATCGCGCGCTCGATGCCGCCGGGCTGCGACAGCACCTCGTAGACCTTCTCCGGCGGCACGCCGTCGGCCATCAATGCGGGCTCGAGCGAGCCGGCCACGCCTTTGCGGTAGGAGCGCTTGCCGGGAAACTTCTTCACGTCCCAGAAGTCGGCCCAGCTCTGCGGGCCGTTCTGGCCATAGGTCTTGGTGTTCCAGGCCAGCACCGTCGAGAACACGTCGCCGCCGACGCAGTAGTCCTGCGCGGTGCCGGGGATGAAGTTCGAGGTATCGATGACCTTGTAGTCGAGCTTCTCCAGGATGCCCTCGGAGCCGGCGCGAGCCGCGCTGCCGGAGCCGCTGGCGACGATGTCCCAGGTCACGGCGCCCGCCTTCACCTTGAGGCGCAGATCGGCGATGCCGCTATAGGTCTCTTCCTTGAGCTTGATGCCGAGCTTCTTGGCGGCGGGCACGAACAGCGCCTTGCTCTGCGCCTCCTGGTAGGAGCCGCCAAACGAGACGACGGTGAGTTCCTGGGCGAAGGCGGGCATCGCGCCGGCCAGGCCCAGGAGAAGGACGAGGGTCGATCGCGACGGCAGGATCGGCTGGGTCATGTCATGTCTCCTGATCTGAACGACACATTTGCATCGGTGGTCGCAGGGTTGCCCCGGCGCTCCTCCCACCTCAGTCACTGTGGAGAGTTTGTTGGAATTGGTCTGCCCATAAGGTCCATTCTGAGAATTGGGGAAGTCCAATCGGGCGCTCATCGGGCCAGTCGGTCGCGCCAGCGGTAAAACAGCACGGACGGAGCGAGGAACCAGGGATTGCCGCTGTAGAACGGCCTTGTCTGGAACGGCAGTTCGTCGAATGCGGTCGCTCTCTCGGGCAGGCCGAGCACCTGCTGGCCCAGCCGCATGCCGAGATAGCTCGCCATGCCGACGCCCGAGCCGCAATAGCCCATCGCGTAATGCATGCCGTCATGGCGGCCGATATGCATCAGCTCGTCGAAGGTGTAGGCGACGAAGCCGCACCAGGAATGGCTGATCCGGGCAGATGCCAGCTCCGGGAAGATTGCGGCCAGATCGGCATGGAGCTTCGGCCCGCTGCGGCGCGGATCGGTCTCGCTGAGCGAAACGCGCCCGCCGAACAGGATGCGGCGGCGGTCGGGCGAGGCGCGGTAGTAGTAGACGACCTTGCGGGTGTCGCTGACGATGCGGTTGCGCGGGATCAGCTTGTCCATCAGCGCCGGATCGAGCATCTCGGTCGCGATCATGTAGCTGCCGATGGGAATGACGCGGCGGCGCATCCAGCCGGTCAGCGGCCCGGTATAGCCGTTGGTCGCGACGACGACATCGCGCGCCCGGATCGTCCCGCGCGGCGTCTCGACGAGGAAATCCTGGCCTGAGCGCGCGATCGCGGTGGCCGGGCAGAACGGCACCAGTTCCGCTCCGGCGATCATGACGCGCTCCAGCAGGCCCTGATGATAGCGCGCCGGGTTGATCGAGGCATGCTCGGCATAGATCGCGCCGCCGTGATAGAGATCCGAGCCGATCTCGCTGCGCTGCTCGGCGCGCGGCACGACATGGCAGGCGACCTCGAGCCCCCTGGGCTGGTTGTCGACCTGCCGCGCGAGCTCCTCATACTGCCCGGGCGAATGCGCGGCATGGAAGCGCCCGACCACGCCGAAATCGCAGTCGATGCCCTCGTCGCGGACGAACGCACCGAGCCATTTCAGCGAGCGACGCCCCTCCTGCAGGATCGCGACGGCCTTGGCCTCGCCATGGCGGCGGGTCAGCTCAGCGAGGCCCGGCTTGATGCTGGTCGAGATCTGGCCGCCATTGCGGGTGCTGCAGCCGAAGCCCGCCGCCTCCGCATCGAGGACCACCGTGCTGCGTCCGGCGCGCGCGATCTGGAGCGCCGCCTGCAGGCCGGTATAACCGGAGCCGACGATCACGACATCGGCCTGTTTGGGAGGCTCGCTATGCGGCAGTTCCGGCCGTGGCACTCCATCCCACCAATAGGGCGCCGCCTTGAAATCGGCGGTGAACAGCTCGCTCGACATTCCGTCGTTTCCCCCCGGCCGCTTCAGAGCCGTGCGACCACACTCTTGAGCTTGCAGTAGCCGCGCAAGCCCGCCATGCCCTTGGCCCGGCCGAAACCGGACTTGCGGTTGCCGCCGAAAGGCATGGCGACGCCGCCAGCGAAGAATTCGTTGATGTAGACCTGCCCCGCATCGACCGCCCGGGCGAAGCGCCAGGCGCTGGCATGGTCGCGCGTGTAGATGCCGGCGACGAGCGCGTAGGAGGTCGCGTTGGCGGCGGCGATCGCCTCCGCCAGTCCAGTCACGATCTGGACGGTCAGGACGGGCCCGAAGATCTCCTCCTGCACCAGCGGATCGTCCGGCCCGCGCGCGAGGATAACGGTCGGCCGGTAGAACCAGCCGCCACCGCATTTCTCCGGCGGAACGATACCGCCACCGGTCAGGATGCGGTTGCCGGCAAAGCGCGCCCGCTCGACATGGGACTCGATGCGCGCGAGTTGCTGCGGCGAATTGATCGGTCCGATCTGCGCATCGCTCAGACCGTGGCCGAGCGTCATCGCCTCGATGCGCGAGACCAGACGGCCGAGCACGTCCTCCGCGATGGCGGCCTCCACGATCAGCCGCGAGCCGGCCGAGCAGATCTGGCCGGCATTCTCGTAGATCGCGCCGATCACGCCCTCGACGGCCGTCTCGAGCTCGCAATCGGCCATGAGCACGACCGGCGACTTGCCGCCGAGTTCGAGCTGCAGGCGCGTGACATGCTCGGCCGCAGCGCGCATCACGCGCTGGCCTGTCGCGACGGAGCCGGTGAAGGTGATGTGATCGATGCCGGGATGGGCGACGAGCGCCGCGCCTGCCTCAGCGCCGGTCCCTGCGACGACGTTGAGCACGCCCTCAGGCAAGCCCGCCTCGTGCAGCAATTCCGCCAGCATCAGCGTGGTGAAGGGTGTCTGCTCAGCCGGCTTGACGACAAGCGTGCAGCCGGCGGCGAGCGCCGGAGCGATGCCACGCGCGGCCGTCGAGAGCGGATAGTTCCAGGGCACGATCTGGGCGACGACGCCGACCGGCTCCTCGATCGTCACGCCGAGATAATCGGGGCCGAGCGGCACGCTGTCGCCATGCAGCTTGTCGGCGGCGCCGGCATAATAGGCGAAGCACCGGACGACGCCGCCAACATCGCCCTCGGATTCGGCCAGGAGCTTGCCGGAATCGAGCGTTTCGACCACGGCGAAGCGTGCCGCCCGCTCGCGCAGCAGATGGCTCGCCCGCATCAGGATCTCGCCACGCCCCGCCGGCGTCATCCACGACCAGGGGCCCGACAGCGCCGCCCGCGCCGCCGTCACCGCCCGCGCGATATCGTCCGCATCGCCTGCGGCGAAGGTGGCGAACGCCACGCCGCGACCGGGGTCGAAGCTCTCCATCTCGTGCCCCGACACCGACGTCACGAAACGGCCGCCGATGAAATTCCCGCGCGGCAGGCCGGCCAGCGTGCCGCTGCGCCGTACTTCCTCGACCATTTCAGCCCGGTCGAAGGTCACGCCTGAACCTCGGTGACGCGATACTCGGCCCGCTCCAGCCATGACGGCTCGATCTCGACGCCCCAGCCGGGCTCGGAGGGGATCGCGACCATGCCGTCCTTTGCCTTCGGCGGGTTGCGCAGCAGCCCCTGTTCCCAGGGGTAGTAGTCCGGTCCCTCGATCGAGAATTCGACATAGGGCCCGGCATTGGCGAGCGCGCCCATGACATGCAGCGTGAAGACCGTCACCAGCGACTGGTTGGCCGAATGCGGCGTCACCGGCAGGCCAGCCTGCGCCGCCCAGCGCGCCACGGTCAGCATGCGCCCGACCCCGCCGATATAGCAGATGTCCGGCTGGACGACGTCGACGACGCGCCCCTCGATCATCGCGCGCCAGACCGCGAGGTCGCAATCCTGCTCGCCACCGGTCACGTCGAGTTCGAGCGCCTCGCGCACTTCCCGCGTCCAGGCATGCTCCCAATACGGACAGGGCTCCTCGAAATGGACGATGCCGTGGTCCTGCAGCATGCGGCCGACCGCGATCGCCCTGGCCGGCGAATAGCCGCTATTGGCATCGACCAGCAGGATCGCTTCGTCTCCCAGCGCAGCGCGGACCTGCGGCACAATCGCGTCGGTGCGTCCCGGCCATTCGTCCTGGTCGCGGCCGCATTCGCGCCCGACCCGGAACTTGAAGGCGCGGAAGCCATGGGCGTCGCGTAAGCGGACGAGACGCTCGGCTTCCGCCTCCGGCGTGATCTCGCCGCGCTTCATGCTGGAGGCGTAGACCGGAAAAGGCCGCGGCGTGCCGCCGAGCAACTCGCAGACACTTCTGCGCTCCTTGCGCCCGCGCCAGTCCCACAGCGCCGTATCGAGCCCGGTCAGGGCGCGGCAGAGATAGGAGCCCGGGAATTTGTGCTCGCGCTCGCCGACCGTGGCAACGAGTTCGTCGACGGCCAGGGCGTCCTCGCCGATCGCCCAGCGCGCGACCTGACGGTGGAAGACGGTTGCGGTGATGTCGGCATTATAGGGCGAGAACTGCCCCCAGCCCTGGCTGCCATCCTCGCAAGTGGCGCGCACGAAGCCGACATCCTGCGTCGTGAAGCTTTCGAGCCGAGTGATCTTCATCGCCGCCGCCAACGCTGTCGCCGCCGCCCGGCGCGATTGCCAGACTCCGGACACGTCCTGAGAGGGGGCTTGAATTGGTCTGAACCCAAGGTCCATTCTGACGAAAGCAGCAGTCCAATCGCTGAGATCGGGGAGAATGGATGGTCAAGCGCGAGGAAGGCGTCCTGCTGCAGTCGATCGTGCTTGATCGCGACGGACCGCGTGGTCTCAGCGTCCAGATCTGCGTCGGCCTGCGCGAATTGATCCTGACCGGCGCACTGAAAGTCGGCGAGCGGCTGCCGGCGACACGGACGCTGGCGCAGGAATTCGGCGTCGCCCGCACCACTATCGTCGAGAGCTTCGAGCGGCTGGCCGCAGAGGGGCTGGTCGAGACGCGCGTCGGGGCCGGCACCTATGTCAGCCGGGCGCTGGCAAGCGAGCGGCCCGCGCCGGCTGCCGCGGCCGTCGCCGTGCCGACGGCGAAGGTCAGGCTGGCGCAGGCGATGGACTCGGCCTCGAAGCTGTTCGGTGCGCGCCTGCCGCACCAGCCCCGCGCGTTCACCACGGCGATGCCGGCCTTCGACGCCTTCCCGATGGCGCAATGGGCCAAGCTCTCGGGCCGGCATTGGCGCAAACCCCGCCATCACGTGCTGGGCTACCCCGATCCGCATGGCGAAGCGGTTCTGCGGCAGGCCATCGCAGCCCACTTACGGCTCAACCGTGGCATCGCCTGCGAATGGCAGCAGATCTTCATCGTCGCCGGGGCGCAGCAGGCGTTCCAGCTCCTCGCCGCGACGCTGATCAATCCCGGCGACAAGGTCTGGTTCGAGAATCCCGGCGCGATCGGCGCCCGCAACAGCCTGATCCTGGCGGGCGCCGACATCGTGCCGGTGCCGGTCGACGAAGCCGGCCTCGTCGTCGAGGAGGGCCTGCGGCGCGCCCCCGATTTCAAGCTCGCCTTCGTCACGCCGGCCCACCAACAACCGCTCGGCGCCAAGATGAGCCTGGAACGGCGCCTCGCCTTGCTGGAAGCGGCGCAGGCCAGTTCCGCCTGGATCATCGAGGACGACTGGGACGGCGAGTTCTGCTTCCAGGGCGCGCCGATGGCGACGCTGACCAGCATCGACCTGACCGGCCGCGTGATCTATGTC
>DATDBB010000185.1:0-8351 GCA_036525085.1 Allobosea sp.
TCCCGTCGACCAAGCCGCGCGGCGAAATCCCCATAGCCCACGGCCCCGGGCCGCGGCTTCCTCCACTGGAGGCTTTCGAACGCCGGCCCTCAGCCCGGTCCAAACCCGCTCGCACGGGCCGGCATCCGAAACCCTTCACAATAGCAGACTCCTCTATGTCGCCCGACAGCGGAAGTTCCGGCCATGCCGACTCCAGACCCAAATGCCGGCTCATTGCTGATCCAAGACCTCCGACATCGACAACGCCCGAATTGAACGCTACGTCAGCCAGAGGGCGTGGTTGGGAATAGCGATGCGCGGAGCGGTGATAAGCTTGGCTGGCACGCTCATCGTGTTGTTCGCCCGCTTTCTGACCGCGGTCCGTGGACGCTGGGAGGGCGTCGCGCCTGTCGACGAGCAGCGGATTTATTACGCCAACCACGCCAGCCACGGTGATTTCGTCCTGATCTGGACGGTGCTGCCGCGTCGTATGCGATTTGCGACCAGGCCGGTCGCCGGGAGCGACTACTGGCTGACGAGCCGTCTCCGGCGCTTCATCGGCTGCGATGTCTTCAACGCCGTCCTGATCGATCGCGATCGTGCCAGTCGAACGAGCGACCCGATCGTCCAGATGACGAACGCGCTGGATGCCGGATCCTCCCTCATCGTTTTCCCGGAAGGCACGCGCAACACCACCGATGCGCCGCTGCTGCCGTTCAAAAGCGGGCTGTTCCATCTGGCACGCGCCCGGCCGAACATCGTTCTCGTGCCGGTCTGGATCGACAACCTCAATCGCGTCATGCCGAAGGGCGAGTTCGTGCCGATACCGCTGATCTGCACGGTCACCTTCGGCGCCGCCCTCCGGATCGCCGATGCGGAGGAGAAGCAGGACTTCCTGGCCCGGGCGGAAGCGGCGTTGCTCGCTCTTTCACCCAAGGCGAACGCGTCATGACGATGCCGCATCCCGACCTGGTGGCCGTGCTCGCCTGCCTGCTGGCGGTGCTGATCCTGGCGTCGGCGGTCGGCTACGCGCTGCAGCGCAAGCTGTCGCCCGACGGCTCGAATGCCGTGGTCGAGAACCTGAACGACCGCATCCGGGCATGGTGGGTCATGGTCGTGCTGATGGGACTGGCGCTGGTCGGCGGCAAGACCGGCGTGACGCTGCTTTTTGCGTTCTGCTCCTTCGCTGCCTTGCGCGAGTTCATCACGCTGACCAACACGCGCCGCGCCGACCATTGGGCGCTGGCGGCCGGGTTCTTCGTCGTGCTGCCGGTCCAGTATTATCTGGTCTGGATCGACTGGTACGGTCTCTACTCGATTTTCATCCCGGTCTACGCCTTCCTGCTGATGCCGATCATCGCGGCGCTGCGCGGCGACACCGACCATTATCTGGTGCGGATCGCCGAGGTGCAGTGGGCTCTGATGATCTGCGTCTTCTGCACCTCGCATGTGCCGGCGCTGCTCACCTTGGACATCCCCGGCTTTCACGGGCGCAACGTGCTCCTGATCGCCTTCCTCGTCATCGTCGTGCAGATCAGCGACGTCCTGCAATATGTCTGGGGCAAGCTTCTCGGCCGAACCAAGATTGCGCCCCGGCTCTCGCCCTCCAAAACGGTCGAGGGTTTCGTCGGTGGCGCACTCAGCGCGACCGCGATCGGCGCAGCATTGTCCTGGATGACGCCATTCACGCCGCTCCAGGCGGCGTTCCTGTCGCTGATCATCGTGTTGATGGGCTTCTTCGGCGGGCTCGTCATGTCGGCGATCAAGCGTGACCGCGGCGTCAAGGATTGGGGACACCTGATCGCGGGTCATGGAGGCTTCATCGACCGGCTTGATTCCGTGGTGTTCTCCGCCCCGATCTTTTTCCATCTCGTGCGCTACGGCTGGTCGGCGACATGAGCGCCAAGCTTCGGCAACTGATGGCGAGCAGCGTCGTGCATGTCGCCTTCGCCTTCCTCGCCATGGGGAGCTGGGCGGCTTTCGCCAACCGCAGCCATCCGATGCCGGCGCCGCTCCAGGCAGGGCTGATCCAGGGGGCGCTCTCCGCCGCCATCACGCTGCTCCTGAAACGCGGTATCGAGGTGCTGGCCAGACGCTTCTCCGGCCAGATGGCGCTTCTGGCGCCGCCGCTCATCGCCGGACTCGTCTCGGCCGCGCTGCTGACGACCATCCACACGATCGGCGGCACGCCCGAGATCTTCAGGACGATCGCCGTCCCGCTGACGGTCGCGACCAGTTATGCCGCGCTCTACAATCTCTCCCTCTGGCGGAGCAGGAAGGGCTGAGCCTTGGAACAGGAGAGCAATCGACGCCCGCTCGCGAGCCGAGATTCAGGCTGGGCTCGTTCCATCGCGCGCCGCCTGAGCACTGCCGCCGTCACGCCGAACCAGATTTCGATGGCGAGCATGGTGATGGCGGCCTGTGCCGGCGCGTCCTTCTGGTTCGCGGGTGGCGCTCATTCCGGATCGCGCGCCGCCCTGTTCCTGGCTGCGGCGCTGTTCTGCCAGTTCAGGCTGCTCTGCAATCTCTTCGATGGCATGGTGGCGATCGAGGGGGGCAAGCAGGCACCCGACGGGCCATTCTGGAACGAGTTCCCCGATCGCATCGCCGATATCCTCATTCTCGTCGGTGCCGGCTACGGGGCCAGCCTTCCGGCCCTGGGCTGGGCCGCGGCCGCCATGGCCGTGCTCACCGCCTATACGCGCGAGCTTGGCCGCGCCTGCGGGCTGTCGGCCGACTTCTCCGGCCCGATGGCCAAGCAGCACCGCATGGCGACGATCACGGCGGCGGCGCTGTTGTCCCTGCTGGAGCCGCTCTGGCGCGGCCAGGGCGAGATTCTGGTCGGCGCGCTCTGGCTGATCACGGCGGGCGCCGCCGTGACAGCGCTCAGGCGGGCCGCAAATGTCGTACTCGCGTTGCGCGCACGTTGAATGCTGTCCGGTTTCGCTGGCTTCGATGCTGAACGGAAAATCAGGTGCGGTTTAGCTCTTCAGCTTGCGGCTGTCATCGATTCTGCGTCTGCCCAGAAGCAGATCTGCGATAGCGGGCAGGCGGGCCGAGCGCACCCAGACAAAGGCCCTGCGCGTCATCTCGCGCTTCGCTCCAGCGCATCGAACGCAACTCCAAGATGGTCCAGGAAGGTTGCGCTTGCAGGGGGCAAGGTTCTGCCTCTGCGCTTGATCACCGAGATGCTGCGTACCAGCCGCGGGTCGTCGATCAGCGCCGAACGGAGCATCGGCAGCGCCCCGATCTCCATGGCCGTCTCCGGCAGGATCGCGATCCCCATCCCCGCACGGACCATGCCCACGGCCGTGGACATGTAGGTCGCTTCGGCGGCCACCTCCGCCGCCAGACCCGCGGCAGCGATCGCGGCATCGACCACGGCCCGCACGCTGGTCGCGCGCGACATCAGGACGAGCGGATAGCGCGCCAACGCGGCAAGCTTCGGCGAGGTGCCGTCGTCCAGCGCGTGCCCTGCCGGGAACACGGCGTGCATGCGGTCGACGCTGCGCAACAGCAACTCGAGCTCGGCATCCTCGACCGGACCGCCGGTGATGCCGAGATCGACCTCCTCGGCGAGCGTCAGCTCCGCCACGCCGCTGGCGATCACGTCGCGCAGCGTGAAGCCGATCTCGGGATGGAGCGCCCGGAAACCCGCGATCACGTCCGGAAGCAGGCTGGAGGCGAAAGACGGCAAGACGGCGATGCGAACCATGCCGCCGGCCATGCGCGCGAGCTGACGTGTCTCGTGGAGGAGCGCGTCGAGTTCGCGCAGGATGCGCCGCAACTCCGGCTGGAGCTCGCGCCCCACGCGCGTCAGCGCGACATTGCGCGTGTTGCGGTCAAAAAGCCGCAGGCCCAGCTCCTCTTCGAGCGCCCGCACCTGAACGGTCAGGGCCGGCTGCGAGAGATTGAGCGCCATGGCGGCGCGGGTGAAGCTGCCATGCTCCGCCACCGCCATGACCGCCCGGAGCTGCCGCACATCGTAATTCATATCGATTTACTATTACTGCAATAAGATAATTTCAATTGCCCTATGAATTTGCCGCGGCATTCTCTCGCCCCCGGGAGGATGCATGCGACAGATCAGGATCGGCGCCGGTGCGGGCTATTCGGGCGACAGGATCGAGCCCGCGGTCGAGCTCGCGGAGCGCGGCCAGCTCGACTATCTCGTTTTCGAATGCCTGGCCGAGCGCACCATTGCGTTGGCGCAGCAGGCGCGGCGGCACGATCCCGCCCTCGGCTACGATCCGTTGCTGGCGGCGCGCATGCGCGCGGTCCTGCCGGCCTGCCGGCGTGCAGGCACCGTCATCATCAGCAATATGGGCGCGGCGAACCCCGTCGCGGCGGCCGAGTTGGTCTGTGCGATCGCGTGCGAGCTCGGCCTGCCCGGCCTCAAGGTCGCGGCGGTGACGGGCGATGATGTGACGGCGGCCGTGAGCGATGGTGCGTGCCGTATCCTGGAGGACGGGCGGCCCGTCGCCGGACTGGGCCCGAGCCTGATCTCGGCCAATGCCTATCTCGGGGCCGAGCCGATCGTGCAGGCCCTCGCCGCCGGCGCCGATATCGTGATCACCGGGCGCGCGGCCGACCCCTCGCTCTTCCTTGCGCCGCTGGCGCATGAATTCGGCTGGTCCTTCGCGGATTGGGAGCAACTCGGCCAGGCAACGCTGATCGGCCATGTGCTGGAATGCGCCGGGCAGGTCACCGGCGGCTATTTCGCCGATCCCGGCTTCAAGACGGTGCCAGGGCTCGCGCGGCTCGGCTTTCCCTTCGCCGAGGTCGGCGCGGACGGCTCGGCGGTGATCACCAAGGTCGAGGGCTCGGGCGGCTGCATCACGGCGGCCACCTGCAAGGAGCAGATCCTCTACGAGATCCATGATCCGGCGCGCTATTTCACCCCCGATGTCATCGCGGATTTCTCGCAGGCGCGCGTCGAGCAAATCGGGCCGGATCGGGTGCGGATCAGCGGCGGCGGCGGCCGCCCGCGGCCCGAGGCGTTCAAGGTCTCGCTCGGCATCGCCGAAGGCTTCGTCGGCGAAGGGCAGATCTCCTATGCCGGCAGTGGCGCGCGGGATCGCGCCGAACTCGCGGCCCAAATTGTGCGCGAGCGACTGGAGTTGACCGGCGTTGCGGCGCAGGAGCTGCGCTTCGACCTGATCGGCGTCGACGCGATCCACGGCCCCGGCCTGCCGGCCGGCGGCGCGCGTGACGAGCCATACGAAGTGCGCCTGCGGGTGGCCGGGCGCACGGCCTCTGCGGAGGAGGCGCTCCGCATCGGTAACGAGGTCGAGACGCTCTACACCAACGGGCCGGCGGGCGGCGGCGGCGTCACCAAGCAGGTGCGCGAGGTTCTCGGCGTGCTCTCGACGCTGCTGCCGCGCGAGCGGGTTCAGCCTCGCGTTCAGATACTGGAGAGCTGAGATGAAGCTGCGCGCGATCGCCCATGCCCGCACCGGCGACAAGGGCGACACCTCCAGCATCTCGCTGATCGCCTATGACGAGGCGGATTATCCGCGTCTCGCGCGGCATGTCACGGCTGAGCGGGTCGCGGCGCATTTCGCCGGCATCCAGCGCGGCGGTGTCGACCGCTACGAGATCCCGTCGCTCGGCGCGCTCAATTTCGTCCTCCATCGCGCGCTCGGCGGCGGCGTCACGCGCTCGCTCGCGCTCGACACTCACGGCAAGAGCCTGAGTTCGGCCCTGCTCGACATCGAGATTCCCGACAATTGAGCCAGCACAACGGCGCAGCAAGAGGCCGGCCCCATCGCACCTAAAAAGAGGAGGAACCCCATGAAGAAACTCGCACTACGGATGATCGTCGCCGGTGCCGCCGCCATCGGCCTCACGGCCGGAGCGAGCGCGCAGGACTTCCCGTCGAAATCCTTCAAGTTCGTCGTGCCCTTCGCGGCCGGCAGCGCGACGGACTCGCTCGCCCGCATCCTCGGCGAGCACGTCTCGAAGAGCCTCGGGCGGCCCGTCGTGGTCGAGAACCTGCCCGGCGCGAGCGGTGTCATCGCCGCGCAGAACGTCGCCCGCGCCGAGCCCGACGGCCACACCGTGCTGATCACCACCAACACGACGCATGGCGCCAACCAGAGCCTGCTGAAGAACGTGCCCTATGACGCGGTCAACAGCTTCGAGGCCGTGGGCAAGCTCGGGACGATCACGCTCGCGCTGACCACCCATCCCGCGGTGCCGGCGAAGACCGTCCAGGAGTTCATCGCCTACGCCAAGGCCAATCCGGGCAAGCTGACTTTCGGCGCCGGCTCCAGCTCCTCGCGCATCGCGGGCGAGTTGCTGAAGTCGCTCGCCGGCCTCGACATCACCTATGTGCCCTATCGCAGCAACCCGCAGGCGATCACCGACCTGCTCGGCGGGCAGATCAACATCGTCTTCGCCGACATCTCGACCACGCTACCGCAGATCAAGGCCGGCAAGGTCAATGGCCTCGCCGTCTCCACCGCCAGGCGCAGCGTGCTCGCCCCGGAACTGCCGACGATGGAAGAGGGCGGCGTGAAGGGCTACGACCTCGCGGCCTGGTTTGCCGCCTTCGTGCCGGCCAAGACGCCGCGCGCCTCCGTCGACAAGCTGAACCAGGCGCTGGTGGCGGCAGTGAACGATCCCGCAACGAAGCAGCGGCTGCTCGCGGCGGGAATCGAGCCCGAGACCAGCACGCCCGACGAACTCAAGGCCTTCGTCGGCACAGAGATCGCCAAATGGGCCGGGATCGTGAAGGCGGCCGGCATCCAGCCGGAGTAAAGCTCCATGCCGGCGGCATCTCTGTCGCCAGCGTCAAGCCTTGAGGACAATCGCATGAATGCCGGGCCCGTCATCGAACATTTGCTGCAGCGCCACGATGCCGTGCTCGACCGGCTCAGCGCCTTCCTCAGGCTGCCCAGCGTAAGCACCGATCCCGCCTATGCCGAGGGCATGGCGGCCACGCGCAGCTTCCTGCTCGACTGGCTGAGCGAGATCGGGCTGTCGGATGTACAGCTGCTCGATGGCGGCGGCCATCCGGCCGTCTACGGCGCCTGGCTCGGCGCGCCCGGCGCGCCGACCATCATCGTCTACGGCCATTACGACGTGCAGCCGCCGGATCCGATCGCCCTGTGGCGGACGCCGCCTTTCGAGCCGACGATCCAGGGCGGAAACCTGCATGCGCGCGGCGCCTCCGACGTGAAGGGCTCGACCACGATCGCCATCGAGACTGTCGCCGGGTTCCTGGCGGTGCATGGCGGCTGCCCGGTCAACATCAAGCTCTTCCTGGAGGGCGAGGAGGAGACGGGCAGTCCCAGCCTGCGCGAGATCGTGCGCCGCTACGGGCCGCTGCTGGAGGCCGACGCAATGGTCTCGGCCGATGGCGGGCGCCAGAGCGCGACCGTGCCGACGATCAATGTCGGTGCGCGCGGCCTCGCCAAGCTCGAGCTCGTCGTGCGCAGCGCCGAGAAGGAGCTGCATTCCGGCCGCTATGGCGGCGGCGTCCGCAACGCCCTGCACGAGCTCGCCGCGATCGTCGCTTCGCTGCATGACGAGGCCGGAGCGATCGCCATCCCGGCCCTGATGGCGGCGCTCCCGCCGCCGAGCCCGCAGGACCGGCGCGATGCCGCGGCCCTGCCCTTCGACGAGGCCGGCTTCGTCGGCGATATCGGCGGCATCGCGGCGGGCGAACCCGGCTACAACCTGCGCGAGCGCCTGACCCTGCGCCCTGCGATCGACGTCAACGGCATGTGGGGCGGCTATACCGGGGCCGGCAGCAAGACCGTCATCCCCGAAGAGGGGCGCGCCAAGATCACCATCAGGCTGGCGCCCGGACAGGATCCCGCGCAGGCCATCGCCGCCCTGCAGGACCATGTCCGTTCGGTCGCCCGCCCCGGCGTGCGCATCGCGTTCGAGGGCATCGGCGGCGGCTCGCCGGCTTCGACACTGGCGGGCGACCATCCGCTGGTCCAGGCCGCGACGCGGGTGCTGCGGCAAGTCTGGCAGCGCGACCCGGTCCATGTCCGTCTCGGCGCGACGGTCCCGATCACCGCGATCTTCAAGGAACTGCTCGGCATGGACACGCTGATGTTCGGCCTCAACCTGCCGGACGAGGACGTCCACGCGCCCAACGAGTTCTTCCATCTCGACTCGATCGCACTCGGGCTGCGCAGCTGGCCGCTGCTGCTGCAGGAACTCGCGACATTCGCGCCGGCGGAGTTTCGCGCGAAATGATGAATTGCTGGGAGCTGCGCGCCACTGGACTAAGCCGCTCTCGCGGCAGGGCGCAGCGGCGCGGTCATCGCTGAGATTTCGCCATGTGAGGCGCTGCATCCGAGGATTTCGGGGTCGTTTCCCCTGATCCTTGGAGGTTTCCATGATCGATGCCGTCA
>DATDBB010000186.1:0-6157 GCA_036525085.1 Allobosea sp.
ACCAGATTGTCCTCATTGGCGCTGCGGACGCGGCCGACATGGCTGATCGCGCCGGTCTCGAAGGGGGCGCTCGCTCGGCTGAGATCGTTCATGGTCCGGCTCGCCCCTGTTGGAGGAACGCATCGAAGCGGCCGGTCAGCAGGCCGCTGAACAGATAGGGGTCCGGCAAGCCGTCGCCGACCAGGGCGAGCGGCTCGAAATTCTCGCCGCCCACGGTCCAGAAACATGTCGCATGGGCGTAGGCGCGGGCATGGTCCTCGACGCGCAGCGCCGCCAGTCGTTCGGGAAAGCCGGTTGTTTTGAGTGCGGTGACGATGGTGCCGTCCGAGAGGCGTACCATATCGGGCGGAGGTGCTGCGAGCATCGCGTCGTTGGGCGTGCGCAATTGGCCAAGACGCAGCGACACGGCTTCGAAACCGGCCTCGGCGTCGAGTGCCTGCAGCAGGAAATCCTCGATCTCTCCGAACCAGGCGTCCTGCGGATCGAGTTCCGGATGGGGGATGGCGCCGCCGGGCTCGGCCATGGCGAAGACGGTCAGCGGAAAATATCGCCCGACGCCGTCGACCGAGGGCATGAAGGCGCCGGCGACGCTCTGGCCGCAGAAGGCCTGGCCGATCCAGAAGCGCCAGATCGGCGCATTGAGAAAGGCCTGCTGCCAGCCTCCGGCGAGCTCGAGCCGGCTCGCGGTCAGCCCGCCCTGGAGCCAGGTTTCATAGACCTTGAGGAAGGCAGCTGGTGCATTCACGGCGATGAAGTCGCGCTTGCCCGGCAGCTTCCCGAACAATCCGCAGGCCATCGTCTCAAATCCCCGTCGGGCAGCGGATCTCCCGCAAGGCGGGCAGGATCAGCGGGTTCTTGAGCGAGCCGACGCCGAAGGAATAGCCGACCTGCCGGCCGCCGGCGGCGAGCGTCAGCCCGACATTGTCGCCCTGTTTGAGCACCGAGCCTGCATCGAGCAGGCGGAAGAAGGACCAGACGCCATCCTTCTCGAACAGCTTGACCTCGCCGGATGGTGCGCTCGGGCCGCTCGAGAAGAAGCCGCCACCGAAGACGCCGCCGCCACTCGCGCCGCCGAGCGTCAGCGTGATCGCGGTCCGGCCGATGCCGGCGCCCGGCCACATCACCGGCGCGGGCGTGTTGACGCCCTGCTGGCTCTGCACGGTGAAGCCGTTGATCTCGAGCTTGGCGCTGGCCGCATCGGCCGAGAGCGCGGTCGGCACCACGATCATCTGGAAGGAGGGCAGGTTGCCCCCCGTTGGGAAGAAGGCCTCCCTGATCTCGCTGGCGCGCTGGAATTCGCGCAGCGTCGTCGGCGACAGCGCGCGGGCGACGCGGCTCTCGACGCGCCAGTTCCACTGCGCCTTGGAGCTGTCGACATAAGGTTCGAGCCGGTCCTTGTAGAATTTGTCCATGATGCCGCCGGGTGCGAACAGCCGGGCGAAATCCGCCAGCGGCACGTCGCGTGCGCTCGCCTTCACGAAGGGGTAGCGGTTGGTCAGGATCTCCGTGCAGACGCGGCTGACCTGGTCGCCCAGCGCCTGCCGCAGCAGGGCGACGGTCGCACCCGTCGCATCGCCCTCGAAATCATTGACGGCGGAGACGACCATGGCGCCGAAGGGCGCGGGATAGCGCGATGAGTTGGCACGCAAGGCCGCGATCAGCGGGACCAGCGCCGCATTGGCCGCCGCCGACTGGGCCGGGTTGGTCGCAGCGATGGCGAGATTCTGGTTGATCTCGGCGAGGATCTGCAGGAGCTGGTCGACGGGCCGGCGGCCGAGATCGCCCTCGACCAGGACATGCAACGGCTTGAACTGGCTCTCGATGTCGGCGCCGAGCGCCTCGTTGCCGCCGCCTCCAAGCACGCGCTCGACGCCGGGTGCGCTCAGCGGCAGGTTCGTGCCGAGCCGGCTCAGCGCATCGCTGGCGCGCTTTTCCAGCACGTCGGTCGCGGCGGCTGCCGCTGCCTTGCGGGCCGAGGGACGCTCCTTGGTGAGCTGCGTCTCGTCGCGGACGGATTCGAGGATCTGCTTGAAGGGCGAGGTCGGCGCCGCCATGGCGCTCAGCGCGACATATTGCGGCTTGTCGGCATTGAGCGGGCGCAGCTTCAATCGCGCCAGCGTGCGTTGCCAGGAGGCGACATAGTCGCGGCTGTAGAGCTTCAGCAGGTCCTGGAAGAGCGTCGCGTATTGCGAGATGATGGCCTGCTGGTCGACATTCTCGCCCAGCACCCAGCGCTCCTTCTCGATCCGGTCGCCGATATCGCCGAGGCGGTCGACGAAGGCGTTCTGGAAGCCGTCATAGGTGTAGAAATAGGGCACGCGGACCTGATCGAGGTCTTCGCCGCCGACGCCTTCGAATGCGAGGCGGACATCGGAGCCGCCGCGCCTTGCCGCGACCCAGTCCTTCTGGCTCTGCGAGCGCGCCTGGGTGCGCAGCAGCTCATAGGCGCGCTCGGCGATGCTGAGGCGGCGCAAAGTGCGCTGGCTGTTCTCGATCAGCGACTGGTTGAGCTTGACCAGCGGCTCGGTGTCGCCGTCGTCGAGATCGAGCATCGCGACGAGATGCTCCTCCAGCGCCTCGCGGCCCTTGGCGTTGGCGGCGCCGGGGAACAGGTTCTCGGCCCAGTCCAGCCGCATCCAGGCGGTGACGAGGTCGCGGTCAAGCTTCGCCTGGCCGCCGACCATCATGTAGACCTTGAGCGCCTCATAGACGAAGCCGGGATTGTTCTGGTTGGCTTCGAGCTGTTCTTCCAGGCGGAAGATGATGCGCGAGCGCAGCATCCGCTCCAGCGCCTGCTGATAGGTGATCTCGGCCGCGTTCTGGAGGCGGTCGCGCTGGCTGAGCCCGAAGGTGGCGGAGACCGGTGTCGGCTCCTTGCGCGTGGCGTAGCCCGTCGGCATGTGGCGCAGCTTGTGCAGCAGCGGCAGCACGCGGCTGAAATTGCGCTCGGAGATCGTCGTCTCCTGCAATACGGGCGCGGCGCTGCTGCGATAGTCCGAGAGGCCGTAATTGGTCGCGGTGATCAGGTCGCTGTTACGCGAAAAGCTCATCCACCACAGGCCGAGCGCCACGAGCGAGACGATGGCGACGGTGGCGAAGCCGGCGATGCGCAGCATGGTGGCCCGGCGCGCGGCGCCGAGATCGGTCGAGACCCAGCCTGCCTCGCCGATGATGACCTTCTGGATCAGGTCGGTCAGGAAATAGCTCTTGCCGCGGCCGGAATAGGCGCCGGCGCTGGCGTGGTCGCTGCCGAAATTGCGCGAGAGGGCGCCGATCAACTGGTCGATCGGTGTGCCTTCCTGCGTGCCGGAGGTGAAGTAGAAGCCGCGCAGCGTCGCATTGGCGTGGTAGCGCGTCGGCTCGAAGACACGGCTGAGGAAATCGACGATCGAGCGCTTCAGCGTCGCCATCTGGCTCGGGAAACCGAAGATCTGGGCGCGCGCGGTCGGGTTGGCCTCGTCCTGCAGCCTGTCGGGCAGGCGCTCGTTCAGGCGTTCGATCAGCGCGTCGTATTCGGGCGCGACGTCGCCGATCATGTTGCGGGTCTTGTCGGTGGTCTGGAAGGAATGGCCCCAGACCATGCGGCGCTGCGGCTCGGCGAGGGCGCCGAAGAACTCGTTGAAGCCAGCGATCAGGTCCGTTTTGGTGAAGACGGCATAGACCGGAAAATCGACCTTCAGCCGCTCGTTCAGTTCCAGCAGGCGGCTACGGATCGCATCGGCATGGGCCGCGATCTCCTCAGGCGACGAGGTCAGCAGGTCTTCGACGCTGATCGCGACCATGACGCCGTTGATCGGCTGGCGCGGGCGGTTGGCCTTGAGCAGGTCGAGGAAGGCGAACCAACTCGCCTTCTCGGCCTTGGTGTCGGCGTCCTGCGTGGTGTAGCGGCCGGCGGTGTCGATCAACACCGCCTCCTCGGCGAACCACCAGTCGCAATAGCGGGTGCCGCCGACGCCGGCGATCGCCGCAGGCGCAGCGCCGCCGCGGGCGAGGGGGAATTTCAGCCCGGAATTGACCAGCGCCGTCGTCTTGCCGGCGCCGGGCGGGCCGATGATGACGTACCAGGGCAGGTCGTAGAGATAATCGCCACCCTTCGTGCCGCGGGCACGGCGCAGCGTCGCCAGGGCGTCGTGCATGGCGCTGGACAGCGCCGCGGCATCGCCGGTCGATTCCTGCTGCTGTTCCAGGGCCTGCGTCAGCGCCGCAGTCGCGCGGCGGCGGCGGATCACGATCACGCCGATCCAGGCGACGGCGCCGAGCGCGAGCAGCACGACGATGGGCAGGCGCACCCAGATCGACTCGAACGGCCTGACTTCACCGACGCCGAGGAAAGGCGCGCCAAACCAGACGAGCAGGCCGAGCGCCAGCGTTCCGACGACGATTGCGGCGATGCGCAGCCAGGTGGCGAGGTTCATGCGCGCCTCCCGGATGGTGCTGATTTCACGCGGAACCGCGCCGTCATCCCGGGCTTGACCCGGGATCCATTCCGGAGCGTGCCCGATTGAGGTTCAGGCATGGATCCCGCGTTTTCGTAAAAGTGCAGCATGCTTCAGCCCTGCCGCTGGATCACGATCTCGACGCGCCGGTTCTTGGCGCGCCCTTCGCGGGTGGCGTTGGGCGCAATCGGGACATCGGCGCCCTTGCCTTCGAAGCTGATCCGGTCGGCCTTGCTCAGCTTCGTCTTCAACAGTTCGCCCACCGCCTTGGCCCGGGCCTGCGAGAGCTCGACATTGGAGGGGAAGCGGGCGGTGCGGATCGGCACGTTGTCGGTGTGGCCGAGCACCTTGACGGCGCCGCCCTCGCTTTCCAGCACGGTCGCGATGCGCTCGATCAACGGCTTGAACTCGTCGCGCACGGCGGCCTGGCCCGGCTCGAACAGGGTGATGTCGACCAGCCTGACGATGATGACGTTGGGCGTGACCTGGCAGACGATCGGCGGTTGCACCGCGCCGCAGACCTTGGGGGGTACGACCGGCGGTGGGAGAGGCGGTGGCGGGGCCGAGAAGACCTTGCGCACGATGCCGAGCTCGCCCTTGGGGTGGACGGAGAGCATGGCCGTGGCCGCGGCCTCCGCATTGCCGGAGAGCAGGAAGCGGAAGACGAAATAGAGGCCGAGCACGGCGACGCCGGCCAGCGCCGCGACCGACCAGACCGGCACCTTGAAGCGCGCCACCTGCGAGGCGACCGCCTGGCCGCGCCAGCGCGGCGACAGCTCGGGATCGGGCTGCTTCACGCGGCGCAGCGTCTCGAACAGGTTGCGCTGGATCATCTGGAGATTGGCGGCGCCGCCGGACGAGGTCCGGTGGATGCCCTGGAAGCCCAGCGCCAGGCAGGCATGCATCATCTCGAGCAGGTCGTAGTTCACCGACGGATCGGCCTTGGCGCGGTCGAGTTCCTCGAAGAAGCGCACGCCGCCGGTGCGCTCGCCGAAGAAGCGCGAGAGCATGCTGTGCTGGGTCCAGACATGCCGGTCCTCGCCTGGGATGTTCTGGACGATGTCGTCGGCAGCCGCGCAGAGGACGTATTTCGCGATGCGGGTCTGCTCGGCCGAGGCGCCGGCGGCGCGGACCTCGTGCTCGAAGGCCTCGATCGTCTCGGTCACCTGTCCGAGCAACTGCGCCGGCGGGGCGCTGCTCAGCGAGGAGCGAAGGCGCCCGAGCAGGAGCAGCAAGGGGCCGGCGGCGCGCAGCAAAGGGTTGACGTTAGGCGTCAGGAGCTGCTCGCGCCCCGGCATCGGGCCGCCGGATGAGGCTGGCGGTGGCGGCGCGGGGCGCTGCGGTGCCGGCTGCGGTGTCGAGAGCCACTCGTCGCCGGTGCCGGGCACGCCGGGCGAGGGAACGGCAGGGGCCGCATAGGGCGAGGGCGCTGCCGGCGCCGGGAGGGAGGGCAAAGGTGCGCGTCTTCCGGCCGGGTTCGGCTTGATGATGGTCCGGTCCGAGCGGCCGAACGGATCGGAAGGCGAACCCGGGTCGCTCATCGCCTGCCCTCGAGAACGGCCCAGAGCTCCAATTCGAGGTCGGGCCAGTCACCGGAGAAATGCATGCCGATCGAACTCGCCGTCGAGAATTCCGGCCAGAGCGGCGAGGTGCGGTCGAGATAGAAATAGACATGGTCCGTCAGCGCGCGGATCTGCGGCGGCGGCGTCGGCAGGTGGACG
>DATDBB010000187.1:0-3993 GCA_036525085.1 Allobosea sp.
CGAATCCGTGAGTGTCTAGCACGTCGTAGCTCATGTCAGTGCGAGGATTTCGCAGAAAAGATAGAGTTTATGTCTCTCACTTCAGCTGCCCCTTGCTGGATGGGCTCTGGCGCAGATTTGAGGCGAGGTAGGGGTGAATACAAACCCCTTCGAGCGTGATGAAACGTCCCAGCGTCATCGCCTGTCTCAACTGCGGCCCAGCGCCTTGCGCACCCAGCCCGTTGCAGCCTCCATCAGCGCGTCCAGCGCCCGGCTCTGCAAGGTGCCGGCCTGCACCGTCTCCGCCGCATAGAGCGGAATGTCGAGCGTCTTGACGTCGCCCCGCGTGACCAGCAGCCTCGCCACCTCGGCACCCTCTTGAACCGGCACCGTGAGCGGGCCGCGATAGACGATGCGCGCACTCAGGCGTTCGCTGCTGCCGCGGGGCAGCAGCAAGCTGACAGGACCCTTCGCCTTCAGCCCGACGCGCCCCTTCTCGCCGCCGAACACGCTGGCCTCGCCGACGATCTCGCCGGCTTCGAAGATCTTGCGCGCTTCGAAGGCGCGAAAGCCCCATTCCAGCAGCTTGCGCGCTTCATTGGCCCGGTCGCGCGCTGTCTTGAGGCCATTGACGACGACGATCAGGCGCTGGCCGTTCTGCACTGCCGAGCCGACCAGGCCAAAGCCGGCATCGTCGATATTGCCGGTCTTGAGGCCGTCGGCGCCGATATCCATCGTCAGCAGCGGGTTGCGGTTCTGCTGCCTGATCTTGTTCCAGGTGAACTCGCGCTGGCCGAAGATCTTGTAGAGTTCCGGATAGGTCTTGATGATGTGGTCCGACAGCAATGCCAGTTCGCGCGCCGTGACCTTCTGCTGCGGATCGCCCATCCCGGTCGCGTTCCGGAAGACCGACTTGGTCAATCCGATCGCCCTGACGCGCTCGGTCATGATCCGGGCGAAGGTGGCCTCGTCGCCTGCGATCGCCTCCGCCAGTGCAATCGAGGCATCGTTGCCCGACTGGACGATAATGCCGTGCAGCAGGTCGGAGAGCTTCACCCGGCTGTTGAGCTGGGCAAACATGGTCGAGCCGCCCGAGACGCCGCCGCCCTTGCGCCAGGCGTTTTCGGAGATGCCGATCTCGCTGTCGAGCGTCAGGCGCCCCTGCGCGATCTCCTCGAAGGCGACCAGCGCGGTCGCGATCTTGGCGAGGCTCGCCGGCACCATCAGCTCGTCGGCGGCCTTCTCGTAGAGAACGGTGCCGCTGGCTGAATCGAGCAGCACGGCATAGGGCGCCGGCGACTGGAAGCTCTGCGCGAAAACGGAAGACGTCGATATGGTTGCGGCGAGCGCCAGCACCGCTGCCCAGCCAAACGCCCGAGCACATATCCAGCGTGCCGAGGCCGCAATGGATCGAAACCTGTCAGAAGGATGACCGGGCGCGCTCATATCCGATCTGAAGCAGAGCCGGGCGCGGCCGGTCAAGGCTCGAACGGTTCAATTCCGCGACAGCGGCTGCAGTTCCTGCGGCAGGAGGGCGCGGTTGAGAGGATGCGACGCCGCGAAGCGTTCCGTCGGGGCGCGGTCGGGGACCGTGAACAGGCTGGCGACGGTGCTTCTCGTGGGCGGCCGCGTCGTACGCATGGCGGCGGGGACCAGAACGGGCCTGGCCGCGTTGGCAATGGTGTCGAGGTCGAAAGGCCGGCTCGGAGGCATCGGCGCGCCGCGCACCGGGATGCCGACGGCGGGTGCCGTCGAGACCAGCGAAGCCGCAACCGGGGCGCTGGGCGAGATCGTGCGAACGGGCTCGACCGAGGCTGTCGAATAGCCCTGCGGCGCGTAGGCGCGGGCAGTCGAAGTCGTGGAGGTCGACGCGGTGGAATAGGTCTGGGCGACCGGGCGCGAACTGATCGGCTCTTCGACCGGCGCTGGGGTGTCGGCGAGATCGGCGCTCTGAGAACGGCTCGGAGCGACGGCGGAGGAGCTTGCGACCATGGTGCGAGCGCTCGTGCCAGGGATCGCGGCCGGCTGGCCATCGGTGCGGAGCGTCGCCAGCAGCAGCTTGTCGTCCGAGCCGCCGAGCGACGCCTGGCCGAGATATTCGAGCTTGATTCGCGCCGTGCCGAGATGGCGGAAGGCCAGCGCCTCGGCGGTCTTCTGCGAGACGTCCATCACGCGGCCGCCATGATAGGGGCCGCGGTCGTTTACGCGCACGATGATCGAGCGGTGGTTGAGCGTGTTGGTGACGCGGGCATAGGCCGGCAGCGGCATCGTCGGATGGGCGGCGCTGATGCCATGACGGTCATAGACCTCGCCATTGGCGGTGCGGCGGCCATGGAAGGCCTCGCCATACCAGGAGGCCGTACCGACCGCGGTATAGCCGACCGGCTTGTCGTAGGGCGTATAGCGCTTGCCGGCGACCGAATAGGTCTTGCCGACGAGTTGCCGTCCGCCGCCCTTCGGCACCTCCTCGCCCTCCGCGACGACGCGCTGGCTGGCAGGGCCGTATTTCGACGACGGGAAGGCGCCGATTTCCTTCGACTTGCGGCGCGCGACCTGGTCGTTGGCGCAATTGGCGAGGAAGAGGCCAGCCAGGGCGACGCAGCCGAGGCGCGCGGCGCGGGTGGCGAGGACTCTGGAAGGCGTGGCGATGCCCGTATCGGTCGCGGCGGAAAGGGGTTCCGGTGCCGAAGGGCGATCGCCTCGCATCATGCCGTCGTTCCGCTTTCTGCGCCGAGAAACACTATGCCGGCCACGCCGCAATGCGGCGAAGCCAGAGTTTTCGGTCAATTCCGTTAAGGGATCGTTAATGCCGGGCGACGAGTCGCGACGGCGCCAACGAGGCTATCCCCGCCTGCCCTTGAGCGGGCACAAAGGTGTCGGAAATGCGGCAGCTGTCAACCCGCCCCACATCTCCGCCACGATTCCTCGCCGCCGTTGCAGCGCTGCCACGCCTCGATCGCGGTCGCCGATCAGGGAATCAGCACCGTCGATCCGGTCGTTCCGCGCCCTTCGAGCGCGCGATGGGCATTGGCCGCGTCGGCCAGTGCGAATCGGGCGTTGACCGGAACGACGACCTTGCCGGAGGCGACGGCGCCGAACAGGTTCTTGGCCATCTCGACCATGGTCTCACGCTTGGCGATGTGGGTGAACAGCGTGGGCCGGGTCACATAGAGCGAGCCCTTGGGACCGAGCAGGCCGAGATTGAACGGCTCGACCGCGCCCGACGCATTGCCAAAGCTCACCAGCACGCCGAATGGCCGCAGGCAATCGAGCGAAGGCAGGAAGGTGTCCTTGCCGACGCCGTCATAGACGACGTCGCAGAGCTTACCGCCGGTGATTTCCTTCACGCGGGCGACGAAATCCTCCTGGCGATACAGGATGGCGTGATCGGCGCCATGCGCCTTGGCGAGCTCGGCCTTGTCCTTCGAGCCGACCGTGCCGATGACGGTCGCGCCCAACGCCTTGCCCCATTGGCAAAGGATCAGCCCGGTGCCGCCGGCGGCGGCATGGACCAGGATCGTGTCGCCCGGCTTTACCTTGTAGGTCCGGTGCAGCAGGTACTCCGCCGTCATGCCCTTGAGCATCATGCTGGCGGCGGCCTCGAAGGAGACCGCTTCCGGCAGCGCCACCGTCGAGTTGACGGCGACGATCCGCTCCTCGGCATAGGAGCCCAGCGTCGCGACATAGGCCACGCGATCGCCCGGCTTGAACTCGGTGACGTTGGGGCCGACGGCGATGACCTCGCCCGCGCCTTCGTTGCCCGGAACGAAGGGCAGCTGCGGGGCGGCGTAGAGGCCGCTGCGGAAATAGGTGTCGATGAAGTTGAGGCCGATCGCGCGGTTGCGCAC
Source organism: Allobosea sp. (assembly GCA_036525085.1). Lineage (GTDB taxonomy): Bacteria > Pseudomonadota > Alphaproteobacteria > Rhizobiales > Beijerinckiaceae > Allobosea. The sequence goes on from DATDBB010000187.1 coordinate 3,828, forward strand.
CCGCAATTCGCCCGGGCCGGGCTGTGGCAGCGTGATGTCCTCGAGCTGCAGCACTTCCGGCCCGCCGGTCTTGTGGATGCGGATCGCCTTGACCATGACTTGATCTCCTCGGATTTCGTGGGAGGGGACCATAAGGCCTCGGCGGCACCACGCAACGGCGTGGCCA
>DATDBB010000188.1:0-2231 GCA_036525085.1 Allobosea sp.
GCCCGAGCTCGAGGCCGAGGGCTTCGCTCAGGAGCGCAAGGGCGAAGCCCAGCAGGCGCTCGGCAAGGGCAAGGATGCCATCAAGAAAGTGGTCGACAAGGCCTGATTTCGATCAGAGCCTGACCAAGAACGGGCCGCCGCAAGGCGGCCCGTTTTTTCGTGACTACGCCGAGCCGCCGATGCCGCCGAGGAAGTCCTTGACCCGCCCGAAGAAGCCGGCCGCTTCCGGATGGGTCGCGCCGGAGCTTTCGCGCTCGAACTCCTGCAGCAGTTCACGCTGGCGCGCGGTGAGCTTCTGCGGCGTCTCGACCACGACCTGGATGTAGAGGTCGCCGACCTCGCGCGAGCGCAGCACGCTCATGCCCTTGCCCTTGAGGCGGAACTGCTTGCCGGTCTGCGTGCCCTCGGGGATCTTCACCCGCGCCTGCTCGCCGGTCAGCGTCGGCACCTCGATCTCGCCGCCGAGCGCAGCCGAGGTCAGGCCTAGCGGCACGCGGCAGAACAGATCGGCCCCGTCGCGCTGGAAGATCGCATGCGGTTTGATCGACAGGAAGATGTAGAGATCGCCGGCCGGGCCGCCGCGCAGGCCGGCCTCGCCCTCGCCGGCGAGCCGGATGCGCGTGCCGTCCTCGACACCGGCGGGAATGTTGACCGAGAGCGTGCGCTCGCGCGTGACGCGCCCGGCGCCCTGGCAGTTCTTGCAGGGATCGTCGATGATCTCGCCGCGGCCCGAGCAGGTCGGGCAGGTCCGCTCCACCGAGAAGAAGCCCTGATTGGCGCGCACCTTGCCGTGGCCGCCGCAGGTCGGGCATTGCCGCGACTTCGAGCCGGGCTTGGCGCCGGTGCCGGAGCAGACCTCGCAGGCGATCGAGGTCGGCACGCGGATCGAGGCGTTCTTGCCGGCGAAGGCATCCTCCAGCCCGATTTCGAGGTTGTAGCGCAGATCGGCGCCGCGCTCACGGCCATTGGCGCTGCGCGGTCCGCCGCGGCGCGCATCGCCGAAGAAGGAATCGAAGATGTCCGACATGAAGTCGGAGAAATCGGGATTGCCGCCGCCCCCGCTGCCATTCTCGAAGGCCTGATGGCCAAAGCGGTCATAGGCGCCGCGCTTCTGGCCGTCCGAGAGCACCTGATAGGCTTCGTTCAGCTCCTTGAACTTGGCCTCGGCGGCGGTGTCGCCCGGATGCCGGTCGGGATGGCAGCCCATGGCGAGCTTGCGGAACGCGCTTTTCAGCTCCGCATCGCTGGCCGTCTTCGAGACGCCGAGGATTTCGTAATAGTCGCGCTTGGACATCAAACAGCGGCCCCTTCGTTCCCCTCGGCCTCATGGCGGGGCCAAGCCCGGCCATGAGGCGCGCAGGAACGAGAATGTTGTCTTCACGACGCAATCCCGGAATGGAATGGCCGGGTCAAGCCCGGCCATGATGTCGTCGTGTGTGAAAAGCGCGATCAGGCGCTTTTCTTCTTGTCGCCCTTGTCGTCGCTGACATCCTTGAAGTCGGCGTCGATGACGTCGTCCTTCTTGGTCTCAGCGGCCGGCTCTTCACCATCCGCAGCGCCAGCCTCGGCCTGGCTCGCGGCGTACATCGCCTCGCCCAGCTTCATCGAGGCCTGCATCAGGTCCGTGGTGCGCGAGGCAATGGTCTCGGCATTGTCCTCGGCGAGGGCCGCCTTGAGCGCGTCGAGTGCGGTCTCGATCGCCGTCTTGTCGGCGGCGGAGACCTTGTCGCCATAGTCCTTCAGCGACTTCTCGGTCGAGTGGACCAGGCTTTCGCCCTGGTTCTTGGCCTCGACCAGCTCGCGGCGCTTCTTGTCCTCGGCGGCGTTGGCCTCCGCGTCCTTGACCATCTTCTGGATGTCGGCCTCGGACAGGCCGCCCGAAGCCTGGATGCGGATCTGCTGCTCCTTGTTGGTGGCCTTGTCCTTCGCCGACACATTCAGGATGCCGTTGGCATCGATGTCGAATGTGACTTCGATTTGCGGCATACCGCGCGGCGCCGACGGAATGCCTTCCAGGTTGAACTGGCCGAGCGACTTGTTATCGTGCGCACGCTGACGCTCACCCTGGAGCACGTGAATGGTCACGGCGCCCTGGTTGTCGTCCGCGGTCGAGAAGGTCTGATTCGCCTTGGTCGGAATCGTGGTGTTCTTCTCGATCAGCTTGGTCATCACGCCACCGAGCGTCTCGATACCGAGCGACAGCGGCGTCACGTCGAGCAGCAACACGTCCT
>DATDBB010000189.1:0-4463 GCA_036525085.1 Allobosea sp.
GTTGCCCCAGAGCATCCGGGCGGCGAGCTTGCCGCGGCGCATGTCGCTCTGGTCGACGACGTCGTCATGCAGCAGCGTCGCGGTGTGCATGAACTCGACCGAGGCCGCGAGCTTGACATGGCCCTCGCCGCGATAGCCGCACAGGCCCGCCGTCGCCAGCGTCAGCATCGGCCGCAGCCGCTTGCCGCCCGACGAGATCAGATGGTTGGCGACCTCGGGAATCATCGTGACGTCCGAGCCGGTCCGCGACAGGATCATCGCATTGACGCGCTCCATGTCACCGCGCACCAGGTCGACCAGCGTCTCGATCCGGGCATGGCCAGACCCCTGGGGGGCACCCTGGTCGGCTTCCTTGTCTTCGAACGCGACGACGACGCCCATATCATCCACTCCGGCGGCTTGCGCAGCTTGCAGCGCTGTGAAGCCTTGCCACATCCGTCGCATGCGTGACCAGCCCCCGCAGACCGGAGATGACGCCGCAGGCGCAAGCGGGGACTTGCGCGCAGGCCAGCGGATAGGCTCCATCAGTCGATGTATGAACTCGTTCGCACCAACGACATCGTCCTGCTCGGCGCCATCGAGGCCCTTTTGGCCTCGGCCAATCTCGACTGCCTGATCGCCGACCAGCATATCAGCGCGCTCGAAGGCATGATCGGCGCCTTCCCGCGCCGCCTGCTCGTGCGCGATGCCGATCGCATGCGCGCTCGCGCCCTTTTGATCGAGGCCGGCTTCGGCGCCGAACTGCGCGATGAGTGAGACGCTGCCCGGTCTGGGCGAGATCGTAGAGGACAAGCTGCTCGACGGCCGGCTCGTCCTGCGCCAGCCGAGGCGCGGCCACCGCGCCGGCAGCGACGCGATTTTGCTGGCCGCCGCCATCCCCGATATCGGCGAGGGGCCGCTGCTCGACATCGGCGCCGGCGTCGGCACGATCGGGCTCGCGGTTGCGTTGGCACAGCCGGGCGTGCGGGTCGTGCTGGTCGAGCGTGATGCCGAACTCGCGGCGCTGGCCACCAGTAACATCGCCCTGAATCGGCTCGATGAACGGGTCTCTGCCATCGCCGGCGACATCGCCGGCCCTGCGGCAGCGCTCGGCCTGCAGCCGGCGAGCTTCGCCTGCGTCGCGATGAACCCGCCCTTCTATCCGCCGCGCGAGCACAGGGCTTCGCCGGTGCCGAACCGGCGCGCCGCCCATGTCGCGGAGGGCACGCTTGAGCCATGGCTCAAGGCGGCGCGGCGGCTGCTGCGGCCGGGCGGGCGGATTGCGCTGATCCACCGCGCCGAGGCGTTGGCCGAAGTGCTGGATGGGCTCGCCACCGGCTTCGGCGATGTCGCGGTTCGCCCCGTCCATGCGCTCGCCGACCGCCCGGCGATCCGCATCGTCGTGACCGCCGTCCTGAACAGCAGAAAGCCGGCAGCGCTGCTGCCGGCTTTCGTTCTCAACACGCCCGATGGCCGCTTCACGCCGGAGAGCGAGGCGCTGCACCGGGGGCAGGCACGGCTCTGACCGTGGCCTCCCCGCGATCAGTAATAGTAGCGTGGCCCGTAGAACGGCACGACCGGCGGCGCGAAGACCGGCGGCGGCGGGCCGTAGTAGCGCGGTGGCCCATAGTAGCGGCGCGGGCCGTAATAGCGCGGCGGGCCGTAGTAGCGCCGCGGGCCGTAGTAACGGCGCGGCCCGTAATAATACTGCGCCTGTTCGAGCAGGCCGGTCTCGGCCTGAACGCTCTGGCCGGCGGCGACGGGCGCCGCGCGGGCCGGAGCCGCGTCGAGCGACAGGCCGCCCAGGGTCGTGGCGGTTGCGATGGCGAGAAGCGTTTTACGGAACATGGACTTGGTCCTCCTCGGTAAGGGCGCCGCCAGCTCCCGCTGCGCGGTCAACCACCGTCCTGAGTGAGAGGCTAGACCCTCGGAACTGAACGGCACGGTGTCGCGCCGTTCAGCTTGTCTTCATATTGCGGCCAGATATCGGCGTGCAACTTGGGGGTCAGCGGCAGACGCGCACCGGGCGGACCACCCAGCGATAGCCGTTCCAGACGCGGCGATCGGTCATGAAGCAGCGCGGACGATAGACCGGCCGGCCGTAATAGCGACGCGGGCCATAGTAGCGGCGCGGTCCGTAATACTGCGCCTCTTGGACGAGCCCGCCTTCGGCCGGCGCGGTCTGGAAGGTGCCGGCGGCGATAGGCGCAGCCGTCGCGGGGGCGGTAGCGAAGGCGGAGGCTGCGAGGGTGAGAGCGCCGAAGGCGGCAGCGGCGATACGCGATGACAGCATTGTGGTCTCCTACTCGGACAGGCCGCCGATCCGGCTCAAGCGCTCGCCCCGAACGCCGCGAATCCAGCGGATGATCAGATGTTATCGTGCCGAGGATGAACGGAAGCTGTCCGGGCTAGGTTCCCTCACGCGCTTGACCGCAGCCACCGCCAGCCCCTAAGCACGCGGCCATTCCTGTCATTTGGAAGGCTTCGACACCTTGTCCGTCCTCGCCTCGCATTCCGCCGCCGCGCCCTCGCCCGCGATGGACCCGACCCGTTCCTTCCAGGGGCTGCTGCTGACCTTGCAGCGTTTCTGGGCCGAGCGCGGCTGCGTCGTGCTCCAGCCCTACGACATGGAGGTCGGCGCCGGCACCTTCCATCCGGCGACGACTTTGCGCGCGCTGGGCCCCAAGCCCTGGAAGGCGGCCTATGTCCAGCCCTCGCGCCGCCCCAAGGACGGCCGCTATGGCGAAAACCCCAACCGGCTCCAGCACTACTACCAGTTCCAGGTCATCCTGAAGCCGTCGCCGCCGGACCTGCAGCAGCTCTATCTCGACTCGCTGCGCGCCATCGGCGTCGATCTCGCGCTGCATGATGTCCGCTTCGTCGAGGACGACTGGGAGAGCCCGACGCTGGGCGCCTGGGGCCTCGGCTGGGAATGCTGGTGCGACGGCATGGAGGTCAGCCAGTTCACTTATTTCCAGCAGGTCGCCGGTGTCGAATGCGCGCCGGTCGCAGGCGAGCTGACCTACGGGCTGGAACGCCTGGCAATGTATGTCCAGGGCGTCGAGAACGTCTACGATCTCAATTTCAACGGCGGCGAGGGCGAGGATCGCATCTCCTATGGCGACGTCTTCCTGCAGGCCGAGCAGGAGTTCTCGCGGCATAATTTCGAGCACGCCAACACGGAGATGCTGTTCCGGCATTTCTCGGATGCGGAAGCCGAGTGCAAGGCGCTGCTGGCGGCCGGCGAAGCCGACGAGGGCGCGAATGACGCCCGGCATACGCTGTCCCTCCCGGCCTATGACCAGTGCATCAAGGCCAGCCACATGTTCAACCTGCTCGATGCGCGCGGCGTGATCTCGGTCACCGAGCGCCAGAGCTACATCCTGCGCGTCCGCGAACTCGCCAAGGCCTGCGGCGCCGCCTGGCTGAAGACGGCCGGCGGGGGAGCGAACTGATGCCCGATCTCCTTCTCGAACTCTTCTCCGAAGAGATCCCCGCCCGCATGCAGCGCAAGGCGGCCGACGACCTGCGCAAGCTCGTCACCGATGCGCTGGTCGAGCGCGGCCTCGTCTATGAGGGCGCCAAGGCCTTCGCCACGCCGCGCCGGCTGACGCTTCATATCGCAGGCCTGCCCATACGCGGCCGCGACATCCGCGAGGAGCGCAAGGGCCCGCGCGTCGGCGCGCCCGATGCGGCCGTGCAGGGCTTCCTCAAGGCGTCGGGCCTGACCTCGCTCGACCAGGCGACGATCGTCAGTGACCCGAAGAAGGGCGACAGCTACATCGCCATCATCGAGAAGCCCGGCCAGGAAACCGTCGCGGCCATCGCCGAGATCGTCCCGGCCGTGATCCGCGCCTTCCCCTGGCCGAAATCGATGCGCTGGGGCAAGGCCTCGGCCGCCGGCGCCAGCCTGCGCTGGGTTCGCCCGCTGCATTCGATCCTCTGCACCTTCGGCGCCGAGACCGAGGATCCGGAGGTTGTGCCCTTCGACGTCGATGGCATCGTCTCCGGCAACGTCACCTACGGCCACCGCTTCCATGCGCCGGGCGCGATCACCGTGAAGCGCTTCGACGACTACGTCGCTTCGCTGGAGAAGGCGAAGGTCGTGCTCGATGCCGACCGGCGCAAGGAGATCATCCTCGCCGACGCCAAGACTTTGGCCCTCGCGCAGGGGCTGGAACTCGTCGAGGACGAGGGTTTGCTGGAAGAGGTCGCCGGCCTCGTCGAATGGCCGGTCGTGCTGATGGGCTCCTTCGAGGAGCGCTTCCTCGAAATCCCCGGCGAGGCGATCCGCGCCACCATCCGTGCCAACCAGAAGTGCTTCGTGCTGCGCAACCCTGAGACGGGCGCACTCGCCAACCGCTTCCTGCTGACCTCCAACCTGATCGCCAGCGATGGCGGCGCGGCCATCACCGCCGGCAATGGCCGCGTCGTGCGCGCCCGCCTCTCCGACGCCGCCTATTTCTTCGCGACCGACAAGGGCA
>DATDBB010000190.1:0-21213 GCA_036525085.1 Allobosea sp.
TCCCGTCGACCAAGCCGCGCGGCGAAATCCCCATAGCCCACGGCCCCGGGCCGCGGCTTCCTCCACTGGAGGCTTTCGAACGCCGGCCCTCAGCCCGGTCCAAACCCGCTCGCACGGGCCGGCATCCGAAACCCTTCACAAGAGCGGAAACTAGGCTCTCGCCCGCTTGCAGACGTTGGGCGCGGACAGGTCTGCTGCCCCTGCGGCTCTGAAACCCCGGCTTGGAACGTGTGCTGAGGACGGCGACGTCCTTGACGGGATGCGACAGCGCGACTAAGCGTTGTGCCTTACATACAAGAAGGCGGTCTCGCGATGCATGCGACAATCCAGCCCCGGCGCGCGGAGGATGCGCTCAAGGATCTGAAGGCCAGCCTCGGGGCGCAAGCCGTCCTGATCGGGGCCGATATCCCTGCGCGCAATTGCAACGACTGGAGCGCTCAGCTCCCATGCCGGCCCTTGGCCGTCGTGCGCCCGGTGGATGCGACAGGCGTTTCCCAGGCGGTTGCCGCATGTCGGGCGACAGGCCTGCCTTTCGTGCCGCAGGGCGGCATGACCGGGCTGTGCGGTGGCGCGACGCCCGAGGCTGGCTGGGTCGCGATCTCGCTCGAGCGCATGACCGGCATCGAGGAGATCGACGCCGCCAGTGCCACGATGACGGTGAAGGCCGGTACGCCGCTGGAGGCGATTCAGAACGCGGCCGATGCGGCCGGCTTCCTGTTCCCGCTCGATCTCGGTTCACGCGGTTCCTGCGCGATCGGCGGCAACCTCTCGACCAATGCCGGCGGCAACCGCGTCATCCGCTACGGCATGACGCGCGAACTCGTGCTCGGGCTCGAGGTCGTGCTGGCCGACGGCACGGTCGTCACCAATCTGAACAAGCTGCTGAAGAACAATGCCGGCTATGATCTGAAGCACCTCTTCATCGGCTCGGAAGGCACGCTCGGCATCATCACCCGCGTCGTGCTGCGGCTGTTCCCGAAGCCGCGCTCGACCATGGCCGCGCTCTGCGCCCTCGCCGACTATGACGCCGTCGTGACGCTGCTTGGCGAGGCGCGCGACGGGCTGGGGCCGATCCTGTCGGCCTTCGAGGTGATGTGGCCGGACTATTGGCAGGTCGTGACGGAACGCCTCGGCGTGCGCGCTCCGGTCGGCGCCGGGCATGGCTTCTACGTGCTGGTCGAGACGCACGGCGCCGACGAGGCTGCCGATGGCGCACGTTTCGAGACGTGGCTCGAAGCCATGATGGAACGCGGCGTTCTTGCCGACGCCGCCGTCGCCCAGTCACATGCACAGACGCTAGCCTTCTGGCAGGTGCGCGACGCCTGCGCCGAATTCGGCCAGGCGCTCGGCCCGCATGTCTCCTACGACCTCGGCCTCGTCGTGGCGCGTATGGACGCTTTCGTGACGCGCTGCAAGGCGGCGCTGAGCGCGGGCATCCCCGGCTGCGACAGCGTCTATTACGGGCATATCGGCGACGGCAACCTGCATCTGGTCGCCTGGGTGCCGGGGCTCTCCATCGAGCAGCAGCCGAAGGACGCGATGGACGCGATCATCTACGGCCTCGTCCGCGAGATGGGCGGCAGCGTCTCGGCCGAGCACGGCATCGGCACGATGAAGAAGCAATGGCTCGGCCATGCCAGGAGCGCGCCGGAAATCGCGCTGATGCGGGCGCTGAAGGCGGCGCTCGATCCACAGAACCTGCTCAATCCCGGCAAGGTGGTCTGATGATGGCGCGCGGCTACAAGCTCGTCGAGGCGCTGCTGGCCCTTCTGCTGCTGGCCATGGTGCTGATGGTCTTCGGCAATGTCGTGCTGCGCTATGTCTTCAACTCCGGCATCGTCGTCTCCGAGGAGCTGTCGCGCTTCTGCTTCGTCTGGCTGACCTTCATCGGCGCGGTCGTCGCCATGCGCGACGGCACGCATCTGGGCATGGACGCCGTCGTGCGGGCGCTATCGCGGCGCGGCCAGCTGATCTGCTTTGCGCTCAGCCAGGCCCTGATCCTGGCATGCTGCGTCATGCTGTTCTGGGGCACCTGGCGCCAGCATGAAATCAACGCAACGACGGCGGCGCCCGTGACCGGGCTGCCGATGATCTGGGTCTTCGGCGTCGCCTATGTCTCTGCGCTCGGCATCGGCCTGCATACGCTCGCCAAGCTCTGGCGCGTCGTCACCGGCAAGATCCGGGACGACGAGCTGATCGACATCGGCGAGAGCGAAGAGATCCCGCACGCGCCGGGCCACAAGGAGGCACGGCCATGACCGTCGTCGTCTTCACGGCCTCGCTGCTCGGCGCCATGGCGCTCGGCATGCCGATCGCGTTTGCGCTGCTGGTCTGCGCAGTGGCGCTGATGCTGATGCAGGGCCATGTCGACACCACGATCCTGTCGCAGAAGCTGATCGAGGGCGCCGACAGCTTTCCCCTGCTCGCCATCCCCTTCTTCATGCTGGCCGGCGAACTGATGAATGCCGGCGGCATCTCCAAGCGCATCGTCACCTTCGCGCTGGCCTTCGTCGGGCATGTGCGCGGCGGGCTCGGCTTCGTTGCGATCTTCGCCTCGGTGGTGATGGCGGCGATCTCGGGCAGCGCCGCGGCCGACGCTGCCGCGATCGGCGCGCTGCTGATCCCGATGATGCGCAAGGCCGGATACGACGTGCCGCGCTCGGCCGGGCTGATCGCGGCCGGCGGCGTGATCGCCCCTGTCATCCCACCCTCGATCGGCCTGATCGTCTTCGGCGTCATTGCCAATGTCTCGATCGGCAAGCTCTTCCTTGCCGGCATCGTGCCCGGGCTGATGATGGGCCTGTCGCTGGTCCTCGCCTGGGCCTGGGTGGCGCGGCGCGACAAGGTCGCGACGCTGCCGCGGCAGGGCTGGGGCCTGCGTTTGCGCGCTGGCCTCGATGGCATCTGGGCGCTGCTGATGCCGCTCGGCATCATCGGCGGCATGAAGTTCGGCATCTTCACGCCGACCGAAGCCGGCGTCGCGGCCTGCGTCTATGCCTTCGTCGTCGGCGCTTTCGTCTATCGCGAATTGCCGCTGCGCCAGCTCTATCCGATCCTGGTCCAGGCGGCGAAGAGCACCTCGGTCGTGGTCTTCCTGATTGCGACGGCGCTGATCTCGGCCTGGCTGATCACCATGTCGGAGCTGCCCGCCCAGGTCTCGGCGATGCTGAGTCCGTTCATGGGCAACAAGATCCTGCTGATGTTCGTGATCATGGCGATCGTGGTCGTCGTGGGCACGGCGCTCGATTTCGCGCCGACGCTGATGATTCTGACGCCTGTGCTGATGCCGGTGATCAAACAGGCCGGCATCGACCCGGTCTATTTCGGCGTGCTCTTCATCATGAACAACGCCATCGGCCTGATCACGCCGCCGGTCGGCATCGTGCTGAACGTGATGTGCGGCGTCGCCAACATCTCGATGAACGACCTGATGAAGGGCCTCTGGCCGTTCCTGTGGGCGGAACTGATCGTGCTGTTCCTGCTCGTGCTGTTCCCGGATCTCGTGATGGTTCCGCTCGCCTGGCTGACGAGCCGCTGATCGCCGCGACCGCATAACAAGACGCCTGCAAAAACCAAGGGAGGAAACAAGAAATGTCCAAGCCTGTCGAAACGTCCAAGACCACCATCAAGACGCTGCTGCCGGCCACACTGATCGCAGCGGCGCTGTTTGCCGGCGCGCAACCTGCAAGCGCCCAGTTCCAGGACCGGAATTTCCGCGTCTCGAACGGCGTCAGCAAGGAACACCCCATGGGCAACGGTCTTGCCGCCATGGGCGCCTGTACGCTGGCGAAATCCGGCGGCAAGATGAAGATCCAGCCCTTCTGGGACGGCGCTCTCGGCAACGACCTGACCGCGACGCAGAGCGTGCGCACCGGCTCGCTCGACATGGTGCTGACCTCGACCGCACCGCTGGCCTCGATCATCCCCTCGCTCGGCGTGTTCGACCTGCCCTTCCTGTTCAACGACGAGAAGGAGGCCGATCAGCTGCTCGACGGCAAGGCCGGCGCCTTCTTCTCCGACAAGCTGCCCGCCGTCGGCGTCGTCAACCTGTCCTGGTGGGAGAACGGCTTCCGCCACACCACCAATTCGCGCCGGCCGATCACCAAGGCCGAGGATTTCCAGGGCGTGAAAATGCGGGTGATGCAGAACACCATCTTCATCGACACCTTCAAGGAGCTCGGCAGCAACGCCGTGCCGCTGGCCTTCTCCGAGGTCTATTCGGCGCTGGAGACCAAGACCGTCGACGGCCAGGAAAACCCCTACAACAACATCGAGAACATGAAGTTCTACGAGGTCCAGAAGTATCTGACCCTGACCAAGCACGCCTACAGCCCGACGCTGGTGCTGTTCTCCAAGAAGATCTGGGACGGGCTCTCGCCGGCCGAGCAAGGCGTGCTGAAGGACTGCGCCGCGGTCGGCCAGGCCGAGCAGCGCAAGGTCAATCGCATCAAGGCCGACGAAAGCCTGGCGAAACTCAAGGCCAGCGGCATGCAGGTCAACGAGATCTCGCCTGAGGAAACCGCGCGCGTGCGCGACAAGCTCAAGGTGATCTATGAGCGTCATTCCGGCTCGATCGGCCGCGAGGCGCTCGATCTCGTGCTCGGCGAACTGAAGCGTGTCCGGGGCAGCTGAGCCGCGCGAAGGGTGTCGCGTGCGGCTTTGCGGCGTGGCTGGGCTGGCCTAAGAGGCATTGGAGGGACCCGTGGCTGCACCGATGCAGCCACGGGTCCCCGAGGCCTTTCAGCACAACGCTTTCTACCGCAGCGTCCGGAACCAACGCATGCAGTCGTTCAAGCTCGATCCGCGCAAGTCGTTGGCCCAGAAAGTCGTCGGGCGGCTGCGCCAGGCGATCATCGAGGGCGAGCTTCCGCTCGGCGCGATCATCGCAGAGGAGACGCTGGCGCAGTCCTTCGGCGTCAGCCGGACGCCGGTGCGCGAGGCGCTGAACCAGTTGCAATTGCAGGGGCTGGTGGTGATCAGGCCCCAGGTCGGCAGCTTCGTCTTCAGCCCCGATGCAGAGGACATCGCCACGATCTGCCAGTTCCGGATCATTCTCGAACCGAAGGCTGCCGAACTCGCCCATCGCCATGACCGGAACGGGGCCGTCGCCGAAATCGGAGCAGCCATCGCCGACATGGAGCGAGCCCTGAAAGCCAGGGATAATGTCGCCTACGGCCATGCCGATACGGCCTTCCACGAGGCCTTCTTCAACCATTGCGGCAATCGCTATCTGCAGGAATCCTACCGTCTCGTGGGCGGCCGGATCGCGGCGCTGCGGACCAATCTGAGCGCGCCGATCGACGTGCGGACGCCGCGATCCTTCGAAGAGCACCGCTCACTGCTGGGCTTCTTCGAGGCTGGGGATTTCGCCGCGCTCGAAACGCTCATGACTTCGCACATCAACGGTTCGAGCCAGGCCTATGCCAACGCGCTGCTCGGCTGAACGCGCTGAAAACGGACAGAGAGGGCGCCGCTGGCGCTGGATCGGCGCCAAGAGGACGATCGAGGGCAGATTTTGTTGAAACGACTGAACTGGGACGCAGGGGACTGGTGAACTCGTGGCACTTTGCGGAGGCAATAACGGCGAACGCGCTCGACGCCCGGTCGTTCCTGCTTCGGACCCGCGCCCCTGTCGATGTTACACAGTTGTAGTTCGGCGCGCTGTTTGACCCCGGATAGGCATCGAAGCTTGATCTTGTCGGTCACCTCTCAAGGGTTTGCGAAAATTCATTAATTTCGCGAGTAGACGGGGACATGGTTCGGCGCCGAAAGGGGTCAAACCTCGGCGCTTGTTCACAGACGGGCTCACGCCGTGAAACCGGCCACGGCTTTCCAATGCCCTTCAGCGCCTACGGTTCAGCCCATAACCACGCCCGGCGAGCCCCCTCGCCTGCTTTAGTTTTCGCGTGCGCCGGCGCGGTTCGTCGTCGCGCTGGGCAAGTCAGGGCGCGGCTTCCATGCCGAGGACCTTCCCAACGGTCGCGCTCCATTCCTTGGCCGCGGCAGGACCGGCGCGTTTCGCCCAGCCCTTGAGCACGCTGTCCTGCATCAGCGACCTGAAGCGCTTCTGGTCTGCCTCACTCATGGAGACGAGCGTCATGTTGGCGAGCTTGCCGTTGCAGGGCTGCTTGCCGAAATTGCAGTTCTCGGCGTCCTTGGCGGTTGCCTCCATGATTGACCAGAACTGATCCTCGTACTTCTTGAACTCCTCCGTCAGGAAGGCCTGCACCTTGGGGTCCAGCCGGTTCCAAGAATTGAGGTTTACGACGGTGACATTGATCGCCCAGCCGAGCGAGATCGGCATCAGGTACTTCGTCACCTCGGTCCATCCGGCGGCGTTGCCGACGGAGGTGCCCGTCACGGCGCAGTCGACGACCTTGTTCTGCAGCGCCGTCACGACCTCGCGGAAGGCAACGTTGACCGGCACGGCGCCGACGCCCTGCGCGAAATCGACCATCGTGCGGCTGTAGGTCCTGAGCTTCTTGCCCTTGAGATCGTCGATGTTTCGGATTTCGGTGTTGCACCAGATCGCCTGGGGCGGACCAGAACCGAAGGCCAGGAGCTTCGAGTTCCACTGCTTCTGCATCAGCCGGTCGACCACCGGGCGCCAAGCGTCGCAGGCCTTGCGCGCGGTCTGGAAATCGTAGCTCAGGCCGGACAGGTCGCAGCCTTCGAAACTAGCGTCGTCGCCCGCGACCTTGGCGATGTCGAAACTCGCGAAGTCGAACGCGCCGAGCTTAAGCAGCCGCAGCACAGCGTCATCGGGGATGCCGGCCTGGTCATAGGGCGTGGGATCGGCCGTGATCTGACCACCCGAATTCTTCACCAGCCAGTCCTTCCAGAACGGCATCTGGACGAGCTTGACCTGCGGCGAGGGGCTGTCCTGGACCAGGACCTTGAAGTTGAGCTTGGGGAGTTCCTGCGCGGCGGCCCGGGGCAGCCCGGCGGCCAGGGCAAGGGCGAGGCCGAATATGGTGGCGCTGATCGTCTTCATACCGATGTCTCCTCTCTGTGTTGTTGTTTTTGATAGTTTTTCTTTAGCGTCGCCCCTGCTTCATTCGGCGAGATTGGGCAGCCACATCACGATGCCCGGAAAGGCGATGATGAGGGCGATCATCAGGAACAGGGTCAGGATGAAAGGGGCCGTCCCGACGATCACGTCGTTGATGTTGCCGCGCTCGCGGATGCCCTGGACGACGAAGAGGTTCATGCCGACCGGCGGGGTCAGGAGCGCCGCCTCCATCAGCAGGACGACCAGGATTCCGTACCAGATCGGATTGTAGCCGGCCGAGACGATGAGTGGGGTCGTGATCGGAATCGTTGCGACCATCATGGACAGCGTCTCCATGAACATGCCGAGCACGAGGTAGAACACGACGACCGCCATCAACGTGCCGAAGGGCGACAGCTGCATGGCCGTGACGAGGGTGATGAGATTGTTGGCCAGGCCGGTCGTCGTGATGATCACGTTGAGGAAGTAGGCGCCGATGACGATCGCCATCAGCATGCCCGTCGTGCGCGCCGTCGCCTCGAAGATGTCGGACAGTACCTTGAAGCTCAGGCGCCGCTCTGCGGCCGCATAGCCGAGCGCGGCTAGGATTCCCAGCGCGGCGGCTTCGGTGGCGGTGGCCAGACCCGCATAGATCGAGCCAATGACCGCGGACAGGATCACCAGCGGCGGCAGCAAATCGGGCAGCGTTCTGATCCGTTGCTTCCAGTTCGTCTCGATCTTGGTCCCGCCCCACGCCGGACGCCACAGGCAGGCGACCAGCACCGTCCCCATGAACAGGATCGACAGGACGAAGCCCGGCAGGAAGCCGGCGAGATAGAGTTTGGGAATGGAAGTGTCGGTCATCGCGCCATAGACGACCATGTTGATCGAGGGCGGGATCAGGATGCCGAGCGTGCCGCCGGCCGCGATCGTGCCTAGGAAGAGCGGCTCGTTGTAATTGTGCTTCTTGATCTGACCGACGGCAACCGTTCCGACGGTCACGGCCGTCGCGACGCTTGATCCGGAGGGAGCGCCCCAGACCGCGCAGGCGACGACGTTCGTATGCATCAGACCGCCCGGCAGCCACGAGATCCATTGCGCGATCGCGTTGTACATGCGCTCCGCCATGCCGGTGCGGAGCATGATCTCGCCCATCAGCACATAGAACGGGATCGCGACCAGAAGGAACGAGGTGGTGGTCGACCAAGTCACCTCGCCCAGCGTCACGATCATCGCGAGCGGTGAGTAGAACTGGTTCAGCACGAGGCCGAGCCAGCCCAGCCCTGCCGCGACCGGTATCGCGAGCACAAGAATTACGATGAGCGCGACGAACGTCGTGAGGATCATGGCGTGCCCCCGGCTGTGGCATCCGCTGGTCGTGCAGTGCCCAGGCTGTCCTTTTCAGCCTCGATCTCTTCCTCGACAGATCGGGCGCCGAGCAACTCGCTGACCTTGTTCAGGTCGCCATGGGCAAAGGCGACGATCGCCCGTGCGAGATAGACGCCCGCGGAGAAGAGAAACACGACGAAGCCGGCGAACCAGATCGCTTGCGGCAGCGCCAGCGGCGTCTCCAGCTCGGAAATGGAGTGGCTGTTCGAGATGATCGACTGGGCGACGACGCCGTAGGCGTAGAGCGTCACCAGCGCCATGAAGTAGATCAGCGCCACGAGCCCCAGGATATCGAGCGCCGCTCGCAGCCGGTGCGACAGATGCGTGTAGAGCGAGTCGATACGGATATGCATACGATAGACGAGCGCGACGGAGCAGCCCCAGGAACTCGCGATGGCCAGCGTATAGCCGGCGATCTCGTTGGCGCCGCCGAGCGTGATTACGAGCGTGCTGCGCAGGCCGATGTCGATGCAGATGATGAGCGCCGACAGCGTCAGCAGGAAGCCGCAGACCCAGCTTGCCACCTTGGCGACGCTGTTCACGAACACCACGAGGCGGTCGAGGCTTCGCTCCAGCGCCGTATGCGAGGTGGCCGCGATCATGGCCTGGCCGCATCGAGATCGCGGGCGCGCATCATCGTGCCGACATCGACGAGAGAGTGCTTTTCGAGGAGCCCGAGCGCGCCGGCCATATGCCACCAGGTATGGTCGGCATGGCGCACGATGTAGCATTCCGTGCTCAGCCCGATGTGCTGGCCCTCGAGGGAATGGCCGAGCGCGATATGGGCGATCTCTTCGGGCAGCCCGACCGTGAGGCAGACATGTGCGCCATAGACGGAGTGGCGCAGCGCGGGTTGTCCGCAGCGTGACGGGTCCGTTGCCCAACGCTCCCGGTTGACGGGGTCGAATTCATAGGGCTTGCCGATGTCGTGGCACAGCGCGCCGGCGAGCACGATGTCGCGGTCGATCACGACCTCCGGGAAGGTTTCCTCGAACAGATCGACGATCTTCAGCGCCATCAGCGCGACGCCGCGGAGATGGGCCGTCTGATCGCCGCGGCGCAACACCAGGATATTCGGATTTCCCTCGCCCGGGATCGCGGAAATGCGGGGGAAGGACGAGCCGCTCAGAGAATAGGCCCAGCCCGCGATGACCTTTTCGCGAAGGTCTTCGTTCCTGATCTCGGCAATTTCGGGAAGGTCATCGAGGATGGATTGGCGCAGCGCGCCAGCTTCAACCCGGCCGCCCGTCTGGTGACGTCCCTGCAACACAATCTCCCCCGAGCTTCTTATGTCTTGGCGCTTCTTCGGCGCTCAAATCGGTGTCTGGATTCCGCAGGCCGGCTGGGAAACCAGTCGCCGGGGCCGGTCCGGCCGGGGCAGCGGTCCCTTTCGCTGGAGCGGGCTCACTCAAAGTCAGCGACATCTGACGATCTTTTGGTTTACAGATCAAATCGGATATTCTGACTGAAATACATTTGGAATTCTGACATGAGACTCACGCTTGCCCAATTGGAAGCGTTCTTCTGGGTGGCGGAACTCGGTTCGATCCAACTCGCCGCGCGGAAGCTCAACATGGCTCAGCCGACGATTTCCCTGCGCCTGCGCGACCTTGAAGACGCGCTCGGGGTTCAGCTCTTCGAACGCAACGGGCGTGGCATCCGGCCAACCGAGAGCGGCCTGATGCTTCGCCATCACGCCGCATCCGTCCTGGCGGGGGTCGATCAGATCCGCGAGCATGCCGGGGCGCCCGAGGTGAGCGGCGTCGTCCGGGTCGGCTTCGCGGAAGGGTTTGCGATGGTCTGCCTCGCACCGGTGCTCAAGGCTCTGCGGATCGACTATCCGCTTCTGCGTCCCGAACTCGTCGTGTCGATGACGTCGGCACTGGAGAAGGACCTCATCGAAAGGCGGCTGGATCTCGCCTTCCTCGCCAATCCGGTCGGCCATCCCAGCCTCCAACTGCAGCCGCTGGGCATGCAGTCGATCGTCTGGGCCGCATCGCCATCCTGGGGCCTGCCGGCAAAGGTGCGGCCCGCCGACCTGAAGAGCGTGCCGATCATCACGAACCCGCCGCCATCGCCGATGTACCGGCAGATCAGCGGCTGGTTTGCATCCGCCGGGTTGGAGCCGGCGCGGCTCGACATCTGCACGAGCGTCGCGCTGGTCTCACATCTCGTGTCGGAGGGCGCCGCCATCGGCCTGCTGCCCGCGAAAATGATCGAGGCCGAGATCGCTTCGGGCAAGATTCAAGCCCTCAAGGCGATTCCAGAGGTCAAGGACGGCGCCATCTGCGCTGTGAGCTGGGTAGGAAAGCAGACGAGCGCAAGCGTCGCCGTCATCAAATCCGTCCGAAAAGTGGTGTCCTCGCTGGACTACCTCGCTCTCTCCGAGGGCCCCTAATGAGAAGACGGCAACGCCGCTGTATCGCGACCGACTGCCGGCCGATCGAATTCCGGCAAGCTGCCGCCGTAAGGCGGAATGCCGAACTTAATTCGGCCGTCGCGTTCTAACTCGCCCTCGTGGCCGAGCATGTCACGCGCCGGCCGAAGGGGCCGAATTGTTGGGTGAATACGGGGCGTCGACCTTGAGATAGTCGATTGCATCGAGCGCCTTCTGGATCGATTTGAGCATCGCGCTGACCGGTCCGGTCAAGCCGCCTTCCGGATAGCTCGCATAGACCCTGCCGTGAATCAGGTCAGGAACAGGACGAAGAACCGTAACCAACCCCGCCCTGACATCGGCCTCCATCATGCGGGCGGGCAAGACACCGAGCGCGACGCCCGACGAGACGAGATGGCCGATGACGGCGACGCTGTTGCAGAGGTCGTGGCGGACGGGCTCGAGGCCCGCCGTGGCGAACCAATCCTTGATCTGGCGGAACATCGCCGATCGTGGCTGATTGCTGACGATCGGGAGGCGATGCAGATCGGCCGGCCGGACCTCCGGCCCGAGCCCCCATTTGGTGGAGGCGACCCAGGCGGTGTCCTGCACGCCGAGCGGCACGAGCCTCATGCCGGGGCGCCCGATCGGATTGACGAGAACGGCGAGGTCGAGATGCCGGTCATGGAGCTCACGCTCCAGCTCGTAGCTGATCGAAACGACGTATTCGGCCTTCAAGAGCGGATAATCGGCCCGGACCGTCTCCAGCAGCGTCGGCAGGCAGGTCATGGCGAAGCCTTCCGCAAAGCCAACACGGATGCTCCCGGTCACGACCTCCGGATCGGTCTGGAGCATGATCCGGTCCGCCTCCTCCAGCAGCGCCGCTGCACGCGGCAGGAGCGCGAGGCCGTCCGCGGTGGCGGCAAGGCCGCGGCCGTTGCGCTGAAAGAGCTTTAGATTGAGCGCCAGTTCGAGGTCGCGCAGGCGCAGCGAAATCGTCGGCTGTGACATGTGGAGATGGCTGGCCGCCTTACTGAGTGAGCCCAGACGGGCCGTCCAGAAGAAGGCCTCCAGTTGCGCAATGGTGAATCTCATTTCCAGCGCCGCCGCATATTAGAATTCCTTATGAGTGGGGCCGTAGATAAACAAATTGGATTAGTGATGGCAAAGCTGATCTACGATAGCCTCCCTGTCGCAACGCGCCGTCACCGATGCTGTCAGCACCTCCTAGTATCGTCCGTATCGACGGGTTCGAGCTCTCCGCCCAGTTGAGCGAGACCGTCGGCAATTCGCGGCAGATGTTCGACCGCCGCGGCGCGCTGCTGTTGCGCGTCACGAGCGACGCCGGCGCAGTCGGCTGGGGTGAGACATGGGCTTATCCGGGCGCGGCAGCCGCGCTCATCCGCGAGCATTTCGCGCCGGTCCTGATCGGCCGCGATGCGACGATACCGCGGGCGGGATGGCAGGCGATGGCGGCAAAGCTCGGCTATGACCGGCGCGGCATCTCGACCATGGCGCTGGGTGGGCTCGACGTCGCCCTGTGGGATCTCGCCGGCCAGATCGCCGGCCGGCCGGTGCATGCCCTGCTTGGCGGCAAGTTGCGCGACAGGATTCCAGCCTATGTCAGCGGGCCGTTCATGAAACCGGGCAGCAATCCGTATCGCGATTTCGAGGCCGATATCGCGGGCTATCTCGACACGGGATTCCGCGCGATCAAGCTCAGGATGGGCACCGATCCGGCGCGCGACGGCGCGACGGCGCACAAGGTGCGCGCGCAGATCGGTGACGCGATGCCGCTGATGATCGATCTGAACGAGGGCTTCACGGTCGAGGGCGCGTCGGCCATCGCGCTCCGGCTTGCCGAGGTCGACCCGGTCTGGCTCGAGGAGCCGATCGCGCATGACGATCTGCCGGGCTATCGTCGCCTAGCGGCGCAGGTGCCGATTCCGCTGGCGGGTGGCGAGGCGCTGTTTGGTTTGCGAGCCTTCCGGGACTATCTCACCGCCGGTGTGTTCGACTTCATCCAGCCCGATCTCGGCCTGTGCGGCGGTCTCTCCGAGGGCCTGCGGGTCTCGGCGCTGTGCGAGGCCTTCGACATCGCGCTGGTGCCCCATGTCTGGGGCTCGGTCGTCAATTTCCAGGCCTCGCTGCTTTTCGCCGCCTGTCTGCCGGAACGACGTGGCCGGCTGCGCTGGCCACTCTTCGAATACGATCCGTCGGAAAATCCGCTGCGCACCGCTTTCGCCAGCCACCCGCTCGACGCCGACGGCATGGTCGCCGTCCCCGACGCGCCGGGCCTGGGGCTCGACCTGACGCCGGAGAGGCTCGAACCCTTCATCATCAGCCATTGGACCATCGAATAACCGGCTCGACGGACTCAACCGCGAGCGCATCCCAGAGGAGACGACCATGCGCCTGACCTCCATCCTCCGCACCGCGCTGATCAGCGCAGCCTGCCTTGCCGGGCTCGCTTCGGCTTCGGCGCAGCAGACCAAAGTGCTGAACCTCGCCTTTGTGGGACGCGCCACGGCGCCCGAAGGCATCGCGATGACCGCCTTTGCCGAGGAGATCAAAGCGAAGACCAACGGCCGCATCGAGATCCGCCTGCATCCCGGCGGAGCGCTCGGCGGCGACCGCGAGGTGCTCGAGGGACTGCAGATCGGCACCGTCGATCTCACCGTGCCCTCGACCTCGATCATCGCCAATTTCGTGCCGGAGGTTCAGGTGTTTGACATTCCGTTCCTGTTTCGCGACTTCGACCACGCCCAGGCGGTGCTCGATGGGCCGATCGGCCAAGAGATTCTGGCCAAATTCAAGGCCAAGGGGCTTCAGGGCCTTGCGTTCGGAGGCATCGGCTTTCGCCAGCTCACCAACAGCCGCCGTCCGGTCAACGGGCCCGAAGACGTTAAGGGGCTGAAGATCCGCACCCAGGAAAACCAGATCCATCTGCAGGTATGGCGCGCGCTCGGCGCGCTGCCGACGCCGATGGCACTGCCGGAGGTCTTCACCGCTCTCCAGCAGGGCGTCGTCGACGGGCAGGAGAACCCGATCGGCGCGATCCTCAACAACAAGTTCGGCCAGGTTCAGAAATACCTGACGATCACGAACCACGCCTTCACTCCGGTCGGTTTCGTAATGGCTCCGCGCGCCTTCGAGGCGCTTTCGCCCGAGGATCAGAAGCTGTTCGTCGAGGCCGGGCGCCGCGCCATGGCGATCTGCAAGGAAGAGGTCGCCAAGGTCGAGAAGACCGGCGTCGACGAGCTGCGCAAGCTCGGCCTTCAGGTCGTCGAGAAGGTCGATACGGCGAAGTTCCAGGACCTGCTCAAGCCGGCCTTCGCCGAACTCGGCAAGCGCTTCGGCGAGGCGACGATCGCGCGCATTCGGGACCAGAAGTGAGCACCCAGCCGAACCGGGGCGTCGCGCTGCTGCTCGCGACCGAGCGCCTCGTCACCGGCGCGGCTTTGACGCTGGGCTGCATTGCGATGGCGGTCGCGGCCTGCGCCGGGCTTTTCCAGGTCGTGGCCCGCTTCGTCCTGCAGGAGCCGGCGACCTGGTCCGAGCCGCTGATCCGGATGATGCTGATCTGGATGGCCTATCTCGGGCTGGCGGCGGCGGTGCGGGCCGGCTCGCTGGTCTCGGTCGATCTGCTTTATCGCCTCGCGACCGGACGAAACCGACGCATCCTCCAGGCCGTGATCGCGCTGGCGACGCTGACCCTGCTCGGCATCCTGTTCTGGTTCGGCATCGACCTGACGCAGCGGGTGCGGTTCCAGAACCTGGCCGGGCTCGAAATCCCGGTCAGCTATGCCTATGCCGCGATCCCCACGGGCGCGCTGATCTCGATGCTCGCCGTGCTGGCGCATTTCTTCGATCCGCGACGCGAAGAACTCGAAACCGCGGTCTGAGGGGCCAGCATCATGACCGCTACAATGCTCATCACGATGTGCGTGCTGTTCCTGTGCTCGGTGCCCGTGGCTGTCGCCGTGGGCCTCGCAGCCGTCGCGGGGCTGGGCCTGTTCACGACGCTGCCCCTCGTGCTGGTCGCGCAGCAGGCCTTCGCCTCGCTCGACAAGTTTCCGCTCGCGGCGGTGCCGTTCTTCATTCTCGCCGGCAATCTGATGGGCGAAGGCGGAATTTCCCGGCGGCTGGTCGATTTCGCCAAGAGCCTCGTCGGCGGCGTGCAGGGCGGCCTCGCCTGCACCTGCATCCTGACCTGCATGATCTTCGCGGCGGTCTCGGGTTCGAGCGTCGCGACGACCTTCGCGATCGGCGCGATCCTGATCCCCGCCATGGTCAGGCATGGTTATCCGATTTCATTCGCCGCCTCCCTGCAGGCCAGCGCTGCCGAGCTCGGCGTGATCATCCCGCCTTCGATTCCGATGATCCTTTATGGTGTCGCGGCGGAAGTCTCGATCGGCGAACTCTTCGTGGCCGGCTTCGGCCCCGGTCTGCTGATCGCCGCCGCTCTCATGCTGTCGGTTCTGGTCTGGTGCCGCATTCGCGGTTACGGCAAGAACGATCGAGAGGGCAGGCTCTCGCCCTGGCCCGCGACCCGGGCCGCGGGCCTTGCCCTGATGATGCCGGTGATCATCCTCGGCGGCATCTATGGCGGTGTCTTTACCCCGACCGAGGCCTCGATCGTCGCGGTCTTCTACGCGCTGATCGTCAGTTGCTTTATCTATCGCGAGCTCGATTTCGCCGGCGTGATCGCGATCCTGCGCAAATCGGTGGTGTCATCCTCGGTGATCATGCTGATCATCGCGATGGCCGGGCTGTTCAGCTTCCTGCTGACGCGCGCCGGCGTTCCGGCCCAGATCGGGGCCTACATCACATCGACCTTCGATAGCGGCTGGTCCTTCCTGCTCGCGGTCAACCTGTTCCTGTTCGTGATCGGGATGTTCATCGAGACCTCGGCGGCGATCATCGTGCTGGCGCCGATCCTGGCGCCCGTCGCCGCGAGCTTCGGGATCGATCCGGTCCATTTCGGCATGGTCATGGTCGTCAACCTGGCGCTGGGCATGATCACGCCGCCCTTCGGCGTCAATCTGTTCGCCGCCTGCGCGGTCGCCCGGATCTCGCTCGACCGCATGACGAAGTCGCTGCTGCCCTTCATCGGCGTCGTGCTGGCCTGCCTGATGCTGATCACCTACGCGCCATGGATCTCGCTGGCACTGCGGGACTTGGTTTATCGCTGAAAGATTCTCAGCGCACCTACGGGAGCGACATCGAGAGAGCGCGGCATATCCTTGCAGAGGCGAAGGAACTTCCGTCACCGGGCGTATGCGTTCGAGCACGTCCGCTTCCAGGCGATCTCCCACATTTCCGCTTTCGTAAAGAGGCTCAGATGCGAGCCAGGCGGGCGTGTTGGGACCGGGCCAAGGGCCCGCGTCTGAGGGCCTTACCCAGCTCATCGCCGTGTCGCCACCGGGGATGGCCACCCAGTCGAGGCTTCAGAAGTGGACGTTGCCTCTATTCGAAATTGCAAACTGCAAAGTGTTGACAGTTTGCAATTGACGATTAAGCTCCGCCAACATGAACCCGACCTCCGACGTCCTGACGATCCTGAAGACCCGCTCGCTGTCGGGCGTGCTTGAACGCGAGATCGAGCACGCGATCCTCAATGGCGAGATCGCGCCCGGCCGGCGCGTCAACGAGAACCTGCTGGCGACACGCTTCGGCACCAGCCGGGGCCCGGTGCGCGAGGCGCTGCGCGCGCTCGAAGGCCTTGGCCTCGTCGAACTCATCCCCAATCGCGGCGTCTTCATCCGCCAGCCGGCGATCGAGGAGGCGATCGAGATCTACGATGTGCGCTCGGTGCTGTTCGGACTTGCGGGCCACACCCTGGCCGGACGGGTCACCGATGCGCAGATCGCCCGGTTGAGGGACTATCTCGAGCAGATGGAGACCGCGGCGCGCGAGCGTGACTTCGACCGATACTATCCGCTGAACCTCGCCTTCCACGAATTCATCATCGACGCCTGCGGCAACGCCACACTCGCCGCGCAGTACCGCGGGCTTGTCAAGAAGCTGCACCTCTTCCGCGCCCGCAGCCTGGTGCAGGGCGGCGGCCTCGAAGTGTCCAACTCGGAGCACCGCGCCATGGTCGAGGCAATCGCCGCGCGCGATCCGCAGCGGGCTCAGCACGCTCATGCCGAGCATGTCGCCCGCGCCAAGGCTCGCCTACTCGCGGCCTTCCAGAAGAAGGCGGGCGACGCGCCCCTCACCAACTGAATTTTTTGCAACAACTAGAGCCGGAAACGCAATGAGCGAGCTCCATCACGTCACCGCCTCCGCTGTCGAGTTCATCGAGCAGGCGAGCTTCGACAATCTGTCCGGCGAGGCGCTGCGCATCGGCCGGCGCTGCATCATCGATACGCTCGGACTGTATCTCGCCGGTGGCCTCGAAGGCTCGGTCCGCATGCTCGCAGCCGATGCGCTGGAGACCGGCGGCAGGGCCGAGGCGCTGCTGATCGGCCATGGCCAGGCTCGCGTGCCTGCGGCCCTCGCGGCGCGGGTTCTCGGCACCGCCGGCCATGCCCATGACTGGGACGACACGCAGGTCTCCAACGATCCGCGCCATGTCTACGGCTTGCTGACGCACCCCTCCGTGCCGCCGCTGACGGCGGCCCTGGTGATGTCGCAACGCCTCGGCGGCGTCGACGGCAAGCGCTTCATGCTCGCCTTCCAGACCGGCTTCGAGGTCGAGTGCAAGATCTCGGAATGGATGGCGCCGCGCCATTATCGCCGCGGCCACCATTCCAGCGGGACGGTCGGCACATTCGGCGCCGCCGCGACCACCGCCAAGCTGCTCGGTCTCAAGGGCGCTCAGGTCGCCCATGCCCTCGGCATCGCGGCGAGCTTCGCCGCCGGCATTCGCTGCAATTTCGGCACGATGACCAAGCCGCTGCATGTCGGGCGCGCCTCGGAGAACGGCGTCACGGCGGCGCTGCTGGCGGCGCGCGGCTTCACGGCCGATCCCGCAGCGCTCGACGGCACCTGGGGTTTCTTCCAGGTGATGGGCGAAGGGCTCTCGGAAGAAAAGCTGCCGCAGGGCTTCGGCGAGACGCTGACGATCGTCGAGCCCGGCATCAGCATCAAGCCTTACCCGTCGGGCATCCTGACCCACCAGTCGATGGACGCGATGCTCGCGCTGGTGCTGAAGCACGATCTCAAGCCCGAACAGGTCGAGCGCATCCGTTTCTTCGCAGGCAAGAACATCCTCGAGCCGATCCGCTATCCGCTGGCGCAGAACCATCTGCAAGCCAAGTTCTCGATGCCGGCCCTGCTCTCGATGATCGTGCTGTGCCGCCGCGCCAGCCATCACGAGTTCAGCGACGCCTTCGTCGCCGGGACAGCGATGCAGGACATGCAGAAGCGCACCGAGGTCCTGGGTGACCCCGAGATCGACGCGCGCGGCTACGACAAGATCCGCTCCCGCATCGAGGTCGATACCCGCGACGGCCGGACCCTCGTGCAATGGGCCGATGAGCGCTATCGCGGCGGCCCCGACAACCCGATCAGCGACGCCGACCTCGAAGCCAAGTTCCGGATGTGCGCCGAGGGCGCGATCACCAAGGCCGCGCAGGACAAGCTGCTTGGACTGGCCTGGGAGGTCGACAGCCTGCCGCAGATCCAGACGCTGGTCGACCAGCTCGTCTTCGACACCACCGAAGCGGCCGTGCCGCTGCGCCGCGCCGCGCATTGACGCAATACGCCGCCGCGCAACGACGCGGCGGCGCTCAAACGAGGCATCCCCGATGCAGGGCGGCCCGTTCCATCATCCCAGGGAGGGAACCATGCGACATCTGGCTATCGCCGCCGTCGTCGCCGCGGGCATCTCGGTCTGCACCGCAGACCGGGCCGCGGCCCAGGCGCCTGTCGACTATCCGCACAAGGTGGTGACGCTCGTCACCCATTCGAGCCCGGGAGGCGGCAGCGACGTCTTCCTGCGCGAGATGGCCAAGCACCTGCCGAAATACATCAAGGCGACCTTCATCGTCGAGAACGTACAGGGCGGCAGCGGCGCGCGGGCGATCTCGCGGCTGGCGACGGCGCCGGCCGATGGCAGTGTCCTCTACGCGACGACGCCGACCTACATCTACACCTCGCTGCTGTCGAAGACGCAGCATGGCTACAAGGATGTCGAGCCGCTGGCGAATTTCTTCACCGACTCCGAGGTGATCTACACGCGCGCCGATGCTCCCTTCAAGACGCTGAAGGACGTGATCGACAAGGCGCAGGCCTCGCGCGGCCGCTGGGGTGCCGCTAACCCCGCCTCGCTCGAACGGCAGGCCGCCGAGCAGCTCAAGAAGGCCGCGGGCGTAAACGCCGCCGTGGTGTCTCATGAAGGCGGCGGCGACCTGATGATCAATGTGCTCAACGGCACGCTCGACATTGGCGTCGGCGAGATCCCGGAGCTTCGCGCGCAGCTCGAAGCCGGCAAGATCCGCATTCTCGCGACCTTCGATCCGCAGCGGATGGAGGCCCTCCCGAATGTCCCGACCGTCAAGGAATCCGGCTATCCCGTCGTTCTGGAGAAGTTCCGGGGTCTCGCCGGCCCCAAGGGCCTGCCGCCGGCGATCACGAAGATCTGGGACGAGACGGTTCCGAAGGTTCTGGCCGATCCGGACTATCGCAAGGTCTATTCCGCCGAGAGCCTGGTCGCGAACTTCATCCCGCACGACAAGTATCAGGGCTTTATCGCGAATTTCGGCTCGACCACCGAAGCGTTCCTGAAGGAGAGCGGCGTCCTCAAGTGACGCCGTGCGCAGGCTTTTTGCCGCCACGCCCGAAATCCGTTCGGAAAGACCCGCGTCATGCGCGACCAATCGGCTCTCAAAGACCTCGCCGGCGGCATCGCAGTGCTCGCCATCGCCGTCCTCTATTATTGGGCGACTGCATCGATTGCCGAGAGCACGCTCTCGGACGAGGTCGGGGCAAGCGGCCTGCCGCGTATCCTCGCGATCGTGCTGACCGGCCTCGGACTCGTCCTGACGCTGCGCGCCATTCGCGCCGGGGCGCTCATCCCGGCCGGAAAGCCGGCGTCAAGACCGGCAGATGACGACGAGCCGCTGTCGCCTTTGCTCCGCGCACTCGGCTTCCTCGCCTTCGGCGCGGCCTATGTCGTGCTCGTGCAGGTGATCGGCTACCTGCCTGCAATCGCGCTGCTGATCGGCTCCGTCGCACTTTATGAGGGCGCGCCGCGAAACTGGAAGACGGTCGCGATCGCGCTCTGCGGCGCCCTCCTCTACTGGGCGATCTTCGTCAGGCTCCTGGGCGTGCGCCAGCCCTCCGGCTGGTTCTTCTAGGAGACCCCCGATGCATTCGCTCGGCATTGCCTACGACCTCCTGACCGGCTCGCCGATCGTCTTCTATTCGATCGTCGGCCTAATCTGGGGCATCATCGGCGGCTCGCTGCCGGGCATTTCCGCCTCGATCACGATGGCGCTGCTGTTGCCCTTCACCTATGGCATGGCCCCGGTGCAGGCGATCGTGATGCTGGCCTGCACCTATATCGGCGCCGAATATGGCGGCTCGATTCCCGCGATCCTGATCCGCACGCCCGGCACCAACTCCGCCGCCGCCACCGTGATCGACGGCTACGAGATGAAGCGCCAGGGGCGCGCCGGCGAGGCGCTCGGCATCTCGCTCTGGTCAGGCGTGATCGGCAGCCTGTTCGGGCTCCTGATGCTGATCATGATGACCGAGCCCTTGTCCTGGGTCGCGCTCGCCTTCAAGCCGACATCCTATTTCGCGCTCGGCATCCTCGGCCTCAGCGTCATCGCCTCGATGACCAACGGCTCGCTACTGAAGGGCCTGGCCGCCGCCGTCGTCGGTCTGATGATCTCGACGGTCGGCACCGACCCGATGTCGGGCGTGACCCGCTTCACCTTCGGCAGCCCGGAACTGCTCGGCGGGGTCGAGCCAGTGCTGATCATGATCGGCGTCTTCGCCATCAGCGAGCTGATGATGCAGTCCGGCTCGCGCGATCTCGGCGGCGTGCGCGAACAGGTGCGGGTGCGCCTGCCCTCGCTCGGAATGATGAACCGGCTCAAGCGCTCGCAATTCATCGGCTGCCTGCTCGGCACCTTCGAGGGGCTGACGCCGGGCGGCGGTGGCTCGATCGCGGCATTCCTTTCCTACAACGAGGCGAAGCGCTGGTCGAAGGAGCCGGAGAAGTTCGGCAAGGGCTCCGAAGAAGGCGTCGCCGCGCCCGAAGCCGCCAACAACACGGTTGCCAGCACCGCGCTGATCCCGCTGCTCTCCTTCGGCATCCCGAGCTCGAATTCGACGGCAGTGCTGCTCGGCGGCCTGCTGATCCACGGGCTGCTGCCGGGTCCACGCCTGTTCGAGCAGAATGCCGACGTCGTGGTCGGCCTCTATCTCGGTTCCTTCATCGCGACGCTGGCGCAGATCGTCGTCGGCATCCTCCTGCTGCCGGTCTGCGTCTGGCTGG
>DATDBB010000191.1:0-5802 GCA_036525085.1 Allobosea sp.
GGATCTCGCGGCCGAGCCCTTCATCATGTACGCGCCCTATGAGGCCCGCTATTTCCACGATCTGCTGGTGGAGCTGTTCTCTCGGGCAGGCCTCGTGCCGAACTATGTCCAGCACCTCGCCCAGATCCATTCGATCCTGGCCATGGTCCATTCCGGCGTCGGTGTCGCGCTGGTGCCGGAAGCCGCGATGAACCTGCATTTCAGCGGCGTCGCCCTGCGCCCGGTCGACCTGCCGCGGCAGCGCCCGGCCGAGCTCTTCTTCGTCAGCCGCGAGGACAACGACAACCCGCTCCTGCCGATCGTCGCGACCCTGGCCAAGCGCATGGCGCAGGACCCGGTGAAGATCCGCCCGGGCGATCCAATGATTGGATTGCCCGATACAGTGTTTGGTCACTTTCGGCATCGTTCTTGATCTACTCCTTCGCTGAATTCAGCGAAGGAGCCGACATGAGCAAGATGACCCCGCAGGAGATGGCGCGCCATATCGGCAACGGCCTGCTCTCCTTTCCCGTCACGCCTTTCACGGCCGGCAATGCCTTCGACGAGGCGCGCTACCGCTCCAATCTAGACTGGCTCTGCGGCTACGAGGTCGCCGGCCTCTTCGCCGCCGGCGGCACCGGCGAGTTCTTCTCGCTGTCGCCGGCCGAGGTGGTGAAGGTGGTCGCGACGGCCGTACAGGAGACCCGGGGTCGCGTGCCGGTGCTCGCCGGCGTCGGCCATGGCACGCAGATCGCGACGGAACTCGCCGCCGGCGTCGAG
Organism: Allobosea sp.; assembly: GCA_036525085.1. Taxonomy (GTDB): domain Bacteria; phylum Pseudomonadota; class Alphaproteobacteria; order Rhizobiales; family Beijerinckiaceae; genus Allobosea. Next base: position 760 of record DATDBB010000191.1, read on the forward strand.
CAGGCCGGCGCCGACGGCATTCTGCTGCTGCCGCCCTATCTCGTCTTCTCCGAGCAGGAGGGCCTCGCCGCCCATATCGAGGCGGTCTGCAAGGCGACGAAGCTCGGCGTCATCGTCTACAACCGCGACAACGCCATCATCACCGAAGAGACGCTGGCGAAGCTCTGCGAGCGCAATCCCAATCTCGTCGGCTACAAGGACGGCATCGGCGACATCGAGCTGATGACCCGCATCCATCTGCGCATGGGCGACCGCCTGACCTATATCGGCGGCCTGCCGACGGCCGAGACCTTCGCCTTGCCCTATCTCGAAATGGGCGTGACGACCTACTCCTCGGCGGTGTTCAACTTCGTTCCGCAATTCTCGACCCGGTTCTACGACGCCGTGCGCCGCCGCGACCGCGAGATGGTGCAGGCGGGCCTGCGCGACTTCATCCTGCCGCTGATCGCGATCCGCAACCGCAAGCGCGGCTATGCCGTCTCGATCATCAAGGCCGGCATGAAGGTGATCGGGCGCGATTCCGGTCCGGTGCGGACCCCGCTGACCGACCTCACCGAGAGTGAGATGGCGGAACTGACGGCCCTCGTCGCAAAGCTCGACAAGAGCGAGTTCGCGACGCGCGAACGCGCCGCTGCCTGAGCCTCACCTCCGGTAGTCCTCGACGCTGCCGCGCCGATCGGTGCGGCAGCGTTTTCGTTTGTCGATGCGGTCCTGCCGTCGATGCGTCGATTGGATCGGTCGATACGGCCTTTGAGCTGTCCGCGGCGGATCGCGCCCCGGTACTCTGTCCTCAGAAAAGGTCGAGCCGCCAGACCATGGCGGACAACGGCCATCAGGGGGACGATCATGAGGCTTGGGAAGAACACTGGCGCGGCAGCGCTGCTTGCGGTCATCATGGGCGTCATGCCCGCCGCCGCGAAAACCATCGTCTATGTCTCGAACGCCGACAGCCGCGAGATCAGCGTGCTGGAACTGGATGTATCGTCCCGCCAGTTGAAGCCGGTCGAGACGGTCGCCGTCAGCGGCACCGCGATGCCGATGGCGATCTCGCCGGACCGCCGCCATCTCTATGTCTCGCTGCGCTCGCAGCCCTTCTCGGTCAGCTCGTTTGCGATCGACCAGCAGAGCGGCAAGCTCGACCTGCTCTCGACCGTGCCGCTACCGGACAACATGGCCTATGTCGCGACCGACCGGACCGGCCGCTTCCTGCTCAGCGCCTCCTATACGGGCCACAAGATCGCGATCAATCCGATCGGCCCGCAGGGCTTTGTGCAGGCCGAACCGGTGCAGGTTCTGGAGACGCGCAAGCACGCCCACGCGATCCTGACGGATCGCTCGAACCGCCATCTCTTCGCCAGCAATCTCGGCGGCGACATCCTGCTGCAATTCCGCTTCGACGCGGCGACCGGGAAGGTTGCGCCGAATGATCCGCCCTTCGTCGAGACCAAGGCCGGGGCCGGGCCGCGCCACTTTGTTTTCCACCCGAACGACCGCTTCCTCTATCTCGTCAACGAACTCGACGGCACGGTGGACAGCCACCGCTTCGATCCGGCCAAGGGCGTGTTGTCGAAGCTCGGCAGCGTCAGCATCGTGCCGCCGGGCTTCAGCGGCGGGGCGCCGGCCAGTGCCGAAATCCGCATCACGCCGGATGGACGCATCCTCTACGCCCTGACCGCGGCCGGCAATGTCGCCACGGAAACGCAGCCGCGCGGCTTCAACATCGATCCGCGCGGGCGCTTCCTCGTCGCAGCCGGCCAGAAGTCGAATTCGGCGACGCTCTACGCCATCGATCCTGAAACCGGCGCGCTGAAGGAGCTTCAGAAGATCGCGCTCGGCAAGAACCCGAACTGGGTCGAGATCATCGATCTGCCCTGATCCAGGGCTTGGCTGGGGCCTGCTGCCTTCTTATGGAAGTGCGGGTCATCCCGGACGCAGCGAAGCGGAGATCCGGGATCCATGCCGGAACCTCGGCTGGAAGCGCTCCGGAATGGATCCCGGGTCAAGCCCGGGATGACGGCGTGGTTCGGTGCACGATCAGGAAACTCTGGGCGCCGGCACAGCGATCGCCATGCCATCGCGTTGCGGGTCGGCGCCGCCCGAGCATAGGCCGTCTTCGATACGGATGCCGTGCAGCGCGGCGAAGGGATAGCTCTGGGCCGAGCGCTTCACGTCGTAGCCCATCGCAGTAAGCTCCTCGCCGACGCTGCGCCGGATGCGGTTGGAGATGTCGATGCTGTTGGAGACGGCGACGATGCGCGGCGCCGCGACCGCCTCCAGCATGCCCATGCCGAAATCGATTACGTTCATGACGCCCTGGGCCATGGCCGGCGCGATATAGCTGCCGCCCGGCGCGCCCATCACGATGAAGGGCTTGTCGTCCTTGAAGACAATGGTCGGCGCGGCCGAGGAGGAGCGGCGCTTGCCGGGCGCGATCGAAGCGGCGCGTCCGGGGCGGGGGTCGAAGCGGCTCATCGTGCCGTTGTAGATGAAGCCGAGCCCATCGGTGATCGCGCCCGATGGCGAGCCCAGCGTATGCGTCAGCGCCACCGCGTTGCCATGCCGGTCGACGACCGAGACATGGGTTGTCTCGCGCGAGGAGGAGCGCTCCAGCCGCTGCACATCGGCGCGCTCGCCTCGGCGGATGCTCTGCGCCTGCGCGGCCGCGTGCTCCTTCGAGATCAGCCTGTCGACGGGGACATCGACATAGGCCGGATCGCCCATGTGCAGGTCCTTGTCGATGGTCATGCGCTTCATCGCTTCCGCTAGCAGTCGCACATGCTCGGCCGAGCCATGCGTCAGCGCGCCGACATCGAAGTTCTCCAGCATGTGGAGGATCTCGAGCATCAGCATGCCGCTCGCCGGCGGCGGGCTCGTCGAGATGCGATGGCCGCGATAGGAGCCCCAGATCGGTTCGGCCACGGAAAGCTCGTAGGCGGCAAGGTCCTCGCGCGAGATCAGCCCGCCATGATCGGCGAAATCGGCGGCGATTTCTTCGGCCAGCTCGCCCTTGTAGAACAGGTCGGCGCCGCCCTTCGCCAGCCACTCCAGCGTGTTCGCCATGTCGGGATTGGCAACGATGTCGCCCGGCCGCTTCAGGCTGCCATCGGGCCGGAAATACAGGTTCTTGCCGGTTTCGCTGTAGCGCAGCTTGTCGGCGGTGTTGACCTGACCCGAGCCTTTCTGGTCCTGCGACCAGAACCAGTGCATGTGCGGGCGCACCAGCACGCCCTCGCGCGCCTGCTTGATCGCGGGAGCGATGATGTCGGCCCAATTCATCGTGCCGTAATGCGAGAGGGCATGGTCATAGCCCTTGACGCTGCCCGGCGTGCATACCGCGAGATGGCCGAACTCGCTGATGCCGCCCTCCAGCAGGAAGGCGAAGCCGTCGCGTGACTGGCCGGTGAGCTTGTCCGCCCACATATCGGGCGTCGCCGAGAGCGAAGCCTTCGCGTAGAACTCGACGATCTCATGGACGCCTCGGCCGGGCATGTAGAGCTGCATCGAGCCGAAGCCGCCGATGCCCGACATCAGCGGATCGACCACCCCTTGCATGAAGGCGCAGGCGATCGCCGCATCGACCGCATTGCCGCCGCGCTCCAGCACGGCAGCCCCGGCCTCGGCGGCCTCCGGCTGCGGGCAGACGATCATTCCGTTTTTCATCATATTCGGTGTTCCAGAAAAGCGAGCCGTTCGACGCTGCCCCTTCTCCCCTCGCGGGAGAAGGTGGCGCGTAGCGCCGGATGAGGGGGCGCCGTGCCCTGTCCGTTGGGCATGGTGTCAGGCTAAAACGGAAAACTCACGGCGCCCCCTCATCCGTCTCGGCTTCGCCGAGCCACCTTCTCCCGCGAGGGGAGAAGGGGAGGCGCGCGGCGTCACGCCCCGTCCCCCAGCCGCCAGAACAGCCTGACCCCGCCGTCATCGGTGCTCTCAAGCCCCGGAACGGCCGAGAGCAGCTTGCGCGTATAGGCGTGCTGCGGCGCGTCGAAGATCTGGTCGCGCGAGCCTTCCTCGACGATCCGGCCCTCGTTCATGACGATGACGCGGTCGGCGACCTGCTCGACCACGCCGAGATCATGGCTGATGAACAGGCAGGAGAAGCCATGCTTGCGCTGCAGCTCGGCGAACAGCTCCAGCACCTGCGCACGGACCGTGACGTCCAGCGCCGAGACCGGCTCGTCAGCGATGACGAAGCTCGGCCGACGCACCACGGCGCGCGCGATTGCGACGCGCTGGCGCTGCCCGCCGGAGAGCTCATGCGGGTAGCGATCGGCAAAGCCCTCGGCGAGGCCGACTTCGACCAGAACCTCGGCGACGCGCGCCGTCTTCTGCTCCGATGTCATGCCCGGGACCAGCCTCAGCGGCTCGGCGACCAGCTTGCCGATCGTCATGCGAGGGTCGAGCGAGGAGTACGGGTCCTGGAAGACCATCTGGCAATTGAGCCGGTAGTCCCAATACGCCGCCTCGCTTTTGAAGATCGGTTTGCCGGCGAAGAGGATGTCGCCGCCGCTCGCCTTGACCAGCCCTGCGATCGACTGGCCGAGCGTGGTCTTGCCCGAACCGGAGCCGCCGACGACTGCGACGACCTCGCCGGGCTGCACTTCGAGCGAGATGCCGTGCAGGGCGCGCTTGGGCGCGCTCTTGCGGAAGAAGCGTTGGCGGCCGGGATAGTCGACGACGAGATCGCGCACCGCGACGATCGGCGTCGGCGCCTGCGGCAGGTCGCGAGCCTCGCCCCGATGCGGCATCGCCGCCAGCAGCTTGCGGGTATAGGGGTGCTGCGGTCGCGCCAGGATGTCGTCGCTATCGCCCTGCTCGACCACCTCGCCCTGGCACATCACGACGATGCGGCTGCAGTAGCGCGCGACCATGCCGAGGTCATGCGAGATCAGCAGGACGGCGGTGCCGTTCTCCTGCGTCAGCCCGACCATCAGCTCCATCACGTCGCGCTGCACGACCGCGTCGAGCGCCGTCGTCGGCTCGTCGGCGAGCAGCAAAGCGGGCTTCAGCAGCATCACCGAGGCCAGCATGATGCGCTGGCGCATG
>DATDBB010000192.1:0-17371 GCA_036525085.1 Allobosea sp.
GCCCTCGACGAAGTTCTGCAGTTCGAGATGCGACAATTGCAGAAGCTTGATCGCCTGCAGCAACTGCGGCGTCATGACCAGGGACTGGCCCTGGCGCAGCTCCATGCGAGGCATCATCGCCATTGCGGCATCGACCCTTCCCTGCCAGCGCGCCATTTCGGCACACTTCTTGCTTGAGGGCAGACTAGCGCCGTCTGACTGGCGCGTCAAAGCCTTGCCTCGTCATTGAGCAGGGAAATTAATGCACTGCAACATGCGAGGGAAGTGGCAGGTCGGGATTTCGTCACCGACGCGCCGATCCGCTTCGCCGCATTACAACCGGTGGCCAGCCGAGGAGGCGCGCACCATATGCTCGCCCGCGTCGTCGGCTACCAACCGCGCCTGCGCTAAAGCCGGAAATCCTCGCCGAGATAGACGCGGCGCACATCGGGATTGGCGATGATCTCGGCCGGCGAGCCTTCGGTCAGCACGCGGCCGGAATGGATGATGTAGGCGCGATCGACGAGGCCCAGCGTCTCGCGGACATTGTGGTCCGTGATCAGGACACCGATGCCGCGATCGGTGAGCTGCCGCACCAGCGCCTGGATGTCCCCGACGGCGATCGGATCGATGCCGGCGAAGGGCTCGTCGAGCAGGATGAAGGAGGGCTTGCCGGCGAGCGCACGCGCGATCTCGCAACGCCGCCGCTCGCCGCCCGAGAGGGCGATCGAGGGCGCCTTGCGCAGGCGTGCGATGGTAAACTCCTCGAGCAGCTGGTCGAGCTGGCGCTCGCGGGCCTTGCGGTCCGGCTCCACCACCTCGAGCACGGCGCGGATATTGTCCTCGACGCTGAGGCCGCGAAAGATCGAGGCTTCCTGCGGGAGGTAGCCGATGCCCAGCCGCGCGCGCTGATACATCGGCAGCTGCGTGATGTCGTTGCCTTCCAGCGAGATCGTGCCGAGATCGGCGGCGACCAGCCCGGTGATCATGTAGAAGATCGTGGTCTTGCCGGCGCCGTTGGGGCCGAGCAGCCCAACGGCCTCGCCCTGGCGCAGGTGAAGGCTCGCATCGCTCACCACCGTGCGGCCGCCATAGCTCTTGCGCAGGCCGCTGACCGCGAGGACGCCGGGGCCGCCGATCGCGGCCGCTTCCGCGGAGCCGATGCCCACGACACTGCCGTCGCCTCGCCCGGATCGCCCGAACAGACGGCTGAACACGCCTGCGCCGCGTTGATGGCTCGTGGGCGCTGCGCGGGCAGGCACCGTGTCGGATTGCGGCATGTCGGAGATTGTCACTGCGGGCGCTGTGCCTGGTCTGGAGGGAGGTCGGCGGGATGCCCGCGGCGTGAGCGGAAGAGGCTCAGTTGGTGGGCGTCGCCGGCTTGGCAGGCGTCGCGCCAGCCGCAGGCTTGGCGGCCTCGGTCGAGTTCGGCACGAAGAAGCCCTGAACGCGACCGCCCTTGTTGGTCTCGACATTGGCGACGCCGGTGACGGTGTTGTAGGTCAGCTTCTCGCCGCGCGTGATGTTGGGGCCGTCGTTCAGCGCGACATTGCCGGTCATGACGACCGTGTTGTTGGCGCGGTCGAACACGGCATTGTCGGAGGTCGCGGCCTGTGTCTTCGAGACGACGGTGACCGGGCCCTTGCATTCGATGCGCTTGATCGACGAGTCATTGGACTGCCCGGGCGCGGCACCTGCCGCCGCGGGAGCCGGCGCAGGCTTTGCCCCGGCGGCGCCCTGCCCGCCGCGCCCCTCATAGAACACGGTCATCACCGTGCAGCGCACCGTCGTCTCGCCCTGGACGGCGACGACGTTGCCGCTGAACACGGCCTTGTTGTCCTTGTCGAGCACGTCGAGCTTGTCGGCGTCGATCTTGATCGGTTCCTTGCTGTCACCGCCGAGGCCGCCCAGCGGCGAGCTTGCCGCGCCGCCGCCGCCCCGCGCGCGCGCCTGCGCGAAACCGTCCTGCGGCACGCAAGCGAGAATGGCGCCCGCAACCGCCGCGAGCAGGGCGGCCTGCCGGGAGACGGCGCCGAAGCGAGCGAAGCTGGAGAGGCTCATGGCTGGCTGCATTGTCACTGTCCCGTCCCGTTCGACTGCTTGTCCGTCGGCGGCGTTTCGCCGGCGGGCGCGGAGCGCACCGACTGCAGCAGTTCCAGCTGCGGCGTGCTGCCCTCGCGCTCGGGGCCAGCGATCGTGCCGGCCGGTGCATTGGGAATATAGACTCGGACGCGGCCCTGGAAAGCGATCAGCGCGCCATTGTCCTTCACATCGAGCGAATCGGCGTCGACAGTGTTCGAATCGACGAGGACCTTCACCGGGTCCTTCGAGACCACGGTGCCGCCCTTGAAATCGACATCGGCGGTCTTCATGCGGATGTCGTAACCCGCCTCGGTCTTGACCCGGACGTCGTCGACGAGCCGCAGCTTTTCCTTCTGCGTATCGAAATGGCCGGTCTTGGCGTTGACCGTGACCCAGCCCTCGCGCTCCATCTGCAGCCTGGCCGTCAAGATCTGCAGCTCGACCTGAGTCGGGTTGCGGATCTCCTGCAGGGCCGCCTCGGCCGTCACCTCATAAGGGCGGTTGTCCTTGCGATAGCCCGACAGGCGGGGCGTATCCATCTTCACCTTGCCGCCGGAGATGCCGACCGCGCCGAGCGACACGTTGGCGACGCCGCGCAGCGGATTGAAGAAGGGCGCCACGATCAGGGCCATCACCGCGACCACGGCGCCGATGGGAATGGCGCTGCGCAGGAAGCGGACGAGCATGGTGTGCCGGCGCGCGGCGCCAAAGGCCGCCTGACGGCGCGCCAGGCTCCTTCGGTCCCCACGCCCATCAGGGCGGGCGGCCCAGTCATTGGTTGTCATCGCCAAAGTCATGCCCCGCGCAATGGCAGTCGCTAACGGCTTTTTCGTGTCATCCGGCGCGCGCCCTCGCACCGGCCAGTCACAGCGAGACTGACGCAAGAAGCCTTAGAATTTGTCAAGCAAGGCCTTGGAATTTGTCAAGTATGCGCAAAAATATCGGTTTCGGGCCAACCCGCCAAGTCGAGTTCGGCCCGGAAGGGCAGGAAGTCGAAGCAGGCTTTCGCCAGATGGCTGCGCCCTTCGCGGGCGAGCATCATCTCCAGCCGAGCATGCAGTGCGTGCAGGTGCAGCACATCCGAGGCCGCGTAGGTGAGCTGGGCATCGCTCAGCGTGTCGGCGCCCCAATCGGAGGATTGCTGCTGCTTGGAGAGTTCGACGCCGAGCAACTCGCGCACCAGGTCCTTGAGCCCATGCCGGTCGGTATAGGTGCGGGTCAGCTTGGAGGCGATCTTGGTGCAATAGACCGGGCCGGTGACGACGCCGAAGGCCTGGCGCAGCACGGCGATGTCGAAGCGCGCGAAATGGAACAGCTTGAGGACCGCCGGGTCCTCAAGCAGCCGGATCAGATTGACCGGACGCTCGCCGCCCTTCGGGATTTGGACGACGTCCGCCGTGCCGTCGCCGCGCGAGAGCTGGACCACGCAGAGCCGGTCGCGATGCGGGTTCAGCCCCAGCGTCTCGGTGTCGATCGCGATGCTGGGGCCGGCATCGAAGCCGTCAGGCAGATCGCCGCGATGGAAACGGATGGTCATGTCGCAAACCTCGCTCGGGCACCTGTGCGCCCCTCAAATCCGAAATGAGGCCCGACCGCGCAAAAAGCCCAACCCTGGTCTGAAGCCCAAGTCTCGTCTGCGGAATGCCAACACCTGCCGCCGCAGCTAGCGGCGTGGAACCCCGCGTTCAAGCGTTTTCTGCGGCGAGCCCGGCGCGGACGCGTTAACCCTTTATTCACCATGTCCTTCCGGACGCGGGCGCGGCATGCCAGATTGGCGGCATCGGAGCCTGATCGATGTCCATTTTCCGCCTGCTCACCGACTTCGACGGACGCATCGGCCTCGGCCGTTTCTGGCTTGGCAGCGCCCTGGTCGCGTTCGCCCTGCTCGGCCTCCAGCACATCGCGCCGACGCTGTTCGGGCACGATGCCGCGCGGGCCGTCGCCTTCGGCCACGCCTTCGCGCTGTTTCCCTGGGCTGCGCTCGCGGCCAAGCGCGCCGCGGACCGGGGCAGCACCGCGCTCTACGGGATCGTGCTGATCTGCGCGATCGTCCTGCCGGGCCAGCTCCAGCCTTGGCTGCCCTATGTCTGGGCGCCCTCGCTCGACACGGTCTCCCTGATCGCGTGGCTGTTCGCCCTCGTCGATCTCGGCCTGATGCCGTCAGCGCAAGGCGGGGAACCGCTTGCGGCAGATGGCGCCGATGCTAAAGCGGGAGCATGGACACCGCCCCACGCCCCAACCTCGATCCCCTCGACCCCGTTGCACTGACCCAAGCACTGGTCCGCTGCCCCTCCGTGACGCCGCATGAAGGCGGAGCGCTGGCGCTGCTCGGCGCCGTGCTCGCGAAGCAGGGCTACAACGTCGAGCGGCCGATCTTCAGCGCGCCCGGCACGGCGGACATCGAAAACCTCTACGCCCGCATCGGTACGGAAGGGCCGGTCTTCGTCATCGCGGGCCATACCGATGTCGTGCCGGTCGGCGATGCCGCGGCATGGACGCGCGATCCCTTCGGTGGGACCGTCGAGAACGGCGTGCTGCATGGGCGCGGCGCCTGCGACATGAAAGGCGGGCTCGCCGCGATGATGGCCGCCGCCCTGCGCTTCCGGCGCGAGAACCCCGACGCTCCCGGATCGATCGCCTTTCTCGTCACCGGCGACGAGGAAGGCCCGGCCGTCAACGGCACCGTCAAGCTGCTGGACTGGGCCCATGCGCGCGGCGAGCGCTTCGACCATTGCCTGCTCGGCGAACCGACCAACCCGGCCGCGATGAGCGACATGATCAAGATCGGCCGGCGCGGCTCGCTGACCGGCCGGCTGACCGTCAACGGCAAGCAGGGCCATGTCGGCTACCCCCATCTCGCCGACAATCCGATCCGCGGCATGGTGCGGCTGCTGGCGGCGCTGGACGCCACCCCGCTCGACCGAGGCACCGAGCATTTCGACCCGAGCAATCTCGAAGTGACGACGCTCGATGTCGGCAACCCCGCGACCAATGTCGTGCCGGCCCAGGCGAAGGCCGTGTTCAATATCCGCTTCAACGACGTCTGGACGCCGGAGACACTGGCGGCCGAGATCGAGCGACGGCTGCGCGAGGCGGCCGGCAACGCCGTGCGCTACGAGATCAGCTTCGACCCGACCAATTCGGTCGCCTTCCTGACGCAGCCGGGCCCCTTCGTCGCAATGGTGGCCGACGCGGTCGAGGCCGAGACGGGCAAGCGCCCGGCGCTCTCGACCACGGGCGGCACCTCGGATGCGCGCTTCATCAAGAATTACTGCCCGGTCGTCGAGTACGGCGTCGTCGGCCAGACCATGCATCAGGTCGACGAATGCGTCGCGGTGGCGGACCTGCTGGCGCTGGAGCGGATCACCTATCGGTTGCTCAGACGTTATTTTGCAGCGCAGCATGGCTCTTGACGCCCCGGCCCGGCAGGCGGATAGTCATCTTAGACGAAAGTCTAAGGAACAGGGTCATGAGGCTTGCCGCTGAGGACGTGACGCGATCGCTGCGCGGGGCGTGGCACCTGATGACCCGCGGCTCCGAGGCGCTCAAGGAACTCGACCTGACGCGCGACGGATTCTGGCGCTCATTCCTCGCCTTTGCGCTGATGCTGCCGGCGACGGTCGCCATTCTCGCCGCGGTTCGCCTGCTCGCCGGGTTGCCGAATACCGCCGGGCTGTTCGCGTCGCCCGCCCTCGTCATGGCCGTGATCGGCGCCGAACTCATTGCCGTCCTGGCGGTTCCCGCCCTTCTGATCGGGCTGGCGCCGCATCTCGTGCATGCGCCACGCTTCACCAGCTTCGTCATCGCCTGGAACTGGGCCGGCATCGTCTCGGCCAGCCTGATGGCCGTGCCGGCCGCCGTGTTCGCGATCGGCTGGTCGTATCCGAGCCTCGCCGGCCTGCAGGCGCTGGCCTTCGCCGCAATCGTGCTGCGATTGCGCTACTGCGTGGCGCGCGCCGCCTTCGGCACGGAGAGCCGGATCGCGGCTCCCATCGTGCTGGCGAGCGTTCTCGCGGACTATGGGGTCGTACGGATGTTCGGATTGCTGCCGCTCTGAGCGGGCGGCTCCTGCGACGACGCCTGCCTCAGTCGTCCACTTCAGTCCTTCAAGTAGTCCACGCCGGCCAGATACAGCCCGCACGGTGGCGCGAGCGCGGCGCATTGCGAGCGATCGCGCGCGGCCAGGACCTTGCCCAGCTTGCTCTCCGGCCAGCGCCCGGCCCCGACCATCTTCAGGCAGCCGACGATGGAACGGACCTGATGGTGCAGGAAGGAGCGGGCATGGGCATAGACCACGATCTCATCGCCCTCTCGCCGGACATCGAGCCGGTCCAGCGTACGCATCGGGCTGTTGGCCTGGCATTCAGCGGCGCGGAAGGTGGTGAAGTCGTGATGTCCGAGCAGGGCCTTGGCGGCACGATCCATCGCGTCGTGATCGAGCTTGACGGGCACATGCCAGAGGCGATCGCGATCGAGCGCCGGCTGCGCGCGCCGGTCGAGGATGCGGTAGATGTAGTAGCGCCGCCTGGCCGAGATCCGCGCGTCGAAATCATCGGAAACCGCCTCAGCGCTGACGACCGCCACAGGCAGCCGCTTCAGGCGGGCATTGCTGGCATCGCGCACGACGTCGGTTCGCCATTCCTTGTCGAGATCGACATGGACGACCTGATGCGTCGCGTGGACGCCGGCATCGGTACGCCCGGCGCAATGCAGCCTCACCGCATGGCCGCAGAAGGCCTCGACCGCTTCCTCGACGCTCTGCTGCACGGACGGCCCGTTGAGCTGGCGTTGCCAGCCCGAGAAGGGCGTGCCGTCATATTCGATGACGAGCTTGTAGCGCGGCATCAGAGCATGCCGCCGAAAAGTGGGGTGCGGTTTTCGGGCAACGGCATGCTCAGCTACAGTTTCGCGCCGGCGGCGAGCCGTGCACCGCGCAGGAACTCGGCCCCGCTCATCGGCCTCCCGCCGGCGCGCTGGACCTGCAGGAGCTTCACGGCTCCCTCGGCACAGGCGACCGTACCCTCGTCGTCGAGCAGCATGCCGGGCTCGGCCGCGCCGCCGGCGAGCGCCGTGCGCAGGACCTTGAGACGCTCGGGGCCCTTGCCGAGATCGACCTCTGCGAACGCGCCCGGGAACGGCGCAAGGCCGCGCACGAGATCATGGACCTGTTTGGCCGGACGGGCCCAGTTCAGCTTCGCCTCGGCATTGCCGATCTTGGCGGCGTAGGTCACGCCCTCCTCCGGCTGCGGCGTGAAGCGCAGGCCGCCACGGCCCAGCGCCGCCAGCGCCCGCACCATCAGGTCGGAACCGAGCGAAGCCAGTTGGTCATGCAATTCGCCAGCGGTCATGTCGGGGCCGATCGCCAGACGCTCGACCATGCCGACCGGGCCGGTATCGAGGCCGGCCTCCATCTTCATGACGCAGACGCCGCTCTCGGCATCGCCGGCCATGACCGCGCGCTGGATCGGCGCCGCGCCGCGCCAGCGCGGCAGCAGCGAGGCATGCAGGTTGAGGCAGCCGAGTTCCGGCAGATCGAGGATCGCCTGGGGCAGGATCATGCCATAGGCGACGACGACGGCGACATCGGCCTGATACGAGGCGATCTGCTCGACGGCCTCGGTCGATTTCAGCGTGGACGGCGTGAAGACCGGGATGCCGAAGCGCTCGGCGGCCTTCTGAACGGGCGACGGCTTGAGTTCCAGCCCGCGCCCGGCCTGGGCCGGCGCGCGGGTGTAGCAACTCACGACCGCGTGGCCCTGGCCGATGATTTCGGTGAGGGTCGGCACCGCGAAATCGGGGGTGCCCATGAAAATGACGCGCAAACTCATACGCTCGATTTGACCCCAGACGGCCCGTCATTCCGGGCGAAGCGAAGCGGAGACCCGGAATCCATCATAGGATGCCAGAGCCCTCCGATGGATTCCGGATCAGCGCCGCCGACGCGGCTTGTCCGGAATGACGGCGGTTCCTTGCTGACGCGGCTTAACGCCTGGCCGCCTGCTTGGCGAAACGCTTGGTGACACGCTCGCGCTTGAGGCGCGAGAGATGGTCGATGAACAGCACGCCATTGAGATGGTCGATCTCGTGCTGCAGGCAGGTGGCGAGCAGCCCGTTGGCCTCGATCTCCTGCTGCTGGCCTTCGAGATCGGTGTAGCTGACCTTGACCGAAGCCGGGCGCTCGACCTCCTCGTAATACTCCGGGATCGAGAGGCAGCCTTCCTCGTAGACGCTATGCTCTTCCGACGACCAGGTAATCTCGGGGTTGATGAAGGCCATGGGGTTGCGGGGCTGCGCGTCGCGCTTTTCCTGGGCGCTCTCGCCACCCTCTTCGCCCTCGGGCTCTTCTTTCTCGTCGGGCGCGCGCTTGGCGACGTCGAGCGTGACCACGCGCTTGGGGACGCCGATCTGGATGGCTGCAAGGCCGATGCCGGGGGCGTCATACATCGTCTCGAACATGTCCGCGACGAGCGTGCGGATCTCGGGCGTGATTTCCTCGACGGGGGTCGAAACCAGGCGAAGCTGGGCGTCGGGCAGGATGACGAGAGGGCGGATGGCCATGAAGGGATTTCTGCGCGGGATTTCGTGATGAAGGGGCGACATAAGCCCTTGCAGGCAGCCGGTCAAACTGTTCCGCTTTCGTTCGAATTCGTTCATCCGAATCGGCTAGTATCTCCGCATGAAAGAGATCGCCTTCATCCTGCTCGACCGCCCTGTGACCTGGGCCGAGGCGGCCTTCGGCTTCGCGGCCCTGACCTTAGCCCTGCTGGTGCTCGTCGCGCTGTCCTCCTGGCGCGGCAGCCGGGAGCGCGCCATCGAGGCCGCCATGGCGGCCGAGCGCACCCGCGAGATGGACGACAAGGTCGCGGAGATGAACCGGCTCCAGGCGGAGATGACCGGGCGCATGCAGTCCATGGCCGAGATCCTCTCGACGCGGCAGGGCGACCTCGCGCGTCTCGTCGCCGACCGGATGGACGGGCTGCGCCAGCAGGTCGGCGCCGGTCTCGAACAGAATGTCCGCCAGACGACAGAGAGCCTCGGCAAGCTGCAGGAGCGGCTGGCCGTGATCGACAGCGCCCAGAAGAACCTGACCAGCCTGACCTCCGAGGTGGTGACGCTGCGCGACGTGCTCTCCAACAAGCAGGCCCGCGGCGCCTATGGCCAGGGCCGGATGGAGGCGATCATCCGTGACGGTCTCCCGAGCGCCTTCTTCTCCTTCCAGCCGCAGCTTTCCAATGGCAGGCGGCCGGACTGCATGGTGACCTTGCCGGGAGACGGGCGCGGGCTCGTCATCGACGCGAAGTTCCCGCTGGAGAGCTTCACGCAGCTTCGCGAGGCGCGAGGAGAGGAGGCGCGCAAGGCCGCCGGCGTGCGCGTGCGCAACGATGTCGGCGTACATGTGAAGGATATCGCCGAGCGCTATTTCCTGCCCGGCGAGACGCAGGACATGGCGCTGCTCTTCGTGCCCTCGGAATCGATCTATGCCGATCTGCACGAGCATTTCGACGACGTGATCCAGAAGGCGCATCGGGCCCGGATCATGATCGTCTCGCCGTCCCTGCTGGCGCTGGCGATCCAGCTCATGCAGTCGCTGGTGCGCGATGCCCGGATGCGCGAGGAGGCGCAGGTGATCCAGAGCGAGGTCGGCAAGCTGCTCGCCGACGTCCGGCGGCTGGGCGAGCGGGCCGAGAAGCTCGACCAGCATTTCCGCCAGGCGCAGGAGGATGTCGCCGGTATCCGCACCTCGGCGGGCAAGATCTCCAGCCGCGGCGAGCGGATCGTGGCGCTCGACTTCGACGACGCGAAGGCAGAGCCGACGCTGCCCTTCGTGCAGGGGCTCTCCCTGAAGAATGCGGCGGAGTGATCAGCCGACCTTGAGCGCCGCCGAGAGCTCCGGCTTCACGTTCAGCGTCTGGAACACGACGCAGTAGCGTTCGGTCAGCTTCAGCAGGCTGTCGAGCTTGTCCTGCGGCGCATCGGTCTCGACGTCGAAGAAGAGGCGGATCGCCTTGAAGCCGACGGCTGCATCCTTGGCAACGCCGAGCGTGCCACGGAAATCGAGATCGCCCTCGGCGCGAACAACGCCCTTCTTGAGTTCGATCTCGAGCGCGGTCGCGACGGCCTTCAGCGTCACGCCGGCGCAGGCGACCAGCGCCTCCAGCAGCATGTCGCCAGAGCAGAGTTCTGCGCCCGAGCCGCCGGTTGCCGGATGCAGGCCGGCGAGCGCGATGGCCCGGCCGGTCTCGACCTTGCAGGCGATATGCTGGTCGTCGAGTTCGCCCTTGGCCTTCAGCGTGATGATCGCAGCATTCGGGTCATTGCGATAGGCGTCCTTCAGCGGAGCCTGGAGGGCGCGGAGAGCGGTGACGTCCATGGTCTTAGACTTTCATTCGAGGGCGACGCGACCGCCGCTGGTTGTTCAATTCGCGTTTGACCCCGTCATCCCGGGCGACCGAAGGGAGACCCGGGATCCATTCCGGAACGGGTCGGGCATGGATCCCGGGTCTGCGCTTCGCTCCGCCCGGGATGACACCGAACCTTCCGTCTGTCACCACCACATCCCCGCCGTCTCGCTCGTCTTCTGCTGGTGCGGGGCCTCGTCGCGCAGCGAGCGGTCGAGGCTGCGCAGGACCTCGCGCTTGGCCGCCTCGAAGGCGGGCGAGAGCCGGTCGCGCGGGCGGGCGAGCGGGTTGTCGAACTCGTCGAAGATGCGGCCGGGCTTGGGCTGCATCACCACGATGCGGTCGGCCAGCGTCACCGCCTCTTCGACATCATGGGTGACCATCACCATGGTGGGGCGGCTCTCGGCCCACAGCGCCAGCAGATGGCCGTGCAGGCTCGCCCGCGTTGTCGCATCCAGCGCCGAGAAGGGCTCGTCCATCAGGAGCAGCTTCGGCCGCGTCACCAATGCGCGCGCGATTGCGACGCGCTGCTGCTGGCCGCCGGAGAGTTCGCGCGGCCAGCGCCCGTCATGGCCGGCGAGGCCGACACGGACGAGCGCGTTGGTGACCAGCCCCTCGCGCTCGAAGGCCGAGAGATGAGACAGGCCAAAGCCGATGTTCTCGGCCACTGAGAGCCAGGGGAACAGGCGCGGCTCCTGGAAGATGACGCCTACATCGGCGCGCGGCTCGATGATCGCCTCGCCGTTCAGCAGGATGCGCCCGGCGCTCGAACGGTCGAGGCCTGCGATCAACCGCAGCAGCGTGGTCTTGCCGCAGCCGGAGCCGCCGACCAGCGCCAGGATCTCGCCGGCGACGACATCGATGTTGATGGCCGACAGGGCCTGTGTGCCGTCGGCATAGGTTTTCGACAGGGTCTCGAAGCTCAGCATCGAGGGGACTTTCTAAAGTTTGTCGCGCGCCGTGTCCTGCCAGGCGAGAACCGGCCGCGTGAGGGCGACGAGCAGCCCGTCGGCCAGCTTACCGAGCACGGCGAAGCTGATGATGGCCGCGATGATGGTGTCGGGGCGGCCGAGTTGCTGGCCGTCCACCAGGAGGTAGCCGAGCCCCTCGCTCGCGCCCATGATCTCGGCTGCGACGACGAACATGAAGCCGAGGCCGAGCCCAGAGCGTAGCGCCGTGATCCAGGCCGGCAGGATCGCCGGCAGGAGCACGCGGCGCGCCATCGCCAGCCGGCCGAGGCGGAAGACGCGGCCGACCTCGACGATCTTGCGGTCGATGCCCTGGATCGCGGCGGCCACCCCGAGGTAGACCGGGAAGAACACGCCGACCGCGATCAGCGCGACCTTCGACGCCTCGAAGATGCCGAGCCAGAGGATGAAGAGCGGCACCCAGGCGATCGAGGGGATCGCGCGCAGCGCCTGCAGCGTCGGGTCGAGGATGCCCCGCGCCACCGGCAACGCTCCCGTCACGGCTCCGAGAAGCGTGCCGGCGGCCGCGCCGAGGCCGAAGCCGGCCGCGACCCGCCAGAGCGTCGCCGTCGCATGCGTCAGGAGTTCGCCCGAGGCGGCGAGGCCCCAAAGGGTCTTGGCCACGACGCTGGGCGGCG
Source organism: Allobosea sp. (assembly GCA_036525085.1). Classification (GTDB taxonomy): domain Bacteria; phylum Pseudomonadota; class Alphaproteobacteria; order Rhizobiales; family Beijerinckiaceae; genus Allobosea. Next base: position 12,067 of record DATDBB010000192.1, read on the forward strand.
GCATCAGCCGGCCATTGGCGAGCCCCGTCCTGACGGTGATCTCCCAGAGGATCGCCAGCAGCACGGGCAGGATGAGGCCGGCGAGCGCGAGCAGCCGCCGGCGCGGCCGCGAGCGGGCCGGGCCGTCCTGCTCGCCAATAGCCGCCGTCTCGATGCCGAGAACGCTCATCTTAGCCCGGATTGCCTCAGTTGGTGGCGGCGAAGCGGCGGTCGAGCAGATCGTCGACCACGGCCTTCACATCCGTGGTCGCGGGCAGCACGCCGGCGTCCTTGAGCGCGAGGCCGGCCGCGATGATCGTGTCGGCCTGGGGCTGGCCGATCGCCGAATGGGTCAGCTCCGTGCGGGTGAGCTGGCGTTCGATCACGGCATCCGACAGCTTGGTGTAGGCGATCAGCGTCTTCTTCAACTCGGCCGGGTTCGCCAGCGCATAGGCGCGCGCCTCCTCATAGGCGGAGAGCACCTTGCGGACGAGGGCCGGATTGTCCTTGGCGAAGGCCTCGCGGACGTTGAGCACGCCCCAGGTGTTGTCCGCGGCCTTGCGGTGGAACAGCTTCGCGCCGCTCTCGACCTCGGCTGCGGCCATCAGCGGGTCGAGCCCGGCCCAGGCGTCGACATCGCCACGCTCCAGTGCGAGGCGGCCATCGGCGTGCTGCAGCAGGACGAGCTTGACGTCCTTCTCGGTCAGCTTGGCCTCGGCCAGCGCGCGCACCAGGAAGATGTGCGGGTCTGTGCCGCGGGTAACGGCGACACGCCTGCCCTTGAGATCGGAGACCTTGCTGACATCGCTCTTGGCGCCGGTGACGAGCGCCGTCCATTCCGGCCGCGAATAAACATAGATCGACTTGATCGGGTTGCCGTTGATCTTGCCGATCAGGGCTGCGGCACCGGCGGTCGAACCGAAATCGAGCGAGCCGGCATTGAGGAACTCCAGCGCCTTGTTGGATCCGGCCGACTGGACCCAGCGCACGGCGATGCCGTCGGAGGCCAGCGCCTTTTCGAGGATGCCGCTGTCCTTCAGCACGAGGCTGACCGGATTATAGGTCGCGTAGTCGACCCGGATCTCCTTGGGAGCCTGGGCGAACACCTGGGTGCTGGCGAGGCTGATGGAGGCGGCGATGCCCGCAATGGCAAGGCGACGGCTGACAGTCATGGGGGTCCCTTTCGACGTGCGAAGGGACCGAGCGACAGGATCGTGCCCGCACCCCACGCTTTAGCTGCACTTGTTTCGCGCCCGCAAGCTGGTGGCTCAAATCGGCGCGTATCCGACTTGTAGGTCCGATCGTTCTGTATGTCAAACAGCACGCCTGTGGACGTTGATTCTCCCAATTCACGTAACTGGAATGTTTAATTAAAGCGCTTTGCGAATCCCTCTCGCATGCTAACGAGCGACATCGGCGCCGGCGCCGACAGACGCAAACAATCGAGGTCAGGCTTGGTCTCACCCGCCACCGATCAGCCGCTGCTCGAACTCGACCAGGTGCTGGAGAGCCCCCAACGCGCCGTTGCCGATCTCCTCGAACAGGCGCAAGGCCGCAGCACAGCCGATATCCGCAGCCTTCTCGTCGGCGGGCTGCGTCATGTGCTCGACCGGGGGCATGAATCGGCGCGCGAATTGCTCAAGCGCCCGCGCCATGGGCTGATCTGCGCCCGGCACCTGTCGGCGGTGATGGACGGCGTCGTCGGTTGCCTGCATGTCGCGGCGACCGAGCATTTCTATCCGGCGCTGAATCCGTCGCAGTCCGAGCGCATCGCCGTCGTGGCCGTCGGCGGCTATGGCCGCGGCACGCTGGCGCCGGGCTCGGATGTCGATCTCCTGTTCCTGTTCCCGCACAAGCAGACAGCCTGGGGCGAGAGCGTGGTCGAGGCCATGCTCTACCCGCTCTGGGACCTGAAGCTGAAGGTCGGCCATTCCGTGCGCTCGGTCGACGACTGCGTGCGCGAGGCGCGCGCCGACATGACGATCCGCACGGCGCTGCTGGAGGCGCGCTTCATCGCGGGCGACGCGCTGGTCTTCCACGACATGGTCCGCCGCTTCGGCGCCGAGGTGCTTGAGGGCACGGCGCCGGCCTTCACCGAGGCCAAGCTCGCCGAGCGCGAGACCCGGGTCCGTCGCGCCGGCACCTCGCGCTATCTCGTCGAGCCCAACGTCAAAGACGGCAAGGGCGGCCTGCGCGACCTCAACACGCTGTTCTGGATCGCGAAATACGCCTACCGCGTCAACGATGTGCATGAGTTGGTGAGCGCCGGGCTGTTCGACCGCAAGGAACTGCTGATGTTCCAGCGCTCGGAGGAGTTCCTCTGGCGCGTGCGCTGCTGGCTGCACTTCATCACCGGCCGGGCGGAGGAGCGGCTCTCCTTCGACCTGCAGCGACAGGTGGCGGCCGCGATCGGCTATGCCGGGCGCAGCGGCCAGGCCCCGGTCGAGCGCTTCATGAAGGCGTATTTCCTCGTCGCCAAGGATGTCGGCGACCTGACCGCGATCGTCTGCGCGGCGCTGGAGGCCCGCCAGCAGAAGCCGCGCGCCTCGCTTTCGCGCTTGCTCGGCTCCTTTGCCAAGCGCAAACGCGTGCGGGCGCTCGGCCACCCCGATTTCACGCTGAAGAGCCAGCGGCTGAACGTCGTCGATGCCGACGCCTTCCGGCGCGATCCCGTGAACCTGCTGCGGCTCTACGAGATCGCCAGCCGCGACGACCTTGCGATCCATCCCGATGCCAGCCGGCTGGTGACGCAGTCGCTGCGGCTGGTGACGCCGCAGCTTCGCAACGACCCCGACGCCAACCGGATCTTCCTGGAAATCCTGACGGCGCGTCGCTCGCCCGAGGCGGTGCTGCGGCGGATGAACGAATCCGGGCTGCTCGGCAAGTTCGTGCCCGATTTCGGGCGCGTCGTCGCGATGATGCAGTTCAACATGTATCATCACTACACGGTCGACGAGCACCTGATCCGCGCCATCGGCGTGCTGGCCGAGATCGATGCCGGCGTGCTCGAAACCGAGCATCCGCTCGCCAACGAGATCATGCCGACGATCAGCAATCGTCGCGCCCTTTATGTCGCGCTCTTCCTGCACGACATCGCCAAGGGGCGGCTCGAGGATCATTCGATCGCCGGTGCCCGCATCGCCCGCAAGCTCGCGCCGCGTCTCGGCCTGACCGAAGGCCAGACCGAGACGGTCGCCTGGCTGGTCGAGCATCATCTGGACATGTCGACCGTGGCCCAGAGCCGCGATCTCGGCGACCCCAAGACGATCGAGAGCTTCGCCGCCACGGTCCAGACGCTGGAACGTCTGAAGCTCTTGCTCGTGCTCACCGTCGCCGACATCAAGGCGGTCGGGCCGGGCGTCTGGAACGGCTGGAAGGGCCAGCTCCTGCGCACGCTCTACTACGAGACCGAGATCGTGCTGGCCGGCGGCCATTCGCTGATCGAACGCAAGGCGCGCGTCGAGAAGAAGCAGGATGCGCTCAAGGAGCGGCTCGCCGATTGGAGCGAGGCTGCGCGCGACGCCTATCTCGCGCGGCACTATCCGGCCTACTGGATCAAGGTGGACGTGGCCCAGCAGGAGAAGCATGCGCGCTTCCTGCGCCGGGCCGAGGAGGAGGGCCGCACCACCGCGACGTTGGTCGAGACCGACCGGTTCCGCGGCGTCACCGAGTTGACCATCCTCGCCCCCGACCATCCGCGTCTGCTAGCGATCATCACCGGCGCCTGCGCCGCCGCCGGCGGCAATATCGTCGATGCGCAGATCTTCACGACGACGGACGGACTCGTCCTCGACACGATCTCGGTCTCGCGCGCCTTCGAGCGCGACGACGACGAGCTGCGCCGGGCCGAGCGGATCGCCGCCGCGATCGAACGCGCGCTCAAGGGCGAAATCAAGATCGCCGACCTCGTCGCCCAGCGCCGGGCGCCGCCGGCGCGCGGCCAGACCTTCCAGGTCGTGCCGGAGGTCATCATCGACAATGTGCTGTCGGCGCGCCACACCGTGCTCGAGGTTGCCGGTCTCGACCGCCCCGGGCTGCTCTACGATTTGACCACGGCGATCGGGAAGCTCAACCTCAACATCGCCTCGGCGCATATCGCGACTTTCGGCGAGAAGGCGGTCGACGTTTTCTACGTCACCGACCTGACCAACGCGAAGATCGTCTCGACCGCCCGCCAGCTGACGATCCGCAAGGCCCTGCTCGACGTCTTCGGCCCAGACGGAGAGAAGGGTCCTTCGGCCAAGGGCAAGGTGCCCGCTCGTGCTTGATTTAAGCCGGCATAAGCCCGATATCGGCCGGGAACACGGTCGCGCTCCGATGCCGCGACCAGAGCTTTGATGAAGCCGAGAGCCTTGCTTCAGCGCAATCCGGTTCGCCCGTTTTCGCGCAAGGCTCTCGATATGGAATGGATGATGCGATGACGCAGAACCCTGCGACGGAAAACCCGAACGCCGAGCCCGCGGTCGACGAGGCCGCCCAGCAGTCTCCCGAGGAGATCATCCAGGCCAATTTCGCCCGGATCGAGGCCGAGCGCGACGATCTCAAGGACAAGCTGTTGCGCACGCTCGCCGACATGGAGAACCTGCGCCGGCGGACCGAGCGCGAGATCAGCGATGCCAAGGCCTATGCCGTGACGAGCTTCGCGCGCGACATGCTGGGCTCGGCCGACAATCTGCGCAGGGGCCTGGAGAACGTGCCGGAATCCGCCAAATCGGGCGATGCGGCGCTGAACGCGCTGATCGAAGGCGTCGAATTGACCGAGCGCGAACTGCTCAAGACGCTGGAGCGTCACGGCGTGCGCAAGATCGACCCGCAGGGCGAAAAATTCGATCCGAACATGCATCAGGCGATGTTCGAAGCGCCCGACGCCGAGATCGCCAAGGGGCTCGTCTCCAAGGTCGTGCAGGTGGGCTACAAGATCGGCGAGCGCGTGCTGCGGCCGGCCCTCGTCGGCGTCTCGGCTGGCGCTCCGAAGCCGCAGGCCACGAACGGCGAAGATGCTGCCCCGGGCGGCAACTAAGCCGTGATCGAGGCCGTCGGCGTCGCCGTCTTCGCGCTGACCGGCGCCCTCGTCGCCGCCCGCAAGGGCATGGACCCGTTCGGCTTCATCCTGCTCGCGACCACGACCGGGACCGGCGGCGGCACCATGCGGGACCTCGCACTGGGTCGGCCGGTCGGCTGGGTCGAGGCGCCGCTGAACGTCCTGATCTGTACCAGCGTCGCGCTCCTCGCCTGGCTCATCGCCTATCGGCAGCCGGGCCAGCTCGATGGCTGGAGCGCCAAGCGCGTGCTGCTCTGGGCCGATGCGTCGGGAATGGCGCTCTTT
>DATDBB010000193.1:0-4292 GCA_036525085.1 Allobosea sp.
CCCGTCCAGTCGCATCCAGACCGACCACGCTGCAGCTGTTCTTGCCCAAATCGACACCGAGAATCCGAACGTCCTTCATGCCACCCTCCTGTCCCCACCCGGTCAGTCTGGAGGAGAGGGGCGGGCCATTCCATAAAGGGGACTCAGAGCCAAGCCATAGGCCGCTCCAAAGGCGGCATGACGACCAAGATTCTCGCTCTGACCGATGCGCTCGGAAACCTCGTGCGCTTCGAACTCCTGCCGGGCCATCGCTTCGACACGGTGGGCGTCGAGCCATTGATCGAAGGTGTCGATTTCGGCGGTCTGATCCGACAAGTCCCTCGACGGCAACTGGATCGTCGACGATCTCAACGCCCGCGGCGCCAAGATCGTCATCTCACAGCATCCACGGCGCAAAGCGCCGCTTCCTCTCGACCGCGAACTCTACAAATGGCGCCATCTCATCGAGAATTTCTTCTGCAAGCTCAAAGAGTTCAAACGTATCCCCATGCGAGCCGAGAAAACCGACGAAAGCTTCGCAGCAATGATCTATCTCGTCGCCGCAGTCATCAATTCTCGATGAATCCCCACAGGCCTTAATTCGCCACGACGCCCGCCGCCTTGATCACCGGCGTCCATTTCTCGATCTCGCCGGTGACGAGGCTGCGTAGTGCCTCCGGGCCGGTCTTGGCCGGGATCACTGCGCCGATGTCTTCGAGGCGCTTGCGCGTCGCCGGGTTCCTGAGCGCGGCATCGACGGCGGCGGCGAGTTTGTCGACGATCGCCTTGGGTGTGCCCTTGGGTGCGAACATGGCGTTCCAGCCGGAGGCGACGAATTTCGGCATGCCGGCCTCGGCCGTCGTCGGCACGTTCGGGATCGCGGGCGAGCGTTCGGGTATCGCGATGGCGAAAGCCTTGATGTTCCCCGCGAGAACCTGGGGAACGGTGTGCGGAATCTGGTCGCACATGAAATCATGCACGCTGGCGACGAGGTCGTTCAGCGCCGGGCCGGAGCCGCGATAGGCGACCTGCGGCGGCCGTACGCCGATCATCGAGGTAAAGAGCAGGCAGCTCACATGCGAGGTTGAGCCGACGCCACCATGGCCATTGTTGAGCTTGCTCGGGTCGGCCTTGATCAGCGCGATCAACTCCTGGAGCGTGTTCACGGGCAAATCCTTGCGGCCGAACACCGCGATCGGCGTGTCCGAGAGCTGGCTGACAGGCTCGAAATCGGTCACGGGATTATAGGGCAGGTTCGGGTAGAGCGCGGGCGCTGCGCCATGCGTGCCCATCTGCCCGACCAGGATGGTGTAGCCGTCCGGCGCAGCCTTGGCGGCGCGGTTCGAGCCGGTCGTACCGCCGGCGCCGCCGATATTCTCGATCGGCAGTGCCTGGCCGAGCGTCTGGCTCACATGCTCCAGCACGATGCGCGCGACGACATCGGTGTTGCCGCCCGGCGCGTAGGGCACGATCACGTTGATCGGCTTCGTCGGATAGACTTGAGCCATGGCCTGCGATCCGCTGACCAGTATCGCCGCCGCCAGCATTGCGGCCGGTTTCACTCGCATGCCCATTTCGATCTCCCTCGAAGAAACGGCTGGTTTTCCAGCTCGCGAATTCATCCTGCGTCGGCGCCGCTAACGGCGCCGACCTGGACCGGTGAAGCCCGGGCGGCTCATGGCAGATAGGCTCCGCCATTCACATGCAGGGTCTGGCCCGTGACGTAGCGGGCGTTCGGCCCGGCGAGATAACGCACCATCGCCGCGACCTCCTGCGGCCGGCCGCGGCGGCCGACCAGCGTCGCGGCATGCTTGTGGTGATCGGGCTGCGCCGCCGAATGGCCTCCGCGCACCGTGTCGATCAGGCCCGGCGAGACCAGATTGACCGTGATGCCGCGTGGGGCGAGCTCCTGGGCCAGCGCCTTGGTCAGGCCGTCGAGCCCAGCCTTGGCGGTGACGACATGGGCGCGCTGCCTGGCCCCGGTGTAGGCCGTGAGGCCACCGATATTGATGATGGCGCCGACCCCGCTCGCCGTCAGCGCGTCGAGGGAGGCCTGCGCGCACAGGAAGGGGCCGTCGAGCGTGACGCCGAGCACCTGATGCCACTGCGCCAGCGTCATGTCCTCGAAAGCGACCTCGCCACGGATCGCTGCATTGTTGACCAGGATGTCGATCCGTCCGAACCGCGCGAGCGTCGCTTCGATGGCGGCGCACACCGAGGCCCGATCGGTGACGTCGGCAAGCTGCGAAGCCGCGCGTCCGCCCTCGGCCTCGACAGCGCCGACCATCTCTCCAAGCCCGGCCGCGTCCGTGAGCGCGACGCCCATCACCGCAGCCCCACCGGCCGCGAGTTCGAGGGCGATCGCCCGGCCGATGTTGCGCGCGGCGCCGGTGACCAGCGCGACCTTGCCTGCGAGTTCAGTCATCATTCAACTCCGTGCCGCCGACAGGTCGACACTGCCGCCCGCGACGACGGCGTCGAGATCCGCAGCGAGCCGTTCCGAGCGGTCTGGCAGCCAACCGCCGAATGCGGCGTTGTCGTGGAACTTCCTGAGGATGTCGGCGACTGGGAGCGGCTCATGCGCGCCGCCGCGCATGTGAGGTTGGCGCAGCTCGCGAACCGTGCCGTCCAGCAGCGTCGCCTTGATGTGTCCGCTGAAGTTGCGTGGATAGGCGTTGGCCGGATCGATCACATAGGAGACCTTGGCGGCTAGGGCCCGCACGCTTGCCTCGGCAACGCGCGCCTCGGTGAACTGCCCGAGGCCGGCGGCGCCATCCATGAAGCCGACCGCGATGCAGTAGGGCGTCGAGAACTTCGCGGCATAGGCATTGGGCGGAGCCTGCTTGAGCGCCAGTGGCTCCCAGAGCCGATGCACGGTGCCTTCGCCGACCTCGCATTCGAGGCTGACGATGTCGTCGGCGGCGACGCCCTGTTTCGCCAGGGCGATGGCGCAGTCGACGAAGGGCTGCGTCATGGTTCCGCAGGCATAGGGCTTGAAGGCCAGCGTCTCGAGCACCCAGTCGTTTCCGAGCCCGTCGAGGAGAGGCGAGAAGTCCGGCTCCTTCGAGGGCGCGAAGGCGCGGTAGAAGCCGTGCTGGCCCTCGATTACGCTGGCCGGACCGAGAAAGCCCGCTTCGGCCATGAAGGCGGCACGGATGCCGGCCTGTGCCGCCGCCCCGGCATGCAGCCGCTTGGTCCAGCTGCCATCGGCCAGGTATTCGATGATGCCCGAGGCCAGGCTGCCGGCGATACCGATCGCGTGGGCGATCAGCTTCGGCGGCAGGCCGAGCGCGCTCGCCACGGCGGCGGCGGCGGCCGGTGCGCCGATGACGGCGGTGGGATGGAAGCAGGCCTTGTGGATCGCCTGTGGCGCGACGAGGCTCATCCTGCACATCAGCTCGGAGCCGACCGCGATGCCACGAACCACGGCATCGCCCGATAGCCCGCGATGCTCGGCTGCCGCCAGCACGGCCGGCACGATCACCGCGCCGGCATGGATCGGCCCGCCCTCGAAGGTGTCGTCGAAATCCTCGCCATGCGCCGCCGTGCCGTTGACCAGCGCGGCGTCATAGGGGCCGAGAGCCGTCGCATGGCCGATTGCGGTAGCCTTGCCCTGCGACGCGGTGGAGGCCAGCGCCGCGCGGACATAGTCGGTTTCGCGCGCCGCGACGCAAAGACCCGCGACGTCGAGCAGCAGCAGCCGCACGGTCTCGCGCGCACCGGCGCTTACCTTGGCATGGGCGGCGAAACCGGCGAGACGGAGCGCGATCGGCTCGTCGCGCGTGGCGTGTGGAACGATGCTGATTTGGTGGTTCACGCGTGAGCATCCTTGAGCCGGGCCTGGCGCGCGTCTCGGAATTCGCGGACGAGCGAGAGCGTGACGAAGAGGGTCGAGGCCAGCAGCAGCCCGATTGCGATCGGATCCTCGAGGAAGATCATGTGATCGCCGCCCGAGAGCAGGAGCGAGCGGCGATAGCTCGACTCGACCATGTGGCCGAGCACGACGCCGAGGATCAGCGGCAGGAACGGATAGCCGGCGCGGCGCATGAGATAGCCGACGAGGCCCATTCCAAGCGCGATGCCGAGGTCGAAGAACGAGGTGTTGAGCGTGAACAGACCCGACAGGATCAGCGCCAGGATGAAGCCGGCGAGGTAGGCGCGCGGCCGGTTCACCAGCCAGACGCAGACCGGCAGCAGGAGGATGCCGACGACGATCTGCGCCAGCGTCGCGATGAAGGAACCGAGATAGAGGCCGACCACGACGTCGGCATTCTGCTCGAACAGGCGTGGACCCGGCAGCAGCCCGTGGATCA
>DATDBB010000194.1:0-8306 GCA_036525085.1 Allobosea sp.
GGTCGGCAGCCACCTGGTCATCGACGCCGAGGGCAATTTTCACGGCTCGGTTTCCGGCGGCTGCGTCGAGGGAGCCGTCGTGACCGAGGCACTGGACGTCATCGACACCGGTGCGGCCAGGATGCTCGAGTTCGGCGTCGCCGACGAGACTGCATGGCGGGTCGGCCTGTCGTGCGGCGGCCGCATCAAGGTCTTCGTCGAGCGGCTCGGCTGATGGATCCGCTGGCTCTGGAGAAAATCAATGCGGCGCGCCGGGAGCGCCGTGCCGCGATCCTGGTCACCGATCTCAGTGACGGCCACGGCCGTGTCGTCGAGGAGGGTGAACACGTCGATGGCGCCCTCGGCGAGGCGATCGCCAGGGGATTTCGGACCGGCGCTTCCGGTTCGGTGGAAGTGGAGGGCCGCAGCTACTTCCTCAACGTGCATGTTCCCCGCCCGAAGCTGATCGCGATCGGCGCCGTTCACATCAGCCAGGCATTGGCGCCGATGGCCAGGATCGCCGGCTTCGACATGGAAATCATCGATCCCAGGACTGCCTTCGCCACGCAGGACCGGTTTCCGGACGTGCCGGTGCATGCCGAATGGCCAGAGGACGTGCTGAAGTCGCGACCGCTCGACGGCTACACGGCGCTGGCGGCCCTGACCCACGATCCGAAGATCGACGACTTCGCGCTGCAGGCGTCGCTGCAGGCCGGCTCCTTCTACGTTGGTGCGCTGGGCAGCCGCAAGACGCATGCCAAGCGTGTCGAGAGGCTGCTTGCGCTCGGGCTGACCGCCGAGCAGATCGCGCGCATTCATTCGCCCATCGGCATGGATATCGGTGCATCGAGCCCTGCCGAAATCGCCGTCGCGGTGCTGGCCGAGATCATCAGCGCGCTGAGGACGCGCGGCGCCGGCCGCCGCAAGAAGGAGGAGGCGGCGTGAGGTTCGGGCCGGTCGCGATCGACGACGCCGTCGGCGCAATCCTGGCGCACTCCGTCAATGCGGCCGACAGGCGTTTTCGCAAGGCGCATCTGCTGTCGGCTGCCGACGTTGCCGAGCTGAAGCAGGCGGGTGTCGGCGAAGTCGTTGCCGCGATCCTCGACGCAGACGACCTTGGTGAGGACGAGGCCGCCGCCCGCATCGCCGGGGCACTGCGCGTCGACGGCGTCGAAATCAAGCCGGCGGCGACCGGTCGCGTCAACGTCCATGCCAGGGCTGCCGGCATCTTCACCGTCGACCGGCTGCTGATCGATGACATCAACCGCATCGACCCGGCGATCACCGTCGCCACCGTTGCCGAATATGCGGCCGTCGAAACCGGCCAGATGGTGGCGACCGTCAAGATCATCCCGTTCGCCGTGAAATCCGGGCTCGTCGAGGCAGCCGTCGGGCTGTGCGAGGCGCGCGAGGCCTTCGCCGCAAGACCGTTCCGGCCGGTCAAGGTAGGGCTGATCCAGACGGTGCTGCCGGGAGTCAAGGACAGCGTGCTCGCCAAGACCGTCAAGGTCACCGAGGCCCGGCTGGCACGCTCGGGGAGCCGGGTCAGTGCCGACCGGCGGACCGCGCATGAGGAGAAGGCGGTCGCAGCAGCGCTGAAGTCGCTCGCGCCCGACAACGATATCGTGGTGATGTTCGGGGCGTCGGCGATGAGCGATCCGGACGACGTCATTCCCGCCGCCATCCGGCTGGCCGGCGGTGAGGTCATTCGCGCCGGCATGCCGGTCGATCCAGGCAACCTCATCGTCGTCGGCAGATACCAGGGCAAGCCGGTTCTCGGCGCGCCCGGCTGCGCCAGGAGCCCGAAGGAGAACGGCTTCGACTGGGTGCTCGACCGGCTCATCGCCGGGCTCGACGTCAGCGATGCCGACATTTCGGGGCTCGGCGTCGGCGGCCTGCTGATGGAAATTCCGACGCGGCCGCAGCCGCGCGAGCTGGTGCGGACGGCAAATCCGCCGCGCGTCGATGCTATCGTGCTGGCCGCGGGCCGCTCGAGCCGCATGGGCGGACCGAACAAGTTGCTGGCGCTGTTCGAGGGGCGGCCGCTGGTGCGGCTCACCGCCGAGACGGCGCGCGCCAGCCGGGCGGGGGCCGTCGTCGTGGTCACCGGCCATCAGGAGGAGCGCACGATCGCCGCACTTGCCGGGATCGACGTGGAGCGCGTGCACAACCGCGACTATGCTTCAGGGCTGGCCAGCTCGCTGAAGGCCGGCATACGCGCGCTGCCGGCCGAGGCGGCCGGCGCGCTGATCCAGCTCGGCGACATGCCCGGCGTCACCTCGGTCGATCTCGACCGGCTGATCGATGCCTTCGCAAGGTCCGGTGGCACCGCCATCATTCGTGCCACGCACGGGGGAAAACGCGGCAATCCAGTCATCCTGCCGCGTGCACTGTTCCCCGAAGTCGCCAAGCTGGAAGGCGACACCGGGGCGCGCCACATCGTCGAATCGGGTGCCAATGCGGTCGTCGACATCGAGATCGGGCCCGGTGCAAGCATCGACGTCGATACACCGGAAGCGATGCGGCTGGCCGGCGGCGTGCTTCAGGACTGACGCGAGAGACATTCGTCATTGTGCTGACGTTTTTTGGCGGCCAGAGGTTTCCGGTGAGTTTTTCGCCTCCATCATCCTGCTGGCAAGGGGTGCTGCGATCTTCGCGGCGATGCTTCGCTTGCGCCCGCTATTGCCAGTGCTGCCGGACTTTCTCCGTTCAAGGACGAGCTGTTCGCCTATCCGGCCACGCTTTCGGCGGGTGACGGCGGCACTCATGGCACGCCGATCCGTATGACCGATTGGCGCGACACCCTGAACTGGATGTTGTCGGTCGGTAAGTAGGCGGCGAGGCAAGGGAAGCGGGATCGTCCGGCGCGCCTGCGTCGCCGGCCACTCTACGGCGCGCTTTCGAAATCGAGCACCGGCTGCCCGTCGATCTCGCCATTCTCGGTCGGATCGACCTCATAGTGGATGAGCGCGAAGTCGCCGTTGCGAAAGATCCATTTGCCCGTCGAAGAGATGTCGCCGATGCCACGCCATTTGTTGAACGAGGTGAGCGACCTTTCGGTCTCGTCATAGTCGGAGTTGACCAGCTGGTCGGTGGCCTTGTAGCCGATGATGGTCATCGACTTCAGCCGGGTCCGCTCGTCCGGATCCTCGAAGCGGATGTCGAGCTCGGGCTCGGCGAACTGCAACTGCCGGAACCCGCCAATGCTGTCGGTGAGGTAGTAGACTTCGTTGGAATTATAGGCGCCGTAGCCGCAGTTGAACTTGTACAGGCGCGCCTCCTGCTCGTCGCTGTCGGGCGAGTAGGAGTAGTGGTACTTGAGCACGTGCAGTTCGGGGTCGGCCGCGCCGGGCTCGGCGTCGGGCGCCAAGGTCTGACAGGTCGCGGCGTAAGTCGTCCTGAAAGCCGCGAGGATCTGGTCGCGGATCGGGTCGCCGGCCGGCAACGGCTGTCCGTCGCCGCAGCTCGCTGGCACCGCGTCGCTCAACGATACGTCGGGCGAGGCGGGTTTCAGCGCACCCTTGTCGAGATGCAGGGGCGTGAACGGCGTCTCCTGGATCTGCGGGTTGGCAACCCGGGCGGTGTAGCATCCGGCAAAAATGCTTTCATCGCCCTTCTTGCTGGTGGCCTTGATGGCGACGGCGACCTGAAAAAAGGTGCTGCCTGCCGCGCCTTCCTCGCTGATGCCGCCGGTGACCACATCGACCCGTGCGGTGTCGGCATAGCCCTGCACGAACTTGCCGAAGCTCTTGGCCGGCTTCTGATCCCCAAAATAGTCCCAGGCGCGGCCATATTCCTTGCGGTTGACCGCATTGTAGAGCGAGCGCACCAGCGCGGCCGCGTCGGAACGGTCGTCGATATACTTGTCCTCGGCAGCAGCCGGATGGGTCGTCACGGCAATTGTCGCAAGGGTCAGAATGGCGATCTTCATGAGTCGCTCCGCGAATGGGCCAGCAAATCTCTACAATGGATTGCGGCGCTTGTTGGCCCCTTGCCAATGAGCATGACGGACGCCTATGTCATGCCCACAACAATCTGGGAGGCTGATTTGTCGATATCCATGTACGAGGCTTCGGTGCCGGTCATCACGCACATGCTGGGATCGCTCTCGCATGTTCTTTCAAAGGCCGAGGCTCACGCCGCCGAACGCAAGATCGACCCGCAGGTGTTTGTCAATGCGCGGCTTGCCCCGGACATGTTCCCGCTGAAGCGGCAGGTGCAGATCGCAAGCGACAATGCCAAGGGCATGACCTCGCGGCTCGCCGGTCGCGATGCGCCGAAATACGAAGACAATGAGGACAATTTCGCTGAATTGCAGGCGCGGATCGCCAAGACGCGCGACTATTTGGCCAGTCTATTATCTGCCGAATTCGATGGCGCGGAATCGAGGCCCATCCAGATCAAGTCGGGCGGGCGCGAGCTGAATTTCACGGGCTCCCAATATCTGACGCTGTTCGCGATGCCCAACTTCCTTTTCCACGTGACGACCGCCTACGACATTCTGCGTCACAATGGCGTGCCACTGTCGAAGCCTGACTTTCTGGGCGGCGGCAAATAGCCTGTCCCCCTTTCGGGCTGTTCATGCAGCCATGATCAATCGGCGCGGATCTTGGCTCGGGGCCGGCCGCTTTCGGCTGCCTTCACGCGACAATCCGTCAGCGCAGCGCCATTTCGCGCGCGATACGCGGAAAGTCGGCAGGCTTGATGCCGATATCGGCACGCTCCAAGGCGGTCATCGCGTCGAGCATCGCCAGGGCGGCGCGGTAGTTTCTGTCATGCTTCGGGCGCGGCCGAGCGAAAAGTTCCGTAAAGAAGCCCATGGTCCAGTCTCCTGGTTGCTCCTCCCGTAGGTGAAACTAGGCGATTGAAGCGAATTGTGCAGTGCAGCAAACGCATGGCTGCCATGCGCTCCGTAAGGCATGTTCGGGCCGGTGAAACTTTTCGGGAGGTTCGCTCGTGCCTTGGAGGCTGGCTTGTTGCCAGCATTTTCCTCGTCAAGGCGAATTCGGGCTGCGTCATGCGTGGCCCGCTTTTTGTCCGGCGCCAGGATACGCGCTTGCAAAGGTGCGATGCGACAAACCCTAAATTGCCGCCCATCAGCCAACCGTTTTTTTAACGCTCCGCGGGCTAGGGTCTGTTGAGATTCATCTGGAGTTTATGACGGCGGCGGCGAGATGAATGATGGCTTTGAAGCTCTCGTCAGTTTTGTCGGCGCGCATGGCGATCCGTTTGAACTCTTTGAGTTTGCAGAAGAAGTTTTCGATCAGGTGACGCCATTTGTACATCTCTTCGTCGATTGTAAGGGGGAAGGTGCGCCGGGGATGTTGGGAAATGACGACCTTGGCGCCGCGTTCGTTGAGGTCAGCGATGATAACGTTGCTGTCGAAGGCCTTGTCAGCGAGCATTGCATGGAACGAGAGACCGTCGATAAGCGGAGCAACACCCACCGTGTCGAACCTGTGGCCGGGCAACAGGACGAAGCGCACGAGATTGCCGAGCGCGTCGGTGAGAGCAAGGATCTTGGTCGTCATGCCTCCCTTGGAACGGCCGATGGCCTGGCTTTGAGTCCCCCTTTTGCGCCTTGTCCGTGGCGGTGGACCTTGACGATGGTGGCGTCGACCATGGCGTATTCCATATCCGGCTGCTCCGAGCAGGCTTCGAAAAGCCGAACGAAAACATCAGCTTTGACCCAATCCCGGTATCGCTTGAAGACAGTGTTCCAGTTGCCGAAAAGGGGCGGAAGATCTCGCCAGGGGCTTCCTGTCCGCACGATCCAAAGCACCGCCTCGATGAACCGGCGGTTGTCGCTTCCACTTCGTCCGGGATCCGTCGGCTTGCCCAAGCAATGCGGTTCCATCTTCGCCCATTGGGCGTCCGTCAACACGAATCGTTCCATCCAAAGCTTGAATCACAATCACGCTCGTGGTGGAATCTGGAGGCTTCTGTGAGGTCCGCGGGCACGACGTCGATGCCGCCCACTGAGCGGACCTCATTGTAAGCCGGATTGAACGGAGGCGCGGGCAGGACTAGCGCTATGGGGATTGTGGCTTGGCGGGGCGTTTGGGATCAACTTCGCCAGGCTGATGAAGAGCGTGTGTGATGCGGCGTCCGCGAAGGATGCCATGGTGGAAGGCGGAACCTTGATGGCAGGCGCCATCGATCGGATTGCCGTGCGTGTCATCGCTGGAGTGGTTGCTTCCGCCGGTGTGCGACGGGTCAAAGGTTGGCGTGCCGGCGCGCATGGCGACGGATGCCGAGCCGAATGATGAGGACGCGCGCGGCGCGATCATGATGTGTTGTTCCAGCACGGGCTCGGCGGTGCCTGTCCGTACCGCCAGATGGCGAGCGTGATCATTGGCTCTCCGCAGCATGGGCAGCGATGCGCCACCGCGAGGCGCTCGGCGGTGACAGCAGTGCTTTCGGCCTTTGGTTCGATATCGTCTTGCTGCGGTCTTGCCAGCAGTCTGCGGCACAGGTCGAGCCTGGCGGCGCGATGGCCGTTGGCGAGGAAGCCGTAGTGCCGGATGCGATGGAAGCCGTCGGGCAGCGTGTGCAAGAGGAAGCGGCGGATGAACTCATGCGCGTCCAGCGTCATGACCTTCATCTTGCTGCGGTGGCGATAGTCTCGCCACCTGAACGCGACCCGCTCGCCGTCCATGCTGATCAGCCGGGAATTGGCGATGGCGACGCGATGGGTGTAGCGGCCGAGATAGGAAAGCACCTGTTCCGGCCCGCCAAACGGCGGCTTGGCATAGACCACCCAGTCAAGGCGGCGCGCCTTGGCCAACAGGCGGGCGAAGGCGGCTGGCTCGGTCAGGCCAGCAATATCGCCGAAGAACTTGAGGCTGTGCGCGTCGAAGGCCGCTCGCAGTTCCTCCAGAAAGCGGCGGCGAAACAGGCGCGACAGCACGCGCACCGGCAGGAAGAACCCTGGCCGGCAGGAAACCCAGCTCCTTCCATCGAGGGAGAGGCCACCGCCAGGCAGGATGCAATGGACGTGCGGATGGTAGTGTAGATTCTGGCCCCAGCTATGCAGCACGGCGATGAGGCCGATCTCGGCGCCGAGGTGCCTGGGATCGGCGGCGATCGTGCGCAGCGTCTCAGCTGTCGTCTTGAACAGGATCGTATAGACCGCAACCTTGTTCTGGAAAGCGATCGCCGCAATCTCGGCCGGCAGCGTGAACACAACGTGGAAATAGGAAACCGGCAGAAGCTCGTCTTGCCGCGCGGCGAGCCATTCCCGGCAGGCTTGCCCCTGGCATTTGGGGCAATGCCGGTTGCGGCAGGAATTATAGGCCACACGGATCGTCCCGCAGGACCGGCAGCCCTCGATATGGCCGCCGAGTTCGGCGGTCCGGCACAGCTCGATGGCGCTCATCACGCGACGCTCGACGCGTCCGAGATGGCCGTCATGAAGGCGCCGATACGCCTCGCCATGGTGGCGGAAGATATCCGCCACCTCCAGTCTCGCCGACATGGGCGGGACCCGATCAGCCCGGCGGCACGACCTCGATGTTCAGCCGGTCGAGCGGGCTTGTCGTGCGCCGGATCAGACCGTTCGAGACCCTGGTGTAGCGCGCCGTGCTTGATAGGTTGTTGTGACCGAGCAGAACCTGGATGATACGGATGTCGGTGCCGTTCTCGAGCAAATGCGTGGCGAAGCTGTGCCGCAGCGTATGGACCGTCACGCGCTTGTCGATGCCGGCGGCGGCCCGTGCCGAGCGGCAGGCCGAATACAACACCTGCACGTCAATCGGGCGATTTGGGTCCCGTCCCGGAAACAGCCAGCCCTGCGGCTTCGCTAGCCGCCAGTAGACCCGCAGGATACGCAGAAGCTGCGCCGACAGCATCACGGTGCGGTCCTTGCCGCCCTTGCCATGGTGGACCCGGATGACGCCGCGCCCGCTGTCGATGTTGCCCACCTTCAGCCCGACGGTCTCAGACGCGCGAAGGCCCGCGGCATAGGCCGTCGTCAGGGCGGTGCGCGTCTTCAGGCTCGGCACCGCCTCAAGAAAGCGGACGACCTCGTCGGCGCTCAAGACGACCGGCAGCGTGCGCGGCGAGCGGGCATAGACGATCCGCTCCGGGATCTCGGCAGAGCCGAGCGTCACGCCGTAGAAGAACCGCAGCGCGCACACCGTCTGGTTCAGCGCCGGCCACGAAATCCCGGTCGAGACGAGATGCACCTGGAACGCGCGGACGTCTTCCAGGTCAAGGCGGTCCGGCGATCGGCCGAAATGGCGGGAAAACTTCGCCACCGCGTGCACGTAGGATCGTTGCGTGGCCGGCGACAGATTGCGGATCGTCATGTCCTCGATCATGCGCCG
>DATDBB010000195.1:0-9213 GCA_036525085.1 Allobosea sp.
GCGGGCGTTCCGCACCGTCGCGACATGATCGATGTTCACGCCCAGTCGCAGCCGGCTCGTCATGGATCAACTCTCCCGAAAACGAGGCCGTGCATAGACGAAAATGCTGCATCGGCTCAAGGCAGGGATTGTCATGGCCAGGGCCAGTTTTCGTGATCGATCGCTGCAGTCGTCGGCGACATCTTGTCGATTTGGTAACCGCGCCAGGAGGACCGGCGCATGTTTGCCCGCGGATAAGGCAATCGTAAGAAGCTCGCCGTAGCCTTGATCGTCGGGGGAGAGGCCGGAAGGCGGGGCCGCAACGTGCAGCTTGCAGTGAAAACGGGGCTATTCGAAAACGAGATCTCGGCCGACAGGCGCGATCTCAACCAGGATGCCGAACGCTCGCTGGGCCGCGTCGTGTCCTGCGACGGCTCGCGGGCGACCATAGCCAGCACGGTGTCCGGCATGACCAGGCTCGGCCCGGACTCATGGGCCGTCGGCCGGATGATCTCGATCAATCTCGGCAGTTCGCGCATCGTCGGGTTGGTCTACGAGATGCGCGCGGTCAATCCCCTCTGGGACGAGACGGCCGACAACATCGTTCACGTCCAGGTCGAGATGCTTGGCGAGGTCACGGAGAGCCCCGACGGGCGCGTCCGCTTCCAGAGCGGCATCACCACCTATCCCCCGATCGGCGCCATCGCCCATCGCATCCGTTCGGGCGATCTCGCGCTGGTGCATGATCTCGGCTCGCGCAACGGCGTCGCCATCGGCACGCTGACGCAGGATGCCTCGATTCCCGCCACGATCAGCATCGACGACATGCTGTCGCGCCATTTTGCCCTGCTCGGCACCACCGGTGTCGGCAAGTCGAGCGCGGTCGCGCTGCTGTTGCGCCGGGCGATCGCCGCCCGCCCGCGCCTGCGCGTGCTGATCCTCGATCCGCACAACGAATATGCCGGTGCCTTTCCCGACCGTGCCCTGTCGATCGATGCCGAAGGGCTCGACCTGCCGTTCTGGATGTTCAAGCTGGAGGAGTTCGCCGAGATCGTCTTCCGCGGCCGCGCGGCCTTCGAGGAGGAGGCGGATATCCTGCGCGAGGTCGTGGCGACGGCCCGCGAGCGCTATCGCGGCGCCAGCCAGCGCAATCCGATGCGCGATCTCAATTCGAGCCTGCTGAAGCGCCCGCTCGACGCCGGCCTTGCCCGCCGCGAGGACGGCATGGGCAGCGCCAGCGACACGCCGACGCCTTACCGGATCGTCGATGCGCTCCAGATCATCGACGAACTGATCGGCTTGCACGAGATGCGCTGGCCGCGCACCGCCCTGCGCTCGCTCAAGGTCCGGATCGAGACCCTTCACAGCGATCCGCGCTACCAGTTCATGTTCGCCCGCGCCAACATGATGGAGACGATGGCCCCTGTCGTCGCCCAGATTTTCCGCGTTCCGCATCATGGCCGGCCGATCACGGTGTTCCAGCTCGGCGGCCTGCCTTCCGAGGTCGTCGATGCGGTGGCCTCCGTGCTGGCGCGGCTGGCCTTCGATCTGGCCATGGCGAGCCAGGGCACCTACGAGATCCTGCTGCTTTGCGAGGAGGCGCATCGCTACGTCCCGGCCGATCAGTCGCTCGGCTTCCTCCCGACGCGGCAGGCGATCGCCCGCATCGCCAAGGAAGGCCGCAAATACGGCGCCTATCTCGGCGTCGTGACGCAGCGCCCGGGCGAGCTCGACCCGACCATCCTGTCGCAGTGCTCGACCGTCTTCGCCATGCGCCTCGCCAACGAGCACGACCAGCAGATCATCCGGGCCGCGATCTCGGATGCCTCGGCGAGCACCCTAAAATTCCTGTCCTCGGTCGGAAACCGCGAAGCGATCGCCTTCGGCGAGGGCGTCGCCACGACGATGCGGATGCGCTTTGCCGATCTCGCGCCGCATGAATTGCCGGCGATGGAGATCGCCGTCGGCGTCGAGGGCCGTCGCGAGCCGGGTCTCGACGAAATGGTCAGGCGGATGCGCGGCTGAGCCGGGCCGGGCAGCACACGAATCTTGCATCCGCCGCGCTTTGCCTGTAAGGCCGGCTCACATATCTTCCCTGCATCGCTAAAGATCAGAAGGAGCCGCCACATGGCTCGCGTCACCGTTGAGGACTGCATCGACAAGGTCGACAACCGCTTCGAGCTGGTTCTCCTCGCCAGCCATCGCGCGCGGATGATCCAGTCGGGCTCGTCGATTCTCGTTCCCCGCGACAACGACAAGAATCCGGTCGTCGCGCTGCGCGAGATCGCCGACGAGAAGCTGAAGCCCGAGGATCTGAAGGAAGACCTGATCCACTCGCTGCAGAAGCATGTCGAGGTGGACGAGCCGGAGGCCGAGACGGTGCCGTTGCTCGCAGCTCCCGGCCAGAGCGCTTCGACCCCCGATTCGGAGGTCCAGTTCGACCGCATGAGCGAGGACGACCTGCTGCGCGGCCTCGACGGCCTCGTGCCGCCGACCGAGAGCGCCGACGACGAGGATTGATCCTCGCGGATCTCTGCACAGTCTCCACTAAAGCCCGGCACGGCCGGGCTTTTTCATGCCTGCCCGGTGAGATTACGCCTTGCTGCCCGTTCGCCCCGCCCCGATATTGAATGACTCCAGACTAAACAGGCGTGACAGAGGGCCCGCATGGGCATGATGCGGCAATACGAACTCGTCGACCGGGTTCGCAGCTACAACCCGAATACCGATGAGGACCTGCTCAACCGGGCCTATGTCTATGCCATGCGCGCGCATGGCACGCAGAAGCGCGCCTCCGGCGACCCGTTCTTCGCCCATCCGCTCGAAGTCGCGGCCCTCCTGACCGATCTCAAGCTCGACGACGCCACGATCGTCGCCGCCGTCCTGCACGACACCGTCGAGGATACGGCCGCCACGCTCGAAGAGATCGAGAGCATGTTCGGGCCCGACATTCGCCGGCTCGTGGACGGCCTGACCAAGATCAAGAAGCTCGATCTCGTCTCGAAGAAGGCGGCGCAGGGCGAGAATTTCCGCAAGCTCCTGCTCGCCATCGTCGACGATGTTCGCGTGCTTCTGGTCAAGCTCGCCGACCGGCTCCACAACATGCGCACCTTGCATTTCATGGCGCCGGAAAAGCGCCTGCGCATCGCCGAGGAGACTGCCGAGATCTATGCCCCGCTGGCGGGCCGCATGGGCATGCAGGAGCTGCGCGAGGAGCTGGAGGAACTCGCCTTCCGCCACATCAAGCCGGAGGCGCACGCCACCGTCACCAAGCGGCTGGAGGAGGTGACCAAGCGCGAAGGCAGCGTCATCGGCGAGATCGAGAAGGACCTGAAGGACAAACTTGCCGCCAGCGGCATCCAGGCCGAGGTCTCGGGCCGGCGCAAGCGCCCCTATTCGATCTGGAAGAAGATGGAGCGCAAATCCATCTCCTTCGAGCAGCTCTCCGACATCTTCGGCTTCCGCGTCATCGTCGAGAAGCCGGAGGATTGCTACCGCGTGCTCGGCATCGTCCACATGACCTGGCCGATGGTGCCCGGTCGCTACAAGGACTACATCTCGACGCCCAAGCAGAACGACTACCGCTCGATCCACACCACGGTCGTCGGCCCCGGCCACAGCCGCGTCGAATTGCAGATCCGCACCGACACGATGGACCGCATCGCGGAATTCGGCATCGCCGCCCATGCCCATTACAAGGACGGCCGCACCACCGAACTTGCGCAATATGCCGATGAGAGCCGCGCCTATCAGTGGCTGCGCCGCACGGTCGATCTGCTCGCGGAAGGCGACAGCCCGGAGGAATTCCTCGAGCACACCAAGCTCGAACTCTTCCACGACCAGGTCTTCTGCTTCACGCCGAAGGGCCGGCTGATCGCGCTGCCGCGTGGCGCGACGCCGATCGATTTCGCCTATGCGATCCACACCAATGTCGGCAACAGCGCGGTCGGCGCCAAGATTAACGGCCGTATCGCACCGCTCCTGACCGAACTCGCCAATGGCGACGAGGTCGAGATCACCCGCGCCGAAGGCCAGACGCCGCCCGCCGCCTGGGAATCGCTCGTCGTCACCGGCAAGGCCCGCGCCGCGATCCGCCGCGCGACCCGCACCGCCGTGCGCCGGCAATATTCCGGTCTCGGCCGCCAGATCCTGGAGCGCGCCTTCAGCCGGGCCGAGCGGCCCTTCTCCGACGAGAAGCTCAAGGCGGCGCTGAAGCGGCTCGCCCGAACGGCGGTCGACGATGTGCTGGCCGCGGTCGGGCGCGGCGAGATGTATTCCGGCGACGTGGTCAAGGCTGTTTATCCCGACCTCGAACTCGAGAAGCGCAGCGCGTCCGAGCCGAAATCGGCGGGCGCTCCGGCAGGCAGCGGCAAGGGCTGGTTCGAGCTGCGCCAGGGCGAGAATTTGAAGTTCAAGCTGCCGGGCGAGACGCCGGGCGACGATGCGATTCCGATTCGCGGCCTCGGCGGCGACTTGCCGGTGCGTTTCGCCCCCAATGGCGGCGCCGTGCCGGGCGACCGCATCGTCGGCATCCTGACGCCGGGCGAGGGGGTGACGATCTATCCGATCCAGTCCTCGGCGCTGGCGGCCTTCGACAACGAGCCCGAGCGCTGGCTCGATGTGCGCTGGGACCTCGACGACAAGACACCGCAGCGCTTCCCGGCCCGCATCTCGCTGAACTCGATCAACGAGCCGGGCTCGCTGGCGCAGATCACCACGACCATCGCAGAGCACGACGGCAATATCGACGCGGTGGCGATGAACCGCCCGAACCAGGACTTCACCAACGTCACCATCGACCTGACGGTCTGGGACCTGAAGCATCTCAGCGCCATCATCAGCGAATTGCGCGAGAAGCGGGTGATCAGCAAGGTCGAGCGGGTGGTTGGCTAGGGCGGCGCTCAGCGCGTCCGGAAGGCCGCCGCCAACTCGCGTACGAAAGCGCTCGGACGCGGCGTCGTCACCTGGCTGCGGAGCACCACCTGCGAGGTTCCGAGCGCCGGCAGACCCCACGCCGCGCCGACATCGATGGCCTCGCGCGGCGCGATCCGCGCTGCCAATGGCGAGACGCCGATCCCGCCCGCCACGGCGGCGAGCACCGCCGCCATGCCGCCGCCGATGAAGGCCTCCCGCCAGGACAGGCCGGCGCGGTCGAGGGCGTCGATGCCGTGTTGCCGCAGCCAGCATTCCGCGACGAGGCTGACCAGCGGCAGCGGTTCGCCCGGCCGGCGAAGCAGGCTCTCCGCCGCGAACCAGCCGAAGGCGTCCTCGCGCAGCACCTCGCCGGTGCGCCCGCTGCCGAGGCGACGCACGATCGCGACGTCGAGCTCGCCGCGCTCGAACGCCGCTTCCAGCGCCCGCGACGCCTCGATCCTGAGATTGATGACGATGCCGGGATGCTGGCGCGAGAGCCTGCCCAGCACCGCGGGGATCTCGGCGCCGACCGCCTGCTCGCTGATGCCGATGGCGATGCGCTCGCCGGGCTGCCGGAAGGCGCCGAGCGCACGTTCATGCGCCGCCATCAATTCGCGCGCGGCCGGCAGGAAGCGCTCGCCTTCCGCCGTTAGTCGCACCAGCCGTGGATGCCGCTGCAGCAGCGTCTGGCCAAGTCCGTCCTCCAGCCGCTTGATCCGCGTGCTGACGAGCGATTGCGCCGTCCCCAGAGCCGCGGCGGCCCGGGTGAAACTGCTCAGCTCCGCTGCCTGCAGGAACGCGGCGACGGCGTCGATATCCAGGGTGGCGCTCATAATAAATCGAAAATCCGTATCGTTGATATCATCATAGATGCGATATCAGGATCGATTCAATCGGCCTAGTCTGAATGGGTCGGCAGGGCGCGCACTGCCTTGCCTTTCCGCCTTCCTTGCCCTTGGAGCCTGCCATGCCCCTGATCCGGATTTCGATGCGCCGCGGCCGCCCGGCCTCGCATCCCGCCGCCATCGTCGATGGCGTCTACCGCGCGCTACGTTCGACCTTCGAGGTGCCGGAGAATGATCTCTTCGCCGTGGTCCACCAGCACGACGCCGACGAGTTCGTCTTCGACGCCAACTATTTCGGCTTCGAGCGTTCGGCCGGGCTGGTGATCATCCAGCTCACGGTCGCCAACACCCGCGGCGTCACCCAGAAGAAGGCGCTCTATGCCGCGATCGCTGCGAACCTGCAGAAGGAACCGGGGCTGAAGCCCGACGACATCTTCATCAGCCTGGTCGAGGTCAAGCGCGAGGACTGGTCCTTCGGAGCTGGCATCGCGCAATATGTGGCTTAGGCCCTCGATTTCAGCTCACCAACCGCGGCGTCATCCCGGATAAGCGGCGTAGCCGCGCAACTCCGGGATCCATCGGAGAGCGCAGTCCTGAATCAGGATCGGCCCTCCGATGGATCCCGGCGCTCCGCTTCGCTGCGGCCGGGATGACGTCGCGCCTTAAATTGCAGCGTCGAGCGTGCCGCCCTAAACCCGTCCCATGGAATGGAGCGACGAGGGCACGATCATCGGCGTCCGCAGGCATGGCGAGAGCGCCGTGATCCTGGAGGCGATGACGCGTGATCACGGCCGCCATCTCGGCCTCGTGCGCGGCGGACGCTCGTCGAAGCAGCAGCCGGTGCTCCAGCCCGGAAACGCCGTCTCGCTGACCTGGCGGGCGCGTCTCGACGAGCATCTCGGCGACTACAAGGTCGAGTTGCTGGCTTCGCATGCGGCGCGCCTGATCGAGGCGCCGGTCGCGCTCTATGGCCTCGGCACCGTCTCGGCCCTGCTGCGGCTATTGCCGGAACGCGATCCGCATCCAGGGCTGCACGAGGCGTTCTGCGTGCTGATCGAGCATCTCGACGAACCTCGCCTCGCCCCGGCGCTGGTCGTGCGCTTCGAGCTGGCAATGCTCGGCGAACTGGGCTTCGGGCTCGATCTCGCGCGCTGCGCCGTCACAGGCTCGCCCGATGATCTCAGCCATGTCTCGCCGAAATCGGGCAAGGCGGTCAGCCGCAAGGAGGCGGAGCCCTATCGCGACCGGCTCTTGGCGCTACCGCCTTTCCTGAGCGAAGGGCAGGGCGCTCGGCAGCCGACGCCGGCCGACCTCCTTGCCGGTTTCGCGCTGACCGGCCATTTCCTGCGCCGTCACGTCTTCGAGCCGCGCGGTTTGGCGGAGCCGCCCGAGCGGGCGCGGCTGGTCGAGATCGCTGCGCGGGCAGCCTTGGCGTCGGAAGCCTGAGCGCTGCGCAGTTCCTGCAGCAATTCGATCTGGACCTCCTGGATCTCGGCCAGCCGCTGCCATTGCCGGTTGACCAGATGGTCCATCTTCTCGTGCAGATGCCGGATCTCCAGCTCCGCCTTGAGATTGACCTGGTAGTCGTTGCGCGAGCGCGCCCGGTCCTTCGCCTCCTGCCGTTGCTGGCTCATCATGATGACGGGCGCCTGCACGGCGGCGAGGCAGGACAAAAGCAGGTTCAGCAGGATGAAGGGATAGGGATCGAAGCTCGTGACGCGGAGGACGTTGATCGTCATCCAGAACACGATGACGACACCGAAGGAGATCAGGAAACTCCAGCTCCCGCCGAAGCTCGCGACATGGTCGGCGAGGCGCTGGCCGAAGGTGCGGTCGCGGTCGATGTCGTCGTCGGTGTTGCTGGTGATCAGTTCGGAGTGGGCGAGGCTTTCGGCCACCTGCCGGTCGAGCTCGCTGATCTCGCCGCGTTCGCTCGCGAGCAGGCCGTTAACATAGCGCAGGCGATAGGCGGCGATCTGGTCTTGCGCGATCAGCGCATGGACCGGCAAACCAGGGTGGTCCTGCCGGATCGCCTCGGCTAGCGCCGGACGCAGTGCGTCGAGGTGGACCAGTTCGCGCCGCGGCACGGGCTTTCCGGTCAGGGAGCAGGTGCCCCTGTCGGTGCTGTGATCATGGCTCGTCATGCGGCTCTCCGTCGGTGCAGGGCGCATTCTGCTCGATTGCATGGGGCCTTTTCGCCCGCCATCGTTCTAGCCGCGCGATTCGCGCCGTGCGATAGAGGCGCGGACGAAATCATAGCTGGGATGAGCAAGCCATGGGGAAGCCGGTCGATCCGCCACCGGAGGACGAATCCGAGCGCATCGATCTGAAATCGGCGCTCGAAGAGCGCTATCTCGCCTATGCGCTCTCCACGATCATGCACCGCGCGCTGCCGGATGCGCGCGACGGGCTGAAGCCGGTCCACCGCCGCATCCTGCATGCGATGCGCCTGCTGCGGCTCGATCCCGGCCAGGTCCACAAGAAATGCGCCCGCATCGTCGGCGACGTCATCGGCAAGTTCCACCCGCATGGCGACCAGTCGGTTTACGACGCGCTGGTTCGCCTCGCGCAGGATTTCGCCCAGCGCTATCCGCTCGTCGACGGGCAGGGCAATTTCGGCAATATCGACGGCGATAACGCCGCCGCCTACCGCTACACCGAAGCCCGCATGACCGAGGTCGCGCGGCTCCTGCTCGATGGCATCGATGAGGACGCGGTCGATTTCCGCGAGACCTATAATGGCGAGGACGAGGAGCCGATCGTGCTCCCGGCCGCCTTCCCGAACCTGCTCGCCAATGGCTCGCAGGGCATCGCGGTCGGCATGGCGACCTCGATCCCGCCGCATAATGCCGCCGAACTCTGCGACGCAGCGCTCTATCTGATCCAGCACCCGGAGACGCCCTCCGAGCAGTTGATGACCTTCGTGCAGGGTCCTGATTTCCCGACCGGCGGCGTCATCGTCGAGAGCCGGGCCTCGATGGCCGAGACCTATCGCACCGGGCGCGGCGCGTTCCGCACGCGGGCGCGCTGGGAGGCGGAGGATCTCGGGCGCGGCACCTGGCAGGTCGTCGTCACCGAAATTCCCTACATGGTCCAGAAGGGCCGGCTGATCGAGAAGATCGCCGAGCTCCTGAACGACAAGAAGCTGCCGCTGGTCGGCGACATCCGGGATGAATCGGCCGAGGATATCCGCGTCGTCATCGAGCCGCGCGCCCGCAATGTCGATCCCGCCCTGATGATGGAATCGCTCTTCCGGCTCACCGAGCTGGAATCGCGCATCTCGATGAACATGAACGTGCTGACCGGCGGGCTGGTGCCGCGCGTGCTCGGCCTCAACGAGGCCCTGCGCGCCTGGCTCGACCATCGCCGCGACGTGCTGCTGCGCCGCTCGCGCTTCCGGCTCGGCCAGATCGAGAAGCGGCTGGAAATCCTGCGCGGCCTGCTGATCGTCTATCTCGACCTCGATCGCGTCATC
>DATDBB010000196.1:0-4203 GCA_036525085.1 Allobosea sp.
GAAGCGCGGTGGTCAGGCCGAGCGCGATGATGTCGCCAAGCGCGACGCGCAGCCCGAGAAGCGCGATCGCCCAGCGCAGCATCTTCTTGACACAGAAGACCATGCCGGCCTGGAAGCGCGGCGCGTTCGCATAAGGGTGCAGAACCATGCCGATGATCAGGGCGATGACCACGGCGGGGATGCCGAAGCGACCTCCGGCCGCCGATTTCAGCAGCGGCTCGGCGATGTAGGCCGCGATCGCGACCGCAGCCGAGAGCGCGATCCCGTCGAGGAGCGGACGCCAGGCGCTGAGGCGGGTCGTCGTCGCGATGGACAAGGCTTGAAGGCTCCCGAGGTTTCGGCCGGGGCGGTAGAGGATGCCGAGGCAGCGCGTGGCCGCCCCGGCTGTTAGCAGCCGCTCAGGCCGAGCGGTAGAGCTTGGTCATCGAGAATTCGCGGTGCCCCAATGCTTCCGCCGCAGTCAGGCGGCCATTGGCGGTGCGGACGATGTTCTCGATCAGGGCGTCGCCGGCCTGCGGGATCGTCATGTCGCGGCGCAGGATGCCGGAGACGTCGACATCGATATGCTCCGGCATGGTGCGCATCGTCTTGGGGTTGCCGGTGATCTTGATCACCGGGACGATCGGGTTGCCGATGACGTTGCCCTGCCCGGTCGGGAAGGTGTGGACGACATAGCCACCCGCCGCCATCAAGGTGACGCATTCGGCCGCCGCGGAGGAGGTGTCCATGTAGTAGAGGCCCGGCCCCTTGGACGGAGCCTCGGCCGGCTGCAGGATGTCGATGTACTTGCACTCGCGGCCGATCTTCTCGAGGTTGCCGAGCGCCTTCTCCTCGATCGTGGTCAGGCCGCCGGCGATGTTGCCCTTGGTCGGCTGCGAATCCGAGAGGTCGTCGGTCTTGTGGGCCTCGATCACGTCGTCCTGATAGGCCTTCCACATCTTGTACCAGCGCTCGCCCACCTCCGGCGTCGCCGCCCTCGCCTTGCAGAGATGCTCGGCGCCGGTGATCTCGGAGGTCTCGCCGAAGACGCCATAGACGCCGCGCGGGATCCACTTGTCGTACATGTTGCCGACGGTCGGGCAGGAGGACAGGCCGGTCGTGGTGTCGGACTCACCGCATTTGGTCGAGACCCAGAGCTCCTCGATGCCGCATTTCTCGCGGGCGAGCTCGGTCGCCCACTGGACGAACTCCTTGGCGACATAGGAGGCCTTGGCGATGGTCGCGATGTCGCCGTGTCCTTCGATGCCGAAGCCGACGACCGGCTTGCCGGTCTTGGCGATGCCGTCGACGACGCGCTTGGTCCAGCCGTCCTCGATGCCGATGACGATGACGGCGGCGACGTTCGGGTTCGAGCCCGTGCCGATCAGGGTGCGGAAATGGACTTCCAGATCCTCGCCGAACTGGAGGCGGCCATAGGCATGGGGGATGGCCAGCGTGCCCTTGATGTTGTTGGCGACGGCCTCGCAGGCGGCGTTGGAGAGATCGTCGAGCGGCAGTAGCAGGACATGGTTGCGCACGCCGACGCGGCCGTTCTCGCGGCGCCATCCGGTGAAGGAATCGAGACTGCGGCCGGTCGGGCGCTTGACCGCCGGGGTCTTGAATTCGGGAGCCTCGATCTTGCGGCCCTTGATGCGGGCGAGCTTGCCCTTCACGAGATCGAAATTGGCGACGATCGACATGGCGTTTCCTCTGATCTGTTACGGCTCGACCTGACGGGAGCCTTGGCGTTTCCGAAATCTCTGGAGGCGGTTAGCGCTGCGTCCTCGCGCAGCGAATCACCAGCGCTTGGTCTTGGCGTTGTGGACGTGCAGGTGCTCGCCCTGCTTCACATCGGCCTTGGCCTGCCCGATGTCCTGGCCGTATTTCCAGATCGTCTCGCCCTTCTTGATGTCCTTGAGCGCGACCTTGTGGCCGATCGGGATGTCCATCTTCGCGGTCAGGCGGAAATCGGAATTGTCGTGCGTGACCACGCACAGCATGTCGGTGCCGGCCTTCAGACCCTCGACGACGACGACGCCGACGGTGTCCTTCTTCTCGTGCACCAGCAGGTGGGGCTTGCTCATCGATGTCTCCTCACGACGTTTCTTGTCGGGCGCCAACCTGGCTCAGGGCTTTCGATCTAGCGCTTGCCTGAATTCAGGACTCGACCGGCCTCGCGACAAGTCTTATATAAGACACATGACTGAGCACAAGCTCGAAAATGCAACTCGGCCGGAATCGCCCGTCGGAGCCGAAATCCTCGGATTTCGACCGCTCTACAGGCAGGTTAAGGACAATTTCGTGCGCCGACTCGTCGACGGCGTCTGGTCGCCCGGCATGGCGCTGCCGAGCGAGGGGCAACTCGCCACCGAGATCGGCGTGAGCCAGGGCACGGTCCGCAAGGCACTCGACGAACTCGCCGCGGAGAACTTGCTGGTGCGCCGCCAGGGCCGCGGAACCTTCGTCGCCGAGCATGACGAGCAGCGCATCCTGTTCCAGTTCTTCAAGCTGGTCTCGGATGATGGCGTCGCGCGCTTTCCCGACAGCCGGGTGCTCGATATGACGAGTGGCCCCGCCGACCCGGCCGAAGCGACGGCGCTGAACCTGCTGCCGGACGAACAGGTGATCCGGATCCGCCGCATCCGCTCGCTCGGCGGCAAGCCCTTGATTCTGGAAACCGTCAGCCTGCCCGCCGAGGTCTTTCCGGGGTTGCAGGACTCGGCGGTGCCGAACAACCTCTACAGCCTGTTCGCCACGCGCTACGGCATCACCGTTGCGAATGCCCGCGAGCGGCTGAAGGCCGTCGCGCTGACCGCCGAAGAGGCTCGCCATCTCTGCGTCGCGGCCGGGACGCCCGCGCTCGCGATCGACCGCATCGCCCTTTCGCTCGACGGCTCGGCCGTGGAGCGTCGTCTCAGCCTGTGTCTGACGGAGGAGGCTCACTACCAGTCCGATCTTCGCTGACGCGTTCTAGGTCCCCTGAACTTTCCCCAAAGCCGACACAGAGCGGCCGTTCATCACGACCAACCGGAGGATACGCATGAGCATGACCAAGAGGGCAGCCCTTGCCGGGCTGCTGACGACGAGCCTGTCCGCATTCGGACTTTTCGCTTCCGGACTTGCAGCGCCTGCGCTGGCACAGGCCTTTCCGACCAAGCCGATCACTGTGATCGTCTCCTTCGCGGCGGGCGGGCCGAGCGACGTCATCGCGCGCCTTCTCGGCGAACAGATGAGCAAGACGCTGGGCCAGCCGGTGGTCGTCGAGAACGTCGCCGGCGCGGGCGGCACGGCCGGGGCCAAGCGCGTCGCAGCCGCCGAGCCGGACGGGCATACGATCCTGATCCACCATCTCGCTCTGGCGGCGGCGCCTGCGCTCTACGCCAATCTCGGCTACGACACGAAAACCGCCTTCGCCCCGATCGGACTGGTCAATACCGGACCGATGGTGATCGCCAGCAAGCTCGCGCTGCCGACGCCCGACGCCAAGGCCTTCTTTCCCTACATCAAGGAGAATGCCGAGAAGCTGACGATCGCCCATGCCGGCGTCGGCTCGAACTCGCATCTCTGCGCCGTGCTGATGTCCCAACAGCTCGGGGCCAAGTTCAACCAAGTCGCCTATCGCGGCACGGGGCCGGCGATGAATGATCTCGTCGGAGGGCAGATCGACCTGCTCTGCGACCAATCGACCTCGGCGATCCCGCAGATCCAGGGCAACAGCATCCGCGCCTATGCCGTGACCTCGGCCAAGCGGCTCGACGTGCTGCCGAACACGCCGACCATGGCGGAGGCCGGGTCCAAGCTCGACATGACGATCTGGCACGGGCTCTACGCGCCGAAGGGCACGCCGGCCCCCGTGCTCGACAAGTTGAACGGCGCGCTGCGCGTCGCGCTGAAGGATGCGGCCGTGGTCGAGAAGTTCAAGGCCTTTGGCACAAGCACCTTCCCCGAGGCTGAATGGACCCGCGACGCGCATGCGAAGCTGTTCTCGGCCGAAATCGACAAATGGGCGACCTCGCTGGCTGCCGCCGGCGTCAAGCCGCAGGGCTGAGGCCGCAATGGAACGGCATGCGCCGCTCGCCTCGCGCGGCGGCGCATGCTACCGCCCGCTTCATGTCCAGCAATGTCGTGCCGCTCGAAGCCTTCCTCGCCCTGCCCGACCATGCGCGGCTGCTCGGCCTCGACCTCGGCACCAAGACGATCGGCCTCGCGCTCTCGGATGTCGAG
>DATDBB010000197.1:0-3160 GCA_036525085.1 Allobosea sp.
GCCAAGTTCGAGCCGGCCATTGGCGCGCGGCAGGGCGGCGACCGCGACCATGCGCGGCAGCAGCACGAAGATCGAGAGCGCGATCACGACGGGGCCGGTCGCCGCGACGAAGGTCGAGAGCGCCAGCGGCCAGCCGGTTTCGCCCCTCGCCAACAGCAAGGCGCCGACAGCCGAACCCGCCAGCATCGCCGCCCCGCCCAGCCGAATCAGACGGCGCGGCGCCAGCCTGTCCGCGAAGACGCCCGCCGGCAGCGAAATCAGGAGCCAGGCCGCCGATTGCGCCGCCACGAGCAAACCGACGAGGCGAGGGCTCGCGCCGGCCTGCGTCGCGGCCAGCGAGATCGTATCGAGGGCGAGCTTGTCGGCGAATTGCGCGAGCACGCCCGTGAGAAGCAGGGCGAACGGAAGAGGTGATGACATCGGATGGGTTCCTGCTTGCGGTCGGTGCAAGCTTTTCCATCACTCCTGCACCGAGCCCACCCGAATCCTGCCTCGTTTCATCCGATCATCGGCGGAATCTTCAGATGGTAATCCGTCGCCTGTTGCAGCGCATAGCCGATGCGCAGCGCGGTCGCCTCCTCATAGCCCTGGCAGCAGATCTGCAGGGAGAGCGGCAATCCCGTCGCGGTGAAGCCGTTGGGCAGCGACAGCGCGCACATCTCGAGGAAATTGCCAAAGCGCGTGAAGCGGGAGGGCAGCACGTTCTGATCGACCTCGTCGAGGCGGATCGCGGGCGTCGCCGTGCTCGGCGTCAGCAGGGCATCCGTGCCGGCAAGTGCGGCAGCCATCGCCCGCTTCGCTTCCACCTGGCGGAGCTTGGTCGCGAGATAGTCCTGGGCCGAGAGCCGGGCCCCGTCGAGCAGGCGGGCACGCACGGCCTCGTCGAGCACGGCGGAGGGGTCAGCGGCCAGGGCGCCATCGTTGAACCAGGCCTCCGCCTGCACGATGGCGGAGGTGCCCAGGAACTCCGCGAACGCGAAAGGCAGCTTCACATCGACGATCTCGGCGCCGAGACCGGCCAATGTCTCCAGCGAACGGTCATAGGCGGCAAGCACCTCGCCGTCGACGCCCTCGCGCTCCGAGGCCGGCATGCGCGCCAGCCGCAGGCCGCGAACGCCGCGCTTCAGCGTCGGCATCGGATTCGCCGGCAGGATGCCGCGCGTGCTCGGATCGAGCGGGTCCGGCCCCTGCAGCACATCATAGAGCAGAGCGACGTCCTCGACGTTGCGGGCCATCGGACCGGGCGTGTCGAGCGAGGCCGAAAGCGGGATGATGCCA
The DNA here is from genome assembly GCA_036525085.1 of Allobosea sp. GTDB lineage: Bacteria > Pseudomonadota > Alphaproteobacteria > Rhizobiales > Beijerinckiaceae > Allobosea. Next base: position 1,279 of record DATDBB010000197.1, read on the forward strand.
TGGGTCGAGATCCGGCCGATCGTGACCTTGAGCCCGGTCAAACCACAAAACGACGCCGGCAGCCGGACCGAGCCGCCGGTATCGGTGCCGATCGCCCAGGGCGCGAGCCTGGCGGCGACGGCGACGCCCGAGCCGCTGCTGGAGCCGCCCGGCGTGCGGGGATGGGTTGCGTCCCACGGATTCCAGGGCGTCCCCATATGCTGGTTCGTGCCCCAGCCGCCATAGGCGAATTCGACGGTGTGGGTCTTGCCGAGCATGATCATGCCCTGCGCGATCATGCGCCGCGCGATCGTGGCGGTCACCGTCGAGCGGCGCTGGCGCCACTGCATGGAGCCGCCGGTCGTGATCCGCCCCTCCAGATCGACGAGGTCCTTCAATGCGACCGGCACGCCGTGCAGCGGTCCCACGGCATGGCCCGAACGGATCGCCCTGTCGGCGCCTTCGGCCGCCAGCCGCGCGTCGGTGGCGTAGACCTCGACGAAGGAGCGCAGCTGCGGCTCGAAGCGCTCGATCCGCTGCAGCAGAGCATCGACGACCTCGACCGGCGACAAGCGCCGCGCCGCGATCTCGCGCGCCAGAACATGCGCCGGCAGCAAAGCGGGGTCGGATGTGGCGGGACCTGCGTCGTTCATCGGCTCACTGCATGCTGATGCGGGCGAGATCGACGAACCAGGACTGCGGCGAGATGAAGCCCTGGACCTTCTTCGACATGGCGCGCGGGTTGAGGTCATGAACGATGTAGAGCCAGGGCGGGTCGTCCACCAGGCGCTCATGGGCGATTGCCGTCTGCTCGGCGATGGTCTTCGGGTCGCTCGCCGCGGCAAGCTTCGCGAGCGCCGCCTCGAAGGCCTCGTCCTTCCATTGCGGAAAGTTGAAGCCGTTGGGCGGGGCACTGGCGGCCGCGAAATAGCGCGCCATCACGCTCGGATCGCTCGAAGGCGACGAGATGTTCAGCGCGAGAGAGCCGTTCAGCGAGGCGGCATCGGGCAGCGCCCGCATGCTGTTCAACAACAACTGCCATTCCGTGACGTTGAAATCGACCTGGATGCCGCAGGCCTCCTTCAAGCTGGCCTGAAGAAACTCGTTCATCGGCAAAGGCGACATCTGGCCGGAGCCCGAGGTCGAGATCATCACCTTGAACGAAAGCGGCTTCTGTGGCGTGAACCCAGCTTCCGCCAGCAGCGCCTTGCCCTTCGCCGGATCGAAGCGATAGCGATTTGCGGGCTTGCCGAAATCGGGGTCACCGGCCTTCAACCAACCGATGGCCGGTTCGGCCGTGCCGTTCAGCAGGGCGACGATGCCCTCGCGATCGACGCAGTAGTTCAGCGCCTGCCGCACGCGCACGTCCTTGACGGGGCTGCCCGTCGCGCCGGCATTGAGCAGCCAGGGCCAGACATGAGGGTAGGAACCGGTGGTGATGGCGAAGCCGGCCTGCCGGAGCGAAGGGATGCCGTCGGCGGGCGGCACCTCGATCCAGTCGACCTGACCCGTGCGCAATGCGGCGAGGCGGGCATTGGCTTCCGGCATCGGCAGAAGCACGACCTTGTCGAGCTTCGCCTTGCCGGCCGTGTCCCAGTAGCCGTCATGGCGCAGGAGTTCGACCCGCTCACGCGGCGCGACGCTGCCGATCTTGAACGGGCCTGTACCGGCGGAAGGCAGGACCGCGGCCCTGGCCCAGTCCCGCCCAGCCTTCTCGAAGGAAGCCGGCGATGAAAAGAGGATCAGCGCGGTCATATAGGGGAAATAGGAAGCGGCCGTGGTCGTGGTGATCGCCACCGTCGCATCGTCGATCTTGCGATAGCCGTTCATGATCGATGCGCGAGCCCGGACGATCGCCGAGGCCGGCGCCTCGAATTGCGGCGCATCCTTGTTGAAGTAGCGC
>DATDBB010000198.1:0-4978 GCA_036525085.1 Allobosea sp.
CGGCTTCGGCATGCGCTACCACCCGATCATGCGCTATTCGAAGATGCATACCGGCGTGGACTGGGCCAATCGCATCGGCACGCCGATCCTGGCCGCCGGCAACGGCACCGTGCTCGAGGCCGGCTGGTCATCCGGCTACGGCAAGCACACGGTCATCCAGCACGCCAATGGCTATGTCACGACCTATTCGCACCAGTCCAATTTCGCCAAGGGCATCGAGCCGGGCGCGAAGGTCCGTCAGGGGCAGATAATCGGCTATCTCGGCTCGACCGGCCTCTCGACCGGCCCGCATCTGCACTACGAGGTCAAGGTCAACGGCAACTTCGTCAACCCGATGAAGATTCGCGTGCCGCGCGGCCGTGAGCTCCAGGGGCCGACCCTGGTCGAATACAAGCGCCAGCGCGACGAGATCCAGGGCCTGATCGAGCGCGCCGGCGGTACGATCGCACAATTGCGCTGAGCGCATGGCTGAGACCTGCAAGCCATTTCGGCGTGCAGTGATGGCTTGACTTCCGGGCCTCGAACGCACACCGGCAAAGGATCGTCCCCTTGCTCGCGCCGGTGCCGCGCCCATGCTCGCCGCCCTTCTCGTCGTCCTGCCCGTCTTCGGCCTGATCGCGCTCGGTTATGTCGCGCGCTGGACGAGGCTTTTGCGCGAGACCACCGGCGAAGGCCTCTCGGATTTCGTCTTCGTGCTGGCGGTGCCCTGCCTGCTGTTCCGGACGCTGGCCAAGGCAGATATTCCCCAGACCCAGCCCTGGGGCTACTGGATCGCCTATTTCACCGGCCTGACCATCGTCTGGGCGCTCGCCATGCTGATCGCGAGCCGCTTCTTCGCGCGCAAAGGCCCCGAGCTCGTCGTCTCGGGCTTCGCCGCCGCACAGTCCAACACCGTCTTCGTTGGCGTGCCGATGATCCTGAAGGCCTATGGCGACGCAGGCGCGGTGCCGCTCGGCCTGTTGCTGGCGGTCCACCTGCCGGTGACGATGACGATCGCGACCCTGCTGGCCGAAGGCCGTACGGCTTCGGTGAGGATGCTGTTCCGGCGGCTCTTCACCCATCCGATCATCATCGGCATCATCCTGGGCACGCTCGCCCGGCCCGTCGTCGACCAGCTTCCGGCGCCCTTCTGGACACTGATCGACCTGATCGCCAATGCCGCCGTGCCCTGCGCCCTGATCAGCCTCGGCATCAGCATGCGCCGCTACGGGCTGGAATCCGGCCTGGGGCTGCCGAGCGTGCTCAGCGTCCTCAAGCTCGGCCTGCACCCGCTGATCGTCTATCTGCTGGCAACCCGCGTCTTCGACATGCCCGCACATTGGTCCGGCGTCGCCGTGCTCTTCGCCGCCTGTCCCTGCGGAATCAACGCCTATCTCTTCGCCGAGCGCTATCGTCAGGGCATCGCCGATGCCTCGAGCGCGATCACTCTCTCCACGCTGATCTCGCTGTTCACGACGGCAGCCTGGCTGAACTGGCTCGGCGTCGGCTGAGGCCCTCGCTCAGGCGAAGCCGAGCCTGCGCCGCAGCGCCTCGGCGGTAGCACCCTGCGCCCGCAGATCGGCGAGGCTTTCGGACTGGCGGCTCTTGGCCAGCTTGCGTCCGGCCTCATCGGTCAGCAGCGCATGAAAATGATAGAGCGGCGTCGGCAACCCGAGCAGGCGCTGCAGCAGGGCATGGATGTCGGTCGCGGCTTCCAGGTCCTTGCCGCGCACGACATGGGTCACGCCTTGCAGCGAATCGTCGATCACGACCGAAAGATGGTAGCTGGTGGGAACGTCCTTGCGCGCCAGCACGACATCGCCCCAGCGCTCCGGCTGGGCCTGCACGGCACCGCGCTGCCCCGCCTCGTCGAACACGACATAGGACATCTCACGACCCGCCACGGCCAGCGCCCGCCCCATGTCGAGACGCAGCACATGCGGTTCGCCGGCGGCGATGCGCGCCTGCGCCTCCGCCCGGCCCAGGACGCGGCAAGTGCCCGGATAGAGCGGCGCGCCGTCCGGATCGGCCGGCCAGGCTTTGCCCGATGTCGCCTGCTGCGCCGCGACCGCCAGCCGCACCTGCTGGCGCGAACAGAAGCAGGGATAGACCAGATCCCGCCGGCGCAGATCGTCGAGAGCGGCGGCATAATCGTCGAAATGCTCGGACTGGCGCCTCACCTGTAGATCGAAGCCGATCCCCAGCCAGTCCAGATCCTCGCGCAGCGCTCGCTCCAGTTCGGGCGTGCAGCGTTCGCGGTCGATATCCTCGATCCGGAGCAAAAGCCTCCCGCCCATCCGCGTCGCGAAGCGCTCATTGGTCAGCGCCGACAGCGCGTGCCCGAGATGCAGCCGCCCGTTCGGACTGGGCGCGAAGCGCAGAACCGGCTGCGCGGTATCGGGAGGGGACGAGGCCATACTGCGTGTCTATGGTCTTGCTCCCTGGTGGCCAAGCCACTCTCTTCGACCAACCCGCACCCGTCATTCCGGGCGCAGCGCAGCGGAGGCCCGGAATCCATCGAAGAGCGCCGACGCTCTATAATGGATTCCGGATCTGCGCCGCTTTCGCGGCTTGTCCGGAATGACGCAGAGAGAATGACGATGGCAGTTGCTGACGAGACTGGGCACAATCCTGCGCGCTGATATGACGATGCACAAGATCACCTGCGATGCGGATCTCGAAGAGGGCATGGCGGCGCTGCGCGCGCTCCATCCGGATTGGGCCGCGATCATCGAGCGCACCGGCGTTCCGCCCCTGCGCAGGCGCGAGGGCGGCTTTGCCGGCCTTGCCGCCATCATCGTCTCGCAGCAGCTCTCGGTCGCGAGCGCCCGCACCGTCTGGGCCCGCTTTGAGGCGGTGCTGGCTCCGCTGACGCCGGAGCGCGTCCTCGCCGCCACGGATGAGGAGATGCGGTTGTCGGGCCTGTCACGCCCGAAGCAGCGGACCATGCGCGCGGTCGCGGCCGCCATTGCCGGAGGAGAGCTCACCCTCGAAGCGCTCGAAACAGCGACCCCAGAGCAGGTCCACGCTTTGATGACAGCGGTCTCAGGCGTGGGCCCCTGGACCGCGGATATCTATCTCCTGTTTTGCCTCGGCCATCGCGATGGCTTCGCGGCAGGCGATCTCGCGATCCAGGAAGCCGCGCGCGTCGCCTTCGGCCTGCCCGCACGCCCAAGGGCGGCCGAACTGGAGGCGCTGGCGGAGAACTGGCGCCCCTGGCGGGGCGTCGCCGCCCGCCTGCTCTGGGCCTATTACGCCGCCCTCAAGTCGCGCGAGGGCGTCAACGCCTGACGTTCAGCGCCCCAAAGCTTCAGCGTCCCACCACCTTCAGCGCGACATCGGCGGCCGAGCGCAGGAAGGCGCTATCGCTCATCACGGTAACGAGCTTCGCGCCCATGTCGAGGAAGGCCTTGGCCCGCTCGGCCGACTGCGCATAGATCGCGACCGGCTTTCCGGCAGCGGATGCGCGGGCGATGATATGGCGGATCGCCTGGTCGACCTCGGCCGAGAGCGGATTGACCTCCTTGCCGCCCGACAGCGCGATCGAGAGATCGGAGGGGCCGACGAAGACCGCATCGATGCCGTCCAGCGCCAGGATGTCGTCGAGGATCGCCATCGCCTCGCGCGTCTCGATCATGGCGAAGGAGAGCGAGAAGCGGTTCGCTTCGCGCAGATAGCCGTTCTGATCGAGCCCTGAGGCGCCGAGGCCGCCATAGCTGCCCCAGCTCCGTTCGCCCATCGGCGGATATTTCGAATAGGCCGCGAAGGTGCGTGCATCGGCCATCGTGTTGATCATCGGGGCGATGACGCCCGAGACGCCGGCATCGAACAGGCGCGAGACGTTCTGGAACTCGCCGACCGGGATGCGCGCGAGCGCCGGCTTGCCGGCGGCGTTGATCAGCGGCACGGCCTTGATGACCTCGCCGAGCGTGATCGGCCCGTGCTGCATGTCGAGCGTCACCGCGTCGAAATTCGCGCGCGCCAGCAGGCCGGCGATGCTCGGCTCAGGCAGGCCGCACCAGGCCGAGACGATCGTGTCGCCCTTGGCGAGGCGATCGGCGAGCGAAGACAGGACGGTCGGTGTGGCCATGGCGCGTTTCATCCGTTGCAGGCCCGCTCTTGGATAGCGAGGCGGGTGCGCCACGTTGGACCGGGCAGGGCCGGAAAAGCAAACGGGCGCCCATGCGCCCGCTTCAATCACGCCCTGCGTTTTTCAGGCGACCTGAATCCGGCAGCCCGCCCGGCTCAGCGGCCGGCCTGGATTTCCTCGGCCGCCTTGATCAGCAGCTCGGTCATCACCTGGCGGATTTCCTCGTCGCTCGCCGAAACGCCGGCAGCGGCGAAATCGCCCTTGACCTTACGCACGACGTCCTCGTCGCCGGCCTCCTCGAAATCGGCCACGACGACCGCCTTCGCATAGGCGTCCGCATCGGCGCCGCTTTTGCCGAGCTTCGCCGCCGCCCACAGGCCGAGCAGCTTGTTGCGCCGCGCCGTCGCCTTGAAGCGCAGCTCCTCGTCGAGGGCGAACTTGGACTCGAAGGCATCCTTGCGCTGATCGAAGGTGGTCATGCGGGTAAGTCCTCTCGCGGGGCACGGCCTGGAAGGGCTCAGGAAGGCTCGTCGCTGCCATATAGGATGCCGCGCCACGCGAGGCCAGTCCGGATTGTGGTTCGCGCCGCGGAACGGGCAACGCCCGCGAAACCCGAGGCCCGGACCCGTTTGTTGCGTTTGCACTGCAGAAGGGCCATATAGCGGGCACTCAGGCGACCTTAACCTCCGTCGCGTGAATATTGAGCCGGCCGGCAGCGCGGTCTACGCTGATTCCAACCTGATCGGAATCAGCACGGATTGGTGCCGAACCGGCTGATCAGGGGCCCAGATCCCGCCGCAGGGTGACCTGCGTCCAGAGAAAGGCCGACCTTTGGATTTCCTCAAGCCACGGTACATCCCAATGAATCGCCGCCGTCGCATCTACGAAGGCAAGGCGAAGGTCCTCTAT